>NZ_JBWKIR010000001.1:0-301674 GCF_056432605.1 Streptomyces sp. NPDC045022
GCCGCTCAAACGGGCCGAGCACCGCAACCGGACACCACCCGCACGGAACACCGTGACCATCACCCGACAAGGCACAACCTAAGTCACCGGCATTGGGCCTAGCCGGAACCCCGCCTCGCGCAGGGCGGCGACCGGGTCCCGGGACAGGTGACAGCCGCCGTTCAGCACGGGCCACAGGGTGCGGTCCAGGGCCTGCTGGGTCAGCGTCATCGCCCGGCCGCCGCCCCGCCCGTGCTCGAAGAACCGCACCTCGCCACCCGGCCGGAGCACCCGCCGTACCTCGCCCAGCGCCCGCGCCACGTCCCGCACGCTGCACAGCACCAGCGACAGCACGGCCGCGTCGAAGGCCTCGCTCTTGACGGGCAGTGCCTCCGCCGCACCCGGCGCCACGTCCACCGGCACCTGGGCCCGCAGCGCGGACTCCAGCGCCAACTGCCGCAAGCGCGGCTCCGGTTCGATCGCGACCACCTCCGCGACAGCGCCGGGATAGTGCCCGAAGTTCAGCCCGTTGCCCGCGCCGATCTCGATGACCCGCCCGGACAGCCCGGCGAGCAGCCGCTCACGCACCCCGGCCATGCCCAGCCGGGTCTCGGCACCGACGCTGAGCCGGGCGTAGTAACGCGCGAACAGCGGGTGGTGGACGGGACCGCGCGCCACCGTGCCGGAACCGGTCGACAACAACCGCATGGCAGCCTCCCCGCACCGTTCGAACCTACGGTGATTGTCCCCCGTACGGCCCCGCCGAACGCCTCCCGCGAGGAAGTCGGGCGGCTGCGCGGCCGGCACAGGGCTCCCGGGACCGGTCAGTCGCCCGTGACCTCGACAGGATCCGGGGCCGGCGGACAGGTGGCGGGCGCCTTCCACCCGGGGCGGCAGAAGCCTTGGCACGCTCTGCCGCGCCAGGCCGGACAGGTGTCAGGGCGCCTCCCGGACACGGAACGCCTCCGCGTCCCAGGTTCCGTCCAGCCGCGGCGCCAGCCAACTCGGCGCCGCCGCGCGGAAGCCGGCCGGAGGCAGTGCCCCGGCCCCGGCGGGCAGCGCGCCGAGCAGCGGGGCGTCGGCGACCTCCGGGAGGTCGGCGACATTGCAGCGCGAGGCGAGGTCCGGGTCGCCGGGCCAGCTGCCGATCACCACACCCGCCAACTCCAGGTCGCGCCGCCGTAGTTCGCGGGCCGTCAGTTCGGTGGCGTTCAGGGTGCCCAGGCCGGCCGGGGCGACGACCAGTACCGGCGCGTTCAGCAACCGGGCAGTGTCGGCCAGCGTGCCGCCCGCCGCGTCGAACCGGACGAGCAGCCCGCCCGCCCCCTCGACCAGCACCAGATCGTGCTCGGTGGCCAGCTTGGCGGCCCGGTCGGCCACCTCGTGCGGGTGCACCGGCGCCATGCCCGCCCGCCTGGCCGCCGTACCCGGCGCCAAGGGCTCGGGATAGCGGGCCAGTTCGGTGGCCGTGACCGGCCCCGCGAGCCGTGCGACCTCGTCCGCGTCTCCGCGCTCGTCCGGTCGTACCCCTGTCTGGGCGGCCTTCAGTACCGCCACCGAGCGCCCGGCCGCCAGGGCCGCGGCGGCGACGGCGGCGGTGGTGACGGTCTTGCCGACCTCCGTGCCCGTCCCCGTGATCACCAGTACCGGCATCTCATCCCTCCCGCGCCGCGGCGCACACCGCGCGCGCGATCCGTGCCACGTCCTCGTCCGAGGTGACGTACGGCGGCATCGTGTAGATCAGGTCGCGGAAGGGGCGCAGCCACACGCCCGCCCGTACGGCCGCCCGGGTCGCGGCGGCCATGTCGACCTCGTGGTCGAGCTGGACGACCCCGATGGCGCCCAGCACGCGGACGTCCCGCACCCCGGGCAGGTCCGCGGCCGGCGCCAGCCCCTCGCGCAGCCCGGCCTCGATCCGCTTGACCTCCGACAGCCAGTCCTGGCCCAGCAGCAGGCCCAGGGAGGCGCAGGCCACGGCCGCCGCCAGCGGGTTGCCCATGAACGTCGGGCCGTGCGCGAGCACCGGCACGGCGCCCCGCGAGATGCCGTCGGCGACCCGCGCGGTGCACAAGGTGGCCGCCATCGTCAGATAGCCGCCGGTCAGCGCCTTGCCCACGCACATCACGTCAGGGGTGACGGCCGCGTGGTCCGCCGCGAAGAGCGCGCCGGTGCGGCCGAAGCCGGTGGCGATCTCGTCGAACACCAGAAGTACGTCGTGCGCGTCACACGCCTCGCGCAGCACCCGCAGATAGGCGGGGGAGTGGAAGCGCATGCCGCCCGCGCCCTGGACCACCGGCTCCACGATCACCGCGGCCAGCTCGTCCGCGTGCCGTGCGATCAGCTCGCGCAGATGCTCCGCGTACGACTCCTCGAACTGCGCCGGCGGCGCGTCCGCGAAGACCTGGCGCGGAAGCACGCCGGTCCACAGCTCGTGCATCCCGCCCTCGGGGTCGCACACCGACATCGGGTTCCAGGTGTCGCCGTGGTACCCGCCACGCCAGGTCAGGAGCCGCCGCTTGCCCGGCCGGCCGAGCGAGCGCCAGTACTGGAGGCACATCTTCACGGCGACCTCGACCGACACCGACCCCGAGTCGGTCAGGAAGACGTGCTCCAGGCCGTCGGGCGAGATGTCGACAAGGAGTTTCGCGAGCCGTACGGCGGGCTCGTGCGTGAGCCCGCCGAACATCACGTGGCTCATCCGGCCCAGCTGCTCGCGCGCCGCCTCGTCGAGGACCGGGTGCTGGTAGCCGTGGATGGCCGACCACCACGACGACATCCCGTCGACCAGCTCGCCCGAGCCGTCCGCGAGCCGCAGCCGGACCCCGCTCGCCGACTCCACGACGAGCGGTTCGACGCGTCCGGGCATCGGCCCGTAGGGATGCCAGACGTGCCGCCGGTCCAGCTCCAGCAGCTCCGGCACGCTCAGGGGGGCCAGGTCAGGCATTGGGGGCGAGGTCCGTTCCGGCGCCCCGGCGGCGGACGGCGACGAGATCGGGGCGCGCCTCCTGCGCGGCAGACGCGGACGGCACGGCCGCCGTACCGCACACCCCGCCACCGGCGTGGGACCCGCACCCGGCCTCGGCGTGCGAGCCGCAGCCCGCCTCCGCGTGAGACCCGCATCCGGCGCTTTCGTGCGACCCGCACCCGCCGCCCGCGGCGGCCGTGGCCCGGTGCTCCGGCAGCGTGATCTGCCCGGCGCCCTCCACCTCGAACCCGGCGTCCGCGATCATCTCCAGGTCGGCCTTGCCGGCCTGGCCCTCGCTGGTCAGGTAGTCGCCGAGGAAGATGGAGTTGGCCAGGTGCAGCGCGAGTGGCTGCATCGTGCGCAGATGGACTTCACGGCCGCCCGCGATGCGGACCTCCACGTCCGGGCAGACGAAGCGGACCATCGCGAGGATGCGCAGGCAGCGCTGCGGGGTGAGGTTCCATTCCTTGGCGAGCGGGGTGCCCTCGAACGGGATCAGGAAGTTCACCGGCACCGAGTCCGGGTCCAGTTCGCGCAGCGAGTAGACGACGTCGACCAGGTCCTCGTCGCTCTCGCCCATGCCCGCGATCAGACCGGAGCAGGCGGACAGACCGGCCGCGTGCGCCTTGTGCACCGTGTCCACCCGGTCGGCGTACGTGTGGGTGGTCGTGATGTCCCCGTACGTTCCCTCGGACGTGTTGAGGTTGTGGTTGTAGGCGTCCGCGCCCGCCTCGCGCAGCCGTTCGGCCTGGCCGTCGGAGAGCAGACCGAGGCAGGCGCACACCTCGACGCCCTCGTTCTGCTCCTTGATCGCCTTGATGGTGTCCGACACCCGGTCCACGTCCCGGTCCGTCGGGCCGCGCCCACTGGCGACCAGGCAGACGCGTTTGGCGCCTCCCGCCAGACCGGCGGCGGCCGCCTCGGAGGCCTCGTCGGGCTTGAGCCAGGTGTACTTCAGGATCTCGGCCTTGGAGCCCAGCCGCTGGGAGCAGTAGGAGCAGTCCTCGGGGCACAGCCCGGACTTGAGGTTGACCAGATAGTTGAGTTTCACCCGGCGCCCGAACCAGTGGCGGCGTACCTTTCCGGCCGCGGCCACCACATCGAGCAGGTCGTCGTCGGAGGTGGCCAGAACGGCGAGTGCTTCCTCGCGGGTCGGCAGCTCGCGCCGAAGCCCCTTGTCCACCAGCGTGTTCAGCAGGTCCATGAGGTCCGATCCTGTCCTACGGGACGCCTTGGGGCCAAGGTGAGATCGCACAACGGAGACCGTTCACCGTGTGGGTATTGCCACACCCTGGGTGGCCGGCCGTGCCGCTAGGGTCTGTCCGCTACCTACAAAAGCACCGGAGGACCCATGGCGTTCGGCTGGATCGACGAGCAGGCCGAGGCGCGCCGCCGCGCCGGACTCGTGCGTACCCTGCGCCCGCGCCCCGCCGACTCGCCGCTGCTGGACCTGGCGAGCAATGACTACCTGGGCCTCGCGCACCACCCGGAGATCACCGAAGGGGCGGCGCGGGCCGCCCGGACCTGGGG
The DNA here is from genome assembly GCF_056432605.1 of Streptomyces sp. NPDC045022. NCBI lineage: Bacteria > Bacillati > Actinomycetota > Actinomycetes > Kitasatosporales > Streptomycetaceae > Streptomyces > Streptomyces sp. NPDC045022. Next base: position 4,475 of record NZ_JBWKIR010000001.1, read on the forward strand.
TGGCGGCTCCACCGGCTCCCGGCTGGTCACCGGCACCACCGAGCTGCACACCGAGCTGGAGCGCGAGCTGGCCGCCTTCTGCGGCTTCGAGGCCGCCCTGGTCTTCTCCTCCGGTTACGCCGCCAACCTGGCCGCGGTCACCGCGCTCGGCCCGCACGGCTCCCTGATCGTCTCCGACGCGGGCAACCACGCCTCGCTCATCGACGGCTGCCGGCTCGCCCGGGGTGACGTCCAGGTCGTCGGCCACGCCGACCCCCAGGCGGTGCGCAAGGCCCTGGCCACGCACGAGGAAGCGGCGATCGTCGTCTCCGACACGGTCTTCTCGGTCGACGGGGACATGGCACCGCTGGCCGCCTTGGCCGAGGCGTGCCGCGAGCACGGCGCGGGCCTGGTCGTGGACGACGCCCACGGTCTCGGCGTGCTGGGCGACGGCGGCCGGGGCGCGCCGTACGCGGCCGGGCTGGCGGGCGCCGACGACGTGGTCGTCACGGCCACTCTGTCGAAGTCGCTGGGCAGCCAGGGCGGTGTGGTGCTCGGCCCGGCCCGGGTGATCGACCATCTGGTCAACGCGGCCCGGACGTTCATCTTCGACACGGGTCTGGCTCCGGCGGCGGCCGGGGCCGCCCTGGCCGCGCTGCGGCTGCTCGTGCGCGAACCGCAGCGGGCGGCGCGGGCCCGTGAGGTGGCCGCGGAGCTGCACGCACGGCTGACCGCCGCGGGTCTGGAGGCGGTGCGTCCGGACGCCGCGGTGGTCTCCGTGCGGGCTCCGTCCCCGGAGCAGGCGGTGCGCTGGGCGGCCGACTGCCGTACGGCGGGGCTGGCCGTGGGCTGCTTCCGTCCCCCTTCCGTGCCCGACGGCATCTCACGGTTGAGGCTGACCGCCCGTGCGGACCTCTCCGGGGCCGAGATCGAACGCGCTGTACATGTGATCGGCGAGACGCGACCATGAGTCGGCGTGACACGGCCGTGTCGAGATTTGACCGGATCTGGTCAGTGATCGGTCGGGTGGGAGGGGAGCGTGGTCACCGCAGCGCGGTCACGAACCCCGCCCAGCTCTCCGGGGAGAAGAGCAGCGCGGGTCCGGCCGGGGCCTTCGAGTCGCGCACGGCGAGCAGTCCGGCCGAGGGTCCGGAGTGCGGCCGGGCCGTCTCCACACAGTTGTTGGCTCCCGTGCTGTAGCTGCTGCGCAGCCAGTGCACGTCGTGCAGGTCGGTACTGGCAGGGACGTTCCGAGGCAGTGCTGACATGGTGCCTCCTTACGCGCCGTCACCTATTCCGGCGATGTAGTCCAACGAGTCATGGGGTGAAAGGGCGTGCAGCTGAAGAGTGGTGAAGGCCTCGGAGTAGGCCAACAGGTCTTCTTTCCGTTCGAGGTAGAGGCTACTCGTCAACTGGTCGAGAACAACCACATCTAGATCAGAAGTGCTCGGAAATGAGAAGATAACGAAAGGTCCGGTGAGGCCGACATGCGCTCCGGCGGTGTACGGCAGCACCTGGAGCCGTACTTGGGGCAGCCGGGCGGCCTCCAGCAGCCGCTCCAGCTGCCGGGCCATCACCTCGGGACCGCCGACCTCACGCCGCAGCACCGCCTCGTCGAGCACGGCGCACAGCCGCAGCGGCGGGTTCGAACGCAGCACGTCCTGCCTGGCCAGCCGCACCTCGACCAGCGCGTCCAGGCGTTCCTCGTCCAGATCCTTCACGGCCGCCCGGGTCACCGCGCGGGCGTACTCGGCCGTCTGCAGCAGGCCGGGCACGACCGTGGTCTCCAGGGTGCGCATCGCGCTCGCCTGCGACTCCAGGCTGATGAAATCCCGGTACGTGGGGGGCAGTACCCCACGATAGGCGTGCCACCAGCGGTCCTGGCCACCCGCGTCCTCGGACCCCGCCAGCATCAGCAGCAACTCGCGCAGGTGCCCGTCCCGCACCCCGTAGGCGTCCAGCAGTAACCGCAGGTCGGCCGGTTTCACCCCGCTGGCGCCGGTCTCGATGCGGCTCACCTTCGACTGGTGCCAGCCGACCAGCTGGGCCGCCTCGCCGCTCGTGAGCCCGGTTCCGGTACGCAGCGTGCGCAGTTCGGCGCCCAGTTTGCGACGGCGCACCGCCGGCCCGTTCTGCATGGGCTGCTCCCTACTCCTTCCGGGCCGCCCCAACACGGTCTCGCGTCGCAGAGTTCACCGCATCGAGCGACAGATATATGCACATCTTGGTGGATCGCTCCCCGTGACCGGCCCGGTGATGGCAGTCTGGCGACGAAGCACCAGTCCGGGACCGTACTCGAACCTTCCGCTCCATGTCGGACTGCGGCCCCGTGGGAAAGGGACGACGTCGCCATGGCAGACCATCTGGAAGCATCCGTCACTCTGCCGAGCGATCCCGCCTCGGTCTCCGCTGCCCGCACCTACGTGGTGGGGACCCTCGCGGAGTGGGGCCTGCCGTCGGACACCGAGGTGGCCGACACCGTGCGGCTCATCGTCTCCGAACTCGCCACGAACGCCGTACAGCACACCTTCGGACAGTCACCCACCTTCACGGTCGACCTCGCGCTGGACCGCGACGAACACCTGCGCATCGGTGTCACGGACAGTCATCCCCGCTTCCCCAAGAGACTGCCCGCCGCCGTCCAGCAGGACAACGGGCGCGGCATGGTCATCATCCGCTTTCTCACCGCGGAGTGCGGCGGCAGACTCCGCGTCCGCCCCACCCGCGAGGGCGGCAAGACGGTCTCCATCGAACTGCCCTGGACGATGCCGGCCGAGCCGGTCACGCCGGCGGGGCAGCAGGAGCCGTGACCCCGGACCCGCCTCATGGGTCCTGACCCCGGGTTCCCGTACTCCGCCCCGCCCGGCCGAAGGCTCCCCGCAGCAGGGCCCGGAACGCGTCCGCGGCCGGAGAGGTCTCGGCAGTGCGGTGGGCCACCGAGATCGTGCGGCGCAGACGGCCGTCGGCCAAGGGGCGCACGCCGACCGGTGTGGTCGCGGTGCGCGCCACCATCTCCGGTACGACGGCCACCCCGAGCCCGGCGCTGACGAGCGCGCACACCGCGGCGTACCCGGGACGGCACCAGCAGCGCCGGTGCGGCCCCGGCCCCGGCCGGCAGGGCCTCGAAACTCCCGCCGGGCCGGATGCTGTGGCGCCATGCTGATCAGCGGCTGCCCGGCCGGCTCCGCGAGCGGCAGCCGGGCGGAGGCGCTGCTCAGGGCGTGCCCCGGCGCGGTCACCAGCACCAGTTCCTCTTCCAGGACCGGATCCAGACACACCGCGGACGGCACGGGCACGGGCTCGGCCGGGTGGTAGGTGTGGGGCAGCGCCGGATCCACCTCGCCGGCCGCCACCGCCGTCACCCCGGCCGGTGGATCCCGGCGCCGACTTCCCCGTGGTGGTCCGCAACGCGCTCGTTCCAGGTGGTCGCCCTGCTGGTGGACCGGCTCGGCCGATGGCTGCGCCGGCCCCGGGCCGCCCGTGGGCTCCAGGCGGGCACCGGGGTGGCGCTGACGGTGCGGGGAGCGGCCCTGCTGCTGGAGCCGCTCCTGCCCTGAGGGCCGGTCAGCTGACCCGGCCGTACCAGACGCTCTTGGTCCAGATCTTCTGGAGCCGCACCACGTCACCGGTCCTGGGGGCGTGCCAGATCTTGCCGTGACCGGCGTAGATGCCGACGTGGTAGACGCTGGAACCCGAGTGGAAGAACACCAGATCGCCGGCCTTGCGGCTCCGGGCGGAGATGTGGTGCGTCTTGTTGTACTGCTGAGCGGCGGTGCGCGGCAGTTTCTTGCCCGCCTTCTTGAACGAGTAGAGCGTCAGCCCAGAGCAGTCGAACCGGCGCGGCCCGGTGGCCCCGTAGCTGTACGGAGCGCCCTTCTTGGAGGCCGCGATCTGCAGTGCTTTCGTGGCCGTGGCCGCGGCCGAGGCGTCGGTGGCGAGACCCGGTACCGCGATCGAGCCGCCCACGGCGGCGAGGGTGAGTGCCGAGGCCGTGCCGGCCCGGGCCATCAGTGACGGGACGCGATTGAGCGCAGTCATGCGCAACCCTTCGTCAGCCGCCTGTGAAGGATGACCTGTCGGATTCGGGCTGGCGAAGTTGCCCGGCCGCGTTGCCGCGGCTTCACCCCAAGGGCTGCTCGGAACGTCCGGCCGTCTGCGACGAGCAGACGAACATCCGTACCGGCGACCCGCCTTGCCTGGGTCCTCCACTCCTGCCGATCCACTCCTGTCGACCGGGCATCCGGGCGGCGGCAGGACTCGGCGTCCGCCCGGATCGCCCCGCCGCTGTGGCGGGGGCTTGTCGTCAGTCAGGGATCTTCACTCACCGCTGTCCGAAAATCCCAATGAAACCGGGGTTTTGTGGCGTTACTCACCACTCACCCGTTCGGGTGGACAGTGCTGTGTTCGAGGCGCCGTCAGGTCCCGGGCGTAGCCCCGGACCTGGGGCGGAATGCCTCTTGGTGCGCCATGGACGGTCCTCGCGCGCAAGTCGGGAGGCCCGGAAATCGATCTGGATGTACACCGGTCGGCGGTACGCCGTTCGGGCCGTTTCAACTACGGCCCGAACGACGCGTCGACGCCGTGGCCCGTGCCGGGCCGGACGCGTGTCCCGGTCAGCCGACGCAGTCGGGCGGGAGCACGACGCGCGCAGTACGGCGTTCACCGTCCAGCACCCGCAAGGCCCGTGCCAGCGTGTCCCCGTGCAGCTCCGTCTCGCCCCGCTGATGCATCAGCACGAGGGCGTCGCGCAACTCCGCCGCCTTGCGCACCAGAGCCTGCGCCGCGCGCAGCCCGCGGTAGGTGTCCCCGTCCCGGGCCGGGTTGATCCTGCCGAGCAGGTCGACCGCCTCCAGGTATCGGTCGATCAACTCACCCTCGGCGCGCGTCAGCGCGGGCAGCGGCGGCAGTTCCGGCGGCAGCATCCCGGGCTCACCCGCCATCCGGGGCGCCCGACATGGTCCGGCGGCTGGGCACGACGCCGTCCACCAGGCCGTAGGCCAGCGCTCCGGGCGCGTCCAGGACCAAGTCCCGCTCCAGGTCCCGGTGCACCTGCTCCGCCGTGCGCCCCGTGTGCCGTACGAGCATCTGTTCCGTCAGCGCGCGGGCGCGGGCCAACTCGTCGGCCTGGATCACCAGGTCACTGGGCTGGCCGCGCACCGGCTCGGGGAGTGCGGGCTGTTCGAGCACCATGCGTGCGCCCGGGAGCGTGAACCGCTTGCCCGGGGTGCCGGCCGCGAGCAGCACCGCGGCGACGGACACGGCCTGTCCCAGGCAGTACGTCGCCACGTCGCAACCGACGTACCGCATCGTGTCGTAGATCGCCGTAAGCGCGTCGAACGAGCCGCCCGGCGAGTTGATGTAGAGCGTGATGTCCCGGTCGGGGGCCGCGTGTTCGAGGTACATGAACTGCGCCGTGACGTCGTTCGCCGCGGCGTCGTCGACCGGCGTCCCCAGGAAGACGACCCGGTCCTCGAAGAGCCTCCCGTAGGGATCGAGCGTGCGCGCACCCGTCCCCGTGCGCTCGGTGAACTCGGGCAGGACATGACGGGCGGACGGTCGGGACATGGACATACCCCTCCTCAAGGCGCGGCCCCCTGTGGGGCTCGACTTCTGTAAAAAATGTACAGGACGTACGTGACGTTATGATGGGGGCATGGCCTACGAGATTCCGGTGACCCAAGCCAGGGCTGAGCTCGCCGACCTGATCAACCGGGTGGTGTACGGCGGTGAGCGCGTCGTCGTGACGCGGCACGGCAAGCCTCTGGTCGCGCTGGTCTCCGCCGCCGATCTGGAGCGGCTCGACGCGCTCGACGAGCCGGCCGAGGAGCAGATCGTCAGCACGGTGTCGGGGGTCCGTGAGACCGGTTCCGCCAATGAACAGCGCCGGTTCGGGATCGCGGCCGAGCATCGCGGGCCCGGCGCGTCGTGAGCCGGTCCGGTATGCGGGCGGCCATCGCACGGTCATGAGTGGATCAAGGTCTGGTTAACGTCGCTGAAACTCCGGCGTTCTAGCCTGCCGATCCATGCCACCAGGGGTTATTTCTGCCCGGGTTGACGATGATCCCGGGGATTTGTCTGCGTGTTACACCTATCCCCGTCGCGGTGGCTGCGGCAACCGGACCCCGCACGGTCCGGAGCAAGGACGGTGAGGTGGGACGTGCAACTGACCCCGCACGAGCAGGAGAGGCTGCTGATCCATGTGGCGGCCGACGTGGCCGAGAAGCGCAGGGCCCGCGGGCTGAGGCTCAACCACCCGGAAGCGGTCGCCCTCATCACGTCGCACATCCTCGAGGGCGCCCGGGACGGCCGTACCGTCGCCGAACTGATGTCCTCCGGTCGCAAGATCCTCACCAGGGACGACGTCATGGACGGGGTCCCGGAGATGATCCACGACGTCCAGGTGGAGGCCACCTTCCCGGACGGCACCAAGCTCGTCACCGTCCACGAGCCGATCATCTGAGGGGCCCGCGATGATTCCCGGAGAGATCCTGTTCGCTGACGACCCCGTCCTGTGCAACGAGGACCGCGAGGTCACCCGCCTGACCGTCCTCAACGCCGCCGACCGGCCCGTCCAGGTCGGCTCCCACTACCACTTCGCCGAGGCCAACCCCGGCCTGCGGTTCGACCGCGCCGCCGCACGCGGCAAGCGGCTGAACGTCGCCGCCGGTACCGCAGTCCGCTTCGAGCCCGGCATCCCCGCCGACGTCGAACTCGTGCCCCTCGCCGGCGCCCGGATCGTGCCGGGCCTGCGCGCAGAGACCGGAGGCGCTCTCGATGCCTGAGATCTCCCGCGCCGCCTACGCCGACCTGTTCGGCCCGACCACCGGTGACCGTATCCGGCTCGCCGACACCGATCTGCTGATCGAGATCGAGGAGGACCGCTCCGGCGGCCCCGGGGCCTCCGGCGACGAGGCCGTCTTCGGCGGCGGCAAGGTCATCCGCGAGTCCATGGGCCAGTCCCGGGCCACCCGGGCCGAGGGCACCCCCGACACCGTGATCACCGGTGTCGTCATCGTCGACCACTGGGGCATCGTCAAGGCCGACGTCGGCATCCGCGACGGCCGGATCACCGCCCTCGGCAAGGCCGGCAACCCCGACACCATGGACGGCGTCCACCCCGACCTGGTCATCGGACCGGAAACCGAGATCGTCGCGGGCAACGGGCGGATCCTCACCGCCGGCGCCATCGACGCGCACGTCCACTTCATCTGCCCCCAGGTCGCCGACGAGGCGTTGGCCTCCGGCATCACCACCCTGGTCGGCGGCGGCACCGGCCCCGCCGAAGGATCCAAGGCGACCACCGTGACGCCCGGCCCCTGGCACCTGGCCCGCATGCTGGAGGCGATGGAGGCCTACCCGGTCAACGTCGGCCTCCTCGGCAAGGGCAACACCGTCTCGCACGAGGCGATGCTCTCCCAGATCCGCGGCGGCGCCGTGGGCCTCAAGCTGCACGAGGACTGGGGCTCCACCCCGGCCGTCATCGACGCCGCGCTCACCGTCGCCGACCGCACCGGCATCCAGGTCGCCATCCACACGGACACCCTCAACGAGGCGGGGTTCGTCGGCGACACCCTCGCCGCGATCGCGGGCCGGGGCATCCACTCGTACCACACCGAGGGTGCGGGCGGCGGGCACGCGCCGGACATCATGACCGTGGTCGCCCAACCGAACGTGCTGCCCAGCTCCACCAATCCGACCCGGCCGTTCACCGTCAACACCGCCGAGGAACACCTCGACATGCTGATGGTGTGCCACCACCTCAACCCGGCGGTCCCGGAGGACCTCGCGTTCGCCGAGTCCCGCATCCGGCCGTCCACCATCGGCGCGGAGGACATCCTCCACGACCTCGGCGCGATCTCGATCATCTCCTCCGACTCCCAGGCCATGGGCCGCGTCGGGGAGGTCGTCCTGCGCACCTGGCAGACGGCCCATGTGATGAAACGCCGCCGCGGGGCACTGCCGGGCGACGGCCGGGCGGACAACCACCGGGTACGGCGCTATGTCGCCAAGTACACGATCAACCCGGCGCTCGCCCAGGGCCTCGCCGCCGAGACCGGCTCCGTCGAGCCCGGCAAGCTGGCCGACCTGGTGCTGTGGGAGCCCGCGTTCTTCGGGGTCAAACCGCTCCTCGTCATCAAGGGCGGGCAGATCGCGTACGCGCAGATGGGCGACGCCAACGCCTCCATCCCCACCCCGCAGCCGATCCTGCCCCGCCCCATGTACGGTGCGATCGGCCGGGCCCCGGCCGCCAACTCCGTCAACTTCGTGGCACACGCGGCGATCGAGGACGGGCTGCCGGAGCGGCTGCGGCTGGGCAAGCGGTTCGTGGCGATCGAGTCGACGCGCGCGGTCACCAAGGCCGACATGCGGGAGAACGACGCCCGGCCGGACGTCCGGATCGACCCCGACAGCTTCGCCGTGCACATCGACGGCGAGCTGGTGGAGGCGGCTCCGGCCGCCGAACTGCCCATGGCCCAGCGTTACTTCCTCTTCTGATGTCCAGGGCAGCACTGCTCGTCCTGGCCGACGGCCGTTTCCCCGCCGGAGGGCACGCGCACTCCGGCGGGGCGGAGGCCGCCGTCAAGGCGGGCCGCATCACGTCCGCCGCGAGCCTGGAGGACTTCTGCCGGGGCCGGTTGCACACCACCGGTCTGGTCGCGGCGGCGCTGGCGGCGGCGGCCGTACTCGGCTTCGACCCGCGCGAGTTGGACGCGGCGGCGGATGCCCGTACGCCATCGCCCGCACTGCGGGCCGCCGCGCGCCGGCTCGGGCGGCAGCTGATGCGGGCGGCACGGGCGAGCTGGCCTTCGGCCGAACTCGACGTCGTGGCACGGGAATTCCCCAAGGGAGTGCACCAGCCGGTCGTCCTCGGCCTCGCCGCCCGGGCGGCCGGGCTGGGGCCCGAGGACGCGGCCTACTGCGCGGTGTACGAGAGTGTGAGCGGGCCGGCCACGGCCACGGTCCGCCTGCTCAGCCTCGACCCGTTCGACGCGACCGGCGTACTGGCCCGGCTGGCGCCGGAGCTGGACCGGGTGGCGGATGCGGCGGTCGAGGCGGCCCGCGGAACGCTCGATGGGGGAGCCGACGCCCTGCCCGCCGCGTCGGGGCCCCTGCTCGAGGTCGGTGCCGAGTGGCATGCGGCCTGGCCCGTGCGGCTGTTCGCGTCGTAGATACGCCCACCCACCCGTCCGACCCGGTCGGACGCGAAGTTCTCGATACCGGAGCCGTACATGCACCTCGACCACACCCACCCCGGTCCCGCCGCCCTCAGCGCGGACGCCCACCGGCCCGACGGAAACCGGCGGGCCCTGCGCATCGGCCTCGGCGGGCCGGTCGGATCGGGCAAGACCGCCACCGTCGCCGCGCTCTGCCGGGCGCTGCGCGAACACCTGTCCCTCGCGGTCGTCACCAACGACATCTACACCCGTGAGGACGCCGAGTTCCTGCTCCGGGAGGCCGTCCTGCCGCCCGAGCGGATCACCGCCGTGGAGACCGGCGCCTGCCCGCACACCGCGATCCGGGACGACATCTCCGCCAACCTCGAAGCCGTCGAGGACCTGGAGGACGCGGTCGGCCCGCTGGACCTGATCCTCGTCGAGTCCGGCGGCGACAACCTGACCGCGACCTTCTCGAGAGGGCTCGTGGACGCGCAGATCTTCGTGATCGACGTGGCCGGCGGCGACGACATCCCACGCAAGGGCGGGCCCGGCGTCACCACCGCCGACCTGCTCGTCGTCAACAAGACCGACCTCGCCCCGTACGTCGGCTCCGACCTCGCCCGGATGGCCGCCGACGCCAAGGCGCAGCGAGCGGAACTCCCGGTCGTCTTCCAGTCGTTGCGCGGCGGCACCGGGGTCGCCGACGTGGCCGCGTGGGTGCGTCAGCGGCTCGCCGCGTGGACGGCATGACGGCCACCGGCGTCCGGGCCGGCGCGCGGATCGTCGCCCGCGCCGACGGACGCGGCGGTACGGCGCTGCCCGTGCTGGACGGCGAGGGGCCGCTGGCACTGCGCCGCACCCGGGCGACCGGCGCCGAGGCGAAGGTCATGGTCGTCGGCGCGATGAGCGGCCCGCTCGGCGGCGACCGCTTCACGCTGGCCGCGCGGGTGGAGGAAGGTGCTCGGCTGCACGTCGGCTCGGCCGCCGCCACCATCGCGCTGCCGGGCCAGGCCAAGGGCGAGGCCCGCTACGACGTACGGCTCGACGTGGCCGACGGCGCCGAACTGCACTGGCTGCCGGAGCAGTTGATCTCGGCCGGCGGCAGCGACCTGTACGTCACCACGCGGGCCGAACTCGGTGCCGGGGCGCGGCTCGTGCTGCGCGAGGAGCAGGTGCTCGGGCGGACCGGGGAGGAACCCGGGCGGCTCACCAGCCGGATGACCGTACGGGTCGCCGGACGGACCGTGCTGGACCAGGCGCTGGCCTGCGGACCCGGCGCGCCAGGGGGCTGGGACGGTCCCGCCGTGCTGGCCGGTCACCGTGCTGTGGGCCAACTGGTCGTCGCTCGGCCCGAGTTCGCCGAGCAACCGGCTGCCGCCCGGATGCTGGGGGAGTGTGCCGCACTGATGCCGCTCGCCGGGCCCGCCGTCCTGGTCAGCGCGGTGGCCCCCGACGCGTTGCGGCTTCGGCGGCTGCTGGACGAGGCGCTGGCACTGCTCGGCCGGTGAACCTCGCCCCGTTCAGCGGGACATGATCGTCCGGTTATCGGATTGGTAAAGAAGGGTGGCGCCCCCTGTTCCCGGACAGCTCACAGCCGAGAGGATCCCCGCCTGACCACTCGCAGCGAAATACGGGGAGGGGCCCCCTTGAGGGAGAACAGACCGAAGAGCCGTCTGCTGGCGCTCGGTTCGGCCGGAGCACTCGTCACCGCCACCCTGATCGCCGGCGCGCTGGCCGCGCCCGCGGCCGGCGCCGACAGCCGGTACGGCCAGGACCGGGAGGCCAAGGGCGCCGCGACAGCCGCCGCCCGGGCCGCCAAGGCCGGCATCCACTGGCAGGACTGCCCGGCCGACTGGGGGCTGGAGAAGCCCATCCAGTGCGGCTGGGTCAGCGTGCCGCTCGACTACGCCCACCCCTACGGCAAGCAGATCAAGCTCGCCGTGGACCGCATCGGCAACACCGGTACCAAGAAGGAGCGTCAGGGCGCGCTCATCTACAACCCGGGCGGCCCCGGCGGCTCCGGCCTGCGCTTCCCGCGCCGGGTCACCACCAAGAACGCCATCTGGGCGAACGTCGCCAAGGCCTACGACTTCGTCGGCTTCGACCCGCGCGGCGTCGGCCACTCGGCGCCCATCTCCTGCGTCGACCCGCAGGAGTTCGTCAAGGCGCCCAAGGCCGACCCGGTGCCCGACACCGAGGCCGACAAGAGCGCGCAGCGCAAGCTGGCCCGTGAGTACGCGGAAGGATGCGCCGAGCGCAGCGGCGCGATGCTGCCGCACATGACCACGCCGAACACCGCCCGCGACCTCGACGTCATCCGCGCCGCGCTGGGCGAGAAGAAGCTCAACTACCTCGGCGTCTCCTACGGCACCTACCTCGGCGCCGTCTACGGCACCCTCTTCCCGGGCCACCTGCGCCGCATGATCGTCGACAGCGTGGTCAACCCCTCGCGGGAGAAGATCTGGTACCAGGCCAACCTGGACCAGGACGTCGCCTTCGAGGGCCGCTGGAAGGACTGGGAGGACTGGGTCGCCGCGAACGACGCCGCCTTCCACCTCGGCACCACCCGCGCCGCCGTCCAGGCCAAGTGGCTCCAGCTGCGCGCCACCGCCAAGAAGAACCCCATCGGCGGAGTCGCCGGCCCGGCCGAGCTGATCTCCTTCTTCCAGAGCGCGCCGTACTACGACTCCTCGTGGGTGCCGGTCGCTGCGGCCTTCAGCAAGTACTACGCCGGTGACCCCCAGCCGCTCATCGACGCGGCCACCCCGGACCTCACGGACACCGCGGGCAACGCGGCGGCGGAGAACAGCAACGCGGTCTACACGGCCGTCGAGTGCACCGACGCCAAGTGGCCCACCAGCTGGCGCAAGTGGGACCGGGACAACACCCGGCTCAACACGAACTACCCGTTCATGACCTGGGCCAACGCCTGGATGAACCTGCCGTGCGCCACCTGGCCGGCCAAGCAGCGGACCCCGGTCGAGGTCAAGACCCACAAGGGCCTGCCGAAGGTGCTGATCGTGCAGTCCACCCGGGACGCCGCCACCCCGTACGACGGCGCCGTCGAACTGCACAAGCGCTTCAAGGGCTCCCGCCTGATCACCGAGAAGGACGCGGGCTCTCACGGCGTGACCGGCCTGGTCAACCCCTGCATCAACCAGCGCGTCGACGCCTACCTGCTCGACGGCGAGCTGGACGGCAAGGACGTGACCTGCGGCCCGCACGCCACACCCCAGCCGTAACCCTCCGGTACGGCGACGAGGGGCGGCCGGACTTCCGGCCGCCCCTCGCTCATGCCCGCAGCCAGGCGTCCTCCGCCGCGTAGTCGAACAGGTCGCCGTAGGCCCGGACCATCTTCGGGTACGCCGCCCGCCAGTCCCCTCCGGCAAGCTGCCGTTCGATCCACGCGACGGTCTCCGGCAGTGACTCGGCGTACCGGACCACCGGGCGGTAGCCCAGCTCGCGCTCCGCCGCCGACATGTCGACGACGACCGGGTGCGGCACCGACCACGGGGTCTCGCCCACCCGGGGTGCCGGGGGAGGGCCGTCGACCAGCACCGTCTCGTTCTCCACGCCCATCACGGCGTCGATCGCCGCGGCGATCCCGGCGACCGTGGGCGCCTCGGCGTCGCAGGCGTTCAGGACCCGCGAGCCGGGGCGCGCGGCCGCCAGGCGGATCAGTTCCGCGATGTTGTGCGCACTCGCCGGATGGAAACGGCTCTCGCCGCGGTAGGCGAGCACGCGCCTGCCCCGCCCGTCCAGGTTCCGCTTGACGAAGTACAGCTCGCGCGGGCTGCGGCAGTACGGCCCGTGGACCGCGCCCGCCCGCAGCAGGGTGGCCGGGAACCGGTCGCCCGCGGCGAGGAGCGCACGCTCCAGAGCGACCTTGCGGGTGCTGTACGTGGCCTCGCCGGGGGCCACTGTCGGCTGGGTCTCCGGCACGGGCACCGGGTACTCGGGGAAGCCGTCCGGCTGGTCCTGGGTGTCGAAGCCGCGGCCCTTGCCGTCCTCGTACACCGACACACTGGAGACCACGACGGCCGATCCGACCCGGTCGGCGAGAGAGGTCAACTGCCGGGCGTGTTCCGGTCCGTAGGCGACGATGTCGACCAGCACGTCACATCCGTCGCCCACCACCTCCGCCAGGGCCCGCCCGTCCTCCCGGTCGAGCCGCACCGCCCGCACCTCCGCGGGCCAGCTCTCGTCCCGGCCCCCGCCGTGCGAGGCGGCCGTCACCTCCCAGCCGTCCCGCGCCAGCGCGTTCACCGCCGGACGCCCGATCTGCCCGGTCGCTCCGATCACCACAGCACGCTTCATGCCGCGACCGTACGGCCACCGGGGTGCCCCCGCCACGGTGTTCTGCTGCCGGCAGAGGAGGTCACCCGAGGGGTGCCCGCGGGAACCTGCGCCCCTTCCCGACCTTCTCCGCCGCCTGCCGTTCCTTGACGACGGCCGCGTACTCGTCGACGTACTCCTGCTCGGACAGTGTCAGGATCGCGTAGATGATCTCGTCGGTGACGGCCCGCAGGACCGCCTTCTCGCTCTCCATCCCGGCGTAGCGGGAGAAGTCGAGTGCCTTGCCGAAGCGGATGGTGACCGGGTGGATCCGCGGGAGCTTCCTGCCGGGCGGCTGCGCCTCGAACGTCCCGATCATCGCGCAGGGCACGACCGGCACCCCCGCCTTCAACGCCATCACGGCGACGCCCACCTTGCCTTTGTACAGCCGGCCGTCATGCGAGCGGGTGCCCTCCGGATAGATGCCCAGCAACTCGCCCTTGCCCAGCACCCCGAGGCCCTCGCGGATCGCGTCCTGCCCCGCTTCCTTGCCGGAGCGGTCCACCGGGATCTGCCCGGCGCTGCGGAAGAAGAACGCGGTGAGCCGTCCCTTGACGCCCCCTCCGGTGAAGTACTCCGCCTTGGCGAGGAAGGTGATGCGTCGCTTCAGCATCGCCGGCATCAGGAAGTGGTCGGAGAAGGACAGATGGTTGCCGGCGACGATCGCGGGACCCTCGGCGGGAACGTTGTCGAGGCCTTCGATCCGGGGCCGGAAGAACAGTCTGAGCAGGGGGCCCAGCAGCACGTACTTGAGCAGGTAGTAGAACACGGCTCGCTCCTCACGTAACCAGCTTCCCCGCGGGACCGGCTTTTCCCCGGGGCAGGGTAAGGACCACGGAAACGGACTGATGCGCACTGTGGTCATCTGTAGCCACGTTCAGCCGGTCTCATGCTGACCCCGTACCGACGGTTAGTCAGGCGTGGACGCCGCACCTGGGCAGCCGGAGAGCGGCGGCCGCTGTTCGGGGCGCCCCAGGATCGCAACGGCTACCTGCACGGTGCCGCACCCGACGCCGGCTTCACGGCTGTCGCTCCTCTGCCGCGGCGATCCCAACTGTGCTCGCTTACCACCCGAGCCTGCTGAGGCCACCTGAGCGTGGTCCCGGCTCTTCGGGCGACAGGGGCGAGCCGCCTACTGCTCGGGCGCGGGTTGCTCTCCGGAGCCTCGGACGATCAGGCGGGTCGGGACGGTGATCGTGCGGGCCCGCGAGCGGTCGCCGTCGAGGCGGGCCAGGGCGGTGGCGGCGGCAGAGCGGCCGATTTCCTCGGGATCCTGGGCCACGACGGTCAGGGCCGGTTCCAGCGCCTCGGCGAGCGATACGTCGTCGAAGGCGACGAGGGCCACGTCCTTGCGCTTGCTGCGGGCGAGCTCGGCGACGATTCCGAGCGCCATGATGTTGTTGCCGGCGAACAGGGCGGTGGGGGGATCGGCCAGGTCGAGCAGCTTCGACGCCGCGGCCTCGGCCCCCTGCTGGTCGTGCGCGCCGACGACGAGCGAGCGGTCGTAGGGGAGGTCCGCTTCCCGCAGGGCCTCGCGATATCCGGCGAAACGTTCGCGGCGGGTGTAGAGCTTTGTGGGCAGGTCGCCGAGGAAGCCGATGCGCCGGTGCCCGTGGGCGATGAGGTGGGCGACGCCGTCGTGGGCGCCTGCTCGGTTGGAGCTGACGATGCTGTCCGTGGCCAGGCCGACTCCGGGTCGGTCGAGGAAGACCACGGGCAGCCCCGCCGTGCGGTGTGGCTTGAGATGGGAGTGGTCGGCACCGACGGACGGCACGACGATCAGGATGCTCACACGTCGGGCGAGGAACTTGTCCGTCAGCGCGCGTTCCCGGTGGGCGTCGTCTGCGGAGGAGCCCATGAGCAGGGTCAGGCCGCGATCGCGGACCGTGTCCTCGATGGCGCGGGCCACGGCTCCGAAGAAGGGGTTGCCCAGGTCGGGAATGACCAGGCCGACGGTGGTGTCCGGGCCGCCGACGCGGATGTTGCGTGCCATGAGGTTCGGCTGGAAGCCGAGCTTGGCCACTGCGGCGAGAACCTGCTCCCTGGTCTCCGCCGAGACGGGGCCGTCCTCGTTGAGGACGCGGGAGACCGTCTTGGCGCTGACGCCCACTTCGCGGGCGACGTCGGCCAGGGTGGGGCGGCGGTTCGCTGCCATGGGGGAAACATCTCCTGTGCTCGTCGGTTCCGGCCGCGGCCTCGGCCGGAAACTGCGAGAGCTGGGTTGTGTTGTCAGGTGGCCTGGACTCCGGCGGCCTTCGCGGCATCCGAATCCGCGACGACAGTACCTCCGGCTTCGTCCAGGGTGAGGGCGCCGGTCATGATGGCGACGACCTCCGCCATGGAGTAGTCCGACGGCTTGATCAGAGCGGCCCGCCGACCCAGCCGGTGGACGTGGATCCGGTCGGCGATCTCGAAGACATGGGGCATGTTGTGGCTGATCAACACGACCGGCATACCCTTGTCGCGGACGCGGCGGATGAGGTCCAGCACCTGACCGGACTCCTTGACTCCGAGGGCCGCGGTGGGTTCGTCCATGACGACGACACTGCGTGCCCAGGCGACGGAGCGGGCCACCGCCACGGCCTGCCGCTGCCCACCGGAGAGCGTCTCCACCGCCTGCGACAGCGAACGCAGCCCGATCTTCAGGTCGGCCATGTGTTCGGCGGCCTCCTGACGCATGCGCTTCTTGTCGAGCATGCGGAAGACGTTGCCGAGGACGCCCGGGCGGCGCAGCTCGCGCCCGAGGAACATGTTCGAGGCGATGTCCATGGAGGCCGCCACGGCGAGGTCCTGGTACACCGTCTCGATGCCATGGGCGCGTGCGCTCTGCGGGCTGGAGAAGGTGATGGGCTCCCCGTTCAGGCGTATCTCGCCCGCGTCCGGTACCAGAGCCCCGGTAAGGGCCTTGATCAGGCTGGTCTTGCCGGCTCCGTTGTCGCCGATGACGGCGAGCACCTCGCCGGGCAGCAGGTCGAAGTCGGCGCCGTCGATGGCGGTGACGTGGCCATAGCGCTTGACCAGACCGCGGGCCTGCAGGACAGGAGTGGGGGAAGTGGTGGCGGTCATCGGGCCCTCTTCCGGGAGATCTGGTCGACGGTCACCGCGAGGATCACCAGGACGCCGGTGATCAGGGTCTGGTAGATGGAGGCGACGCCCATCAGCTGCAGGCCGTTGCGGAAGACGCCGACGATGAGGACGCCGATGAAGGTGCCCAGGACCGATCCGCGTCCGCCGAAGAGGCTGGTGCCGCCGAGGACCACGGCGGTGATGCTGTCGAGGTTCTCGGTCTGGCCCGCCTGCGGGTCGCCGACTCCGGTGCGCGAGATGAGCAGCAGGGCTGCGATGCCGTACAGCAGTCCGGCCACGGTGTAGATGCCGATGGTCAGGCGGGAGGTGCGGATGCCGTTGAGTCGCGCCGCCTCCTGGCTGTTGCCCAGGGCGTAGACGTGCCGGCCCCAACCGGTGCTGCTCAGCGCGTACGCGAGGAGAAGGAACAGGACGATGGTGACAAGGGAGCCGTAGGTGATGTCGGTGTGGCCGAGCGGGAAGGTCTGCCCGAGGGCCGTCAGTGGCCCGGGCAGGCTGGTGACGGTCTGCTCCCCGGAGTAGATGTGGGTCAGCGCGAAGGCCACGTTGAGCATGCCGAGGGTGACGATGAACGGGGGCAGCGGGATCTTCTGCACCAGCAGCCCGTTGAGCAGGCCGAAGCCGCCGCAGACCGCCAGGCCCAGCGCGACGGCGAGGAGCGGGGGCAGGGTTCCCTCGGCCGCCATCCTGGCCATCATGATGCTGCCGAAGGCCATCACGGCCCCGCACGACAGGTCGATGCCCGCGGTGAGGATGATCAGTGTCTGGCCGATGGCGAGGGTGCCGACGACCATGACCTGCTGCACGATGAGCGAAAAGTTGCCGCCCGTGAGGAACTGGTCGGTCGAGAGCGAGAAGAAGGCACAGGCCAGGAGGAGGGCGACCAACGGGCCGGTGGTTGGCGCCGTGAGCAGTCTGCGGGCCGTGGTCGGCGCTTTGAGCCCGGCGTACGGCGTTGTGGTCGTGGCTGTCATACGGAGTCCTTGTCGGAAGACAGATGTGCTTGTCCGTCCTCGTAGCAGAGTCGGAGGACAAGGAGACGAGGGGGCGGCCGTCCCTGGTCGGGGAGGAGGGGCCGGCCGCCCCGCTGAGGGGGAGAGGCGGAGTCGTACGGTCCTGGGGGGCGGCTCAGCCCCAGCAGTTCTGCAGGCCGAACGCGGTCTCCTTGGACGTGACTCCGGCCTGCGCCTTGGCGGTGATCAGGTTGACGCCCGTGTCGGTGTAACCGGACGCCTTCTTGCCTTTCTTGGCGTACGTCACCACGGCCTTGACGCCCTCGGCGGCCATCTTCAGCGGGTACTGCTGTGAAGTCGCGGCGATCTTCCCGTCCTTGACCGCCTGGGTACCGGTGCAGCCGCCGTCGACCGAGACGATCAGGACGTCCTTCTCCCGGCCCTTGGCCTTCAGTGCGGTGTACGCGCCCAGGGCGGCCGGCTCGTTGATCGTGTAGACGAGGTTGATGCCGGGGTCCTTCTGGAGGCAGTTCTCCATCGCCGTCTGGCCCTTGGCCTGGTCGCCGCCGGTGTCCTGGGCGCAGGCGACGTCCTTGTCGGTGGCGCCGAAACCCTTCAGGAACCCGTTGTGCCGCTGCACGCCCACGGAGACGCCCGGCGCGAGGTCGAGGGTGGCTATCTTCGCCGTCTTGCCCTTCATGGCGGCCTTCGCGTACTCGCCGATCAGCTCGCCGGCGTTGAGGTTGTCGGTGGCGAAGAGGGCGTCGACCGCGCTCTGCGGTTCGGTCGGGGTGTCCAGGGCGATGACCAGGACCCCCTTGGCGCGGGCCTTCTGGACCGCGGGCACGATCGCCTTGGAGTCGCTCGGGGTGATGAGGATGCCCTTCACCCCGGCGGCCACCATGTTCTCGATGGCGGTGACCTGACCGGCGTTGTCACCGTCGAACTTGCCCGCGGCGGTCATCAGTTGGACGCCGTCCGTCTTGGCGGCCTTCTCCGCGCCCTCCTTCATCTTCACGAAGAACGGGTTGGTGTCCGTCTTGGTGATCAGTCCGACCTTGATGCTGCCCGGGCCGGAGCCCGAGGAGCCCGATCCGGAGCCGGAGCCGCAGGCCGTCAGCGTGAGGGCCGCGACGCCTGTGACCGCGGCGGCTCTGAGCAGGGAGGAGGACAGACGAGTGGTGCGAGGCATGATCGACTCCTGTGGGATAGCGAGCGGCACGGTGTTCA
Source organism: Streptomyces sp. NPDC045022 (assembly GCF_056432605.1). Lineage (NCBI taxonomy): Bacteria > Bacillati > Actinomycetota > Actinomycetes > Kitasatosporales > Streptomycetaceae > Streptomyces > Streptomyces sp. NPDC045022. Next base: position 23,217 of record NZ_JBWKIR010000001.1, read on the forward strand.
GAAACAAGCCGCCCGGTCGTGTCATCGTTGACTTATGTCAACGTTGACACCGCCTGGCGAGGATGATGGACTCCGAATCCCGGCAACGTCAATGCCTTCCACTCGTCACGAATCGGCAACGTCCGTGACTGCCGGCCCGCGTAGCTGATCAGCGGCTGTGCCGCGACGCGCCCTCTGCACCCGTACTTCTCGAGAGAAGAGCAGCCCATGAGCCCGCGCCAGATCACCGTCCTGGGAGAGTGCGTCGCCGACGCCTTCACCGAACCCGCAAGTGCCTTGGACGAACTCACGCTTCGGGTGCTGCCAGGCGGCGGGCCGGCGAATACGGCGGTGGCTCTGGCCCGGCTGGGCACCCCGGCCCGCTTCCTGGCGCGCCTGTCCGCCGACGTCTTCGGGCGCCTGTTCCGGGCCCACCTCGAAGCGTCCGGCGTGGACCTGTCGTACGCCGTCGCGGCCGCCGAGCCCAGCACGCTGGCCGTGGCGGAGCTGGACGCCCAGGGGCAGGCTGCGTTCTCGTTCCACGCGCAGAACACGGCCGACTGGCAGTGGACTTCAGAGGAACTGGCGCGGGTGGATCTGTCTGTGTCGGCCTGTGTGCACACCGGTTCCCTGGCGCTGGTCCGTGAACCCGGCGGGGCGGTGGTGGAGGAGTTCCTGGCGGCGGCCGCACCGCGCGCCACCATCAGCATCGATCCCAACGTCCGGCCGCTGCTGGTCGGCGTCGACGCCTACCGGGAAGGGCTGGCGCACTGGTGCCGCCTCGCCGACATCCTCCGGCTGAGCCAGGACGACCTGGAGCTTCTCCTGCCGGGTACGCCGCCCGAGCAGGCGTGCGACAACTGGCACGCCGCAGGGGCGCGGCTCGTCGTGATCACGCTTGGCGCCGACGGTGCTCTGGCCTCGCTCGACGGCGAGCGTCTGCACGTGCCGGCTGTGGCCACGCGGGTCGTCGACACGGTCGGCGCGGGGGACTCCTTCACCGCCGGGCTGCTGCACCACCTCGGTGCCCGCGGCCTTCTCGGTGGCCGACTGACCGGCCTCGACCTCGACGCTGTCGCGGAAGCATGCCGGTTCGCCACTCGGGTCGCGGCCCTGACCTGCTCGGTTGCCGGCCCCAACCCGCCATTGCAGAGGCAGTTGGCCGCGGCACAGGAACTCCTGCCGCGACTGACCCCGACCACGGAGGAGATCACATCGTGAGCAAGACCCTGCTCGCCGAGTTCACCGCCCGCGAGGGAGCGGAGGACGAGGTCGCCCGTCTCATCCTGGACTACGCCAAGAAGGTGCGTGAGGAGGACGGCAACCTCGCCTTCGACGTCTACAGCAAGGCGTCCCACCCGCGCGCCTACTGGATCTTCGAGGTGTACCGGGACGAGGACGCGTTCCAAGCCCACCTGAAGGCCCCGTACGGCGGCCCGTTCAACGGGGCACTCGCCCCACTGATCGAGGAGGATGCCTCGGTGCTGACCTTCCTCGATCCGGTGACCTGACGTCCCCGCTCCGGTGACCGACATCGACCGGACCCGCTCCCGAGGGCCCGGTCCTACCTGTGGCCGGTTCACCGGGGCGTCGCGGGCATGAGCGCGCCCGGCGCCCGCGCGCCGGATCCCCGACGAGGGCGCCCGGGCCGTCCCGGCCGTCCGGACGGTGAGCCCCGGACGGTCGGCGACACCCGTTCTCGTACGATGTCCCCCATGCTCAGCACCCCACGGCACGCCCCGCGACCGCCCCAGCGGCGGCACCGCGCGCTGCTCGTGCTGACGGTGCTGGCCGGGCTGCTGGGCATGCACGCCCTCGCGCCCGGCGGAGGCATGGGACACCCGGAGCACACCCGCTCCGCGCACAGGGCCGTCGCCGTCGCCATGTACGACGACTGTCCCGGTGGCGACGGTCACTGCGGCGGCCACCAGCCGCACCACGCCGACCCGACCTGCGCGTCGGGCGCGGTGAACGGCGGCCCGCAGCCGCCCGCCCTGTTCCCGGACCCCGTCGCCGTCCCCGTACCGGCGCACCTCGCACGCTCCCGTACGGCCACGGCGCCGGAGGGCGCCCGCGCCCCGCCCTCCCTGGCCGAACTCCAGCTCCTGCGGATCTAGAGGCCGCCACGGCCCCGGACAGCCCCTTTCGGCGGAACGTCCGCAGCCGTGCCCACGCGTGCCCGAAATCAACCGAGACCAGCAGGAGCCCGAAGCATGACCACCCGTACCTCAACGCGCCGTGCCGCCCTCGTCGCGGCCACCGCCGCCGCCGCCCTCCTCCTCGCCGCCTGCGGAGGCGACAAGGACAGCCATGGCAGCCACGCGCCCGCCGCCCCGAGCGCGTCCCCCACCGCCGACGCCACGGCCACCGCCCACAACGCCCAGGACGTCGCCTTCGCGCAGGGCATGGTCCCGCACCACCGGCAGGCCCTGGAGATGGCGCGGCTCGCCGCCGACCGGGCCTCCTCGGCCCGGGTGAAGGACCTCGCCACCCGCATCGAGAAGGCGCAGGACCCCGAGATCAGCACCATGACCGGCTGGCTCAAGGCATGGGGCGAGCAGCTCCCCATGGCCGGCATGGACCACTCGGGTCACGCCGGCATGTCCGGGATGATGAGCGACGGTGACATGGCGGCCCTGAAGAAGGCCACCGGCAAGGAATTCGACACCACGTTCCTGTCCCTGATGGTCGAACACCACCAGGGCGCCGTCGACATGGCCCGCACGGAGCGGGACAAGGGCGCGTACGGACCTGCCAAGCGCATGGCGGGCGATATCGTCACCGCGCAGAACGCCGAGATCAAGGAGATGAAGCAGCTCCTCGGCACCAGCTGACGACGCGAGCGGGGGCCGGTGCCCACGGCACCGGCCCCCGCCCACGGATCCTCAGGCCAGCACCTTCTCCAGCGCCGCCAGCGCGGAGCGCAGTTCCTCCGCCGTGATGGTCAGCGGAGGCGCCAGCCGGATCGTGGAACCATGGGTGTCCTTGACCAGGACCCCCTCCCGCATGAGGCGCTCACTGACCTCGCGGCCGGTGCCGATCGCCGGGTCGACGTCGACGCCGGCCCACAGCCCACGGGAGCGGAAGCCGAGCACACCCCTGCCGACCAGCTCGGTCAGCCCGTCCCGCAGGAGCACGCCCAGCTCGGCGGCCCGGCGCTGGAACTCACCGGTCTCCAGCAGCTCGACCACGGCCGTGCCCACCGCGGCGGCGAGCGGGTTGCCACCGAACGTGGAGCCGTGCTCGCCCGGACGCAGCACGCCCAGCACCTCACGCCGGGCCACCACCGCCGACACCGGCACGATGCCGCCGCCGAGCGCCTTGCCGAGCAGCAGCACGTCCGGGACGACGTCCTCGTGCTCGACGGCGAGGGTGCGGCCGGTGCGGCCGAGGCCCGACTGGATCTCGTCGGCGATGAACAGACAGCCCTTGCGCCGGGTCAGCTCGCGCACCCCGGCGAGATAGCCGTCGTCCGGGATGAGCACCCCCGCCTCGCCCTGGATGGGCTCGAGCAGCACCGCCGCCGTCGTCTCGTCGACGGCTTCCTCCAGGGCGGCCAGGTCGTTGTACGGCACGATCCGGAAGCCGGGGGTGAACGGGCCGAAGCCCGCGCGGGCCGTCTCGTCGGTGGAGAAGCTGACGATGGTCGTCGTGCGGCCGTGGAAGTTCTCCGCGGCGACGACGATCGTCGCCCGGTCGGCCGGGACGCCCTTCACGTCGTACGCCCACTTGCGGGCCACCTTGATGCCGCTCTCCACCGCCTCCGCGCCGGTGTTCATCGGCAGCACCATGTCCAGCCCGGTCAGCTCCGCGAGCCGCTCCGCGAACCCGGCGAGCCGGTCGTTGTGGAAGGCGCGGGAGGTGAGCGTCAGCAGGTCCAGCTGGCGGTGCGCGGCCTCGATCAGCGCCGGGTGCCGATGACCGAAGTTGAGCGCCGAGTATCCGGCGAGCATGTCGAGGTAGCGGTTGCCCTCGACATCCTCCACCCACGTGCCCTCGGCCCGGGCCACCACCACGGGCAACGGGTGGTAGTTGTGCGCGAGGACGGGCTCCTCCGCACGGATCAGGTCGTCGGACGTACGCGTGCGCGCGGGTGCGGTCATCAGCGGATCTCCTGGGTGCAGCACTTGATGCCGCCGCCTGCCTTGTGGAACTCGGACAGGTCGACGGGGACGGGGGTGTAGCCGTGGTCGGCGAGGCGCTCGGCGAGGGCCTCGGCGCGGGGTGCGATGAAGACGTTACGGCCGTCGGACACGGAGTTCAGGCCGAAGGCCATCGCGTCGTCCCGGGTGGCGAGCACCGCGTCCGGGTACAGGCGCCGCAGCACCTCCCGGCTGCCCGCCGAGAACGCCTCCGGGTAGTAACAGACGTTGTCGTCGTCCAGCACGAACAGCGCCGTGTCCAGGTGGTAGAAGTACGGGTCCACCAGGGTCAGGCCGATCACCGGGTGGCCGAGGAACTCCTGGGCCTCCCGGTGTGCCTCGCGGGTGGTGCGGAACCCGGTGCCGGCGAGTACGTACCGGCCCGTCCACACCAGGTCGCCCTCGCCCTCGGACACCGACTCGGGGCGGTACACGTCGTAGCCGGCCGACTTGAACCAGGTGTCGTAGTGCACGGACTCCGGGCGCCGCTCCGGCGCGTGGAAGAGCGAACCGAACACCCGGCCGTCCACCACGAACGCCGCGTTCGCGGAGAAGACCATGTCCGGCAGGCCGGGGACCGGCTCGACCGACTCGACGGAGTGACCGTGGGTGCGGTAGGCGCGGATCAGCGCCTGCCACTGGTCCCGGGCGAGATCCACGTCGACAGGACGGTCGGGATGCATCCAGGGATTGATCGCGTACTGCACCGCGAAATGTCTGGGTTCACAGACGAGGAAGCGCCGAGGGCGCGGCACACGGCTTTCGGACACAGAGGGTTTCCTCCGTTTTCCTGTGTGTCACTGCTGGGTGACACCACGGTAGGAAGGGAGGGAGGCGGACGACAAGAACGAAAGGCTGCGTGCATGCGCAGCATCACTGCGTTGTCCGAGCCCGACACGCACGACTCCTGCGCATAGTCGCGTCATTCCGGAGCTGCGTGGGTGGCGCCGGCTTCCGGGCTTTCCGGGAGAAGGTGGGACAGCACCATCACACTGATCGTCTTCCGGATGAACGGCTCGGCGCGAATGCGCTCCAGCACCTCCTCGAAGTGCTCCACGTCCCGTGCCCGCACATGCAGCAGCGCGTCTGCGCCGCCGGTCACCGTCATGGCCGCCGTGATCTCCGGATGGTTGCGGACGACCTCCGCCAGCCGCCGGGGCGGGGCCGCGCCCTCGCAGTAGACCTCGATGTACGCCTCGGTGCGCCAGCCGAGCGCGGAGGGCTTCACGGTCGCCGTGAACCCGGTGATCACCCCGGTCTCCCGCAGCCGGTCCACGCGTCGCTTGACCGCGGTCGCGGACAGCCCCACGCCCGCGCCGATCTCGGCGAAGCTGGTCCGGGCGTTCGCCATGAGCGCGGTGATGATCTTGCGGTCGAGGTCGTCGAACGAGGGCGTCCTGCTGTTCATGCGGGCACTGTAGTCACCGGCGCCCCCGCCGGAGGACTCACGACTGGGTGACGACCATGGCGACCGTCAGCAGGCCCAGCACCACCCAGCCGAACCACAGCCAGCCGTTGCTGCCGAGCGCGGCGGTGTAGGCGGTCACGACGACGAGCCCGCCGACCGTGAGTGCTCCCATCGCCTTGGTGGAACCGTTCGTGGAACCGGGCATCGCGACACCCTCCTCATGGTCCGTCCATGACCATGGTGCCCCGATTCCCGCCCGGACGGGATAGGCGGATCAGCCTTCGCGTGCGTTGAGCGAGGCCAGATAGGCGTTGTACGCCTCCAGCTCCTTGTCGCCGTCCCGGTCGGCGGCCCGGTCCTTGCGCTTGGCCTGCCGCTGCTCGGAGCCGTACCACTGGAACAGCAGCGCGATCAGCACCAGCACGGACGGGATCTCGCTGAACGCCCACGCGATGCCACCGGCCGCGTTCTGGTCGGTCAGCGCGTCGATGCCGAGCGAGGCCGGCGGGTCGCGGAACGTCTCCACCATCGGCGTCGACGCCATCATCAGCGCGATGCCGAAGAACGCGTGGAACGGCATGCCCGCGAACAGCTCCAGCATCCGCATCAGGTACCCGGGCCGGTGCGGACCCGGGTCCACGCCGATGATCGGCCAGAAGAACACCACACCCACCGCGAGGAAGTGCACCATCATCGCCAGGTGCCCGGCCTTCGAACCCATCAGGAAGTCGAAGATCGGCGTGAAGTACAGCGCGTACAAGCTCGCGATGAACAGCGGGATCGTGAACGCCGGGTGGGTGACGACCCGCATGTACCGGCTGTGCAGCAGCGCCAGCAGCAGCTCACGGGGACCCTTGCGGCCCTTCCCGGCGGCCGGCAGCGCGCGCAGCGCCAGGGTCACCGGGGCGCCGAGCAGGATCAGGATCGGCGACAGCATGCTGATCACCATGTGCTGCACCATGTGCACGCTGAACATGACCATGCCGTAGTCGTTCAGCCTGGTGCACATCACCAGCGCGATGGTGAGGACACCGACGACATACGAGACGGTACGGCTCACCGGCCAGGCGTCCCCGCGCCGCCGCAGCCGTACGACCCCCCACCCGTACAGCCCCAGCCCCACCAGGCAGCCGGCCAGGAAGAACGGGTCGGCGGACCACTCGAGCCCCCGCCCCAGCGTGAACGGCGGCAGATCCATGGTCATGCCGTGCCCGCTGTGATCCATCCGACGGCTCCTGTTTCGTGGGGGTTGTGCGATTCTGTCCGCCCCAAGAGTAGAGCTGTCCCCGGTCACCTCTTCGACCGGGGGCGGCAACTCAGAGCACGCACTCCGCCTCGTCGTACCGCTCGGAAGGCACCGTCTTCAGCGTCTCCACCGCCTCCGCCAGCGACACCATCGCGATGTCGGTGCCGCGAAGGGCCGTCATCTTCCCGAACTCGCCGCGGTGCACGGCCTCCACCGCATGCCACCCGAACCGGGTGGCGAGCACCCGGTCGTACGCCGTCGGCGTGCCACCACGCTGCACATGACCCAGGATCACCGGCCGCGCCTCCTTGCCCAGACGCTGCTCCAGCTCGATCGACAGCTGCCGCGCGATCCCCGCGAAGCGCTCGTGGCCGTAGACGTCCTTGCCGCCCTCGTCGAACTCCATGGAGCCCGGCCGCGGCTTGGCCCCCTCCGCGGCGACCACGATGGCGAACCGCTTGCCCGCCTCGAACCGCTCGCCGACCTTCCTCGTCAGCTCGTCGATGTCGAAAGGCCGTTCCGGTACGACGACGGCGTGGGCGCCCGCCGCCATGCCGGAGTGCAGCGCGATCCAGCCGGTGTGGCGGCCCATGACCTCCACGATCAGCACGCGCTGGTGCGACTCGGCGGTCGTCTTCAGCCGGTCGAGCGCCTCCGTCGCCACGGTCACCGCGGTGTCGAAACCGAAGGTGACGTCCGTGACGGCGATGTCGTTGTCGATGGTCTTGGGCACACCCACGATGGGCAGCCCGTTGTCCGACAGCAGCCGGGCCGCCTTCAGCGTGCCTTCACCGCCGATCGGGATGATCGCGTCCAGACCGAGTTCCGCGACATGGCCCCTGGCCCGCTCCACACCGTCCCGCAGATGTTCCGGGCGGACCCGGGAGGAGCCGAGGATGGTCCCGCCGCGAGCCAGGATGCCGGCCACGGCGTCGAGGTCGAGCTTGAGGTAGTCGCACTCCAGGAGGCCTTTCCAGCCGTCCCGGAAACCGATGACCTCGTCGCCGTGGTCGACGACGGCACGGTGCACGACGGACCGGATGACGGCGTTCAGGCCGGGGCAGTCGCCGCCGGACGTGAGGACACCAATGCGCATAGCCCGATATACCTTCTCAACGTGGGCCGGGAGACCGGACCACGTTGTCCGGCGGATTCCCGGCCACCCTACCGGCGTGACCGGGGGGCTCCGTAGCGGGCGTCCGCCTGCTGGACGCGCCCGCACATGTGAGCGGACGGCCCGTCAGGCGGGGGCCCTGTTGAGTGTCTGAGCGGGCTGCTGCGCAGCGGTTCTACGCAGGCTGCTGCGCAGCGGTTCTACGCAGGCTGCTGCGCAGCCGCGATGCGCTCGTTGCGGAGGGCCTCGTACCAGCGGTCGTCGATCGGCGGCAGCGCGTTGACGTCGAGCGCCAGCTTGAGCAGCAGGTCGGCGATCAGCGGGTTACGGGCGAGGACCGGCCCGTGCATGTACGTGCCGAAGACGGTCCCGTTGTACGCGCCCTCCGTGCCGTCCCCGGTGCCGTTGCCCTTGCCGATCTGCACCCGCGCGAACGGGCGGGCGGTCGGACCGAGGTGGGTGACGCCCTGGTGGTTCTCGAAACCGGTCAGCTGAGGCAAGCCGAGCTGCGGGTCGATGTCGCCGAGGACGTCGCCGACGCAGCGCTCGCCCTCGCCGCGCACCGACACCACGTCGAGCAGACCGAGGCCCGGCTCGCGCTGGCCGAGGTCGTTGATGAACTCGTGGCCGAGAATCTGGTAGCCGGCGCACACGGAGAAGACGATGGCGCCGTTCTGCACCGCCCGCTGCAGATGCCCGTCGCGGCGCAGCCGCTCGGCCGCGAGCCGCTGCGGACGGTCCTCGCCGCCACCGATCAGATAGATGTCACCGGAGGTCGGGATCGGCTGGTCGCTGCGCACGTCGAGCCGGGCCACGTCCAGGCCGCGCTGCCGGGCCCGGCGCTCCACGACGAGGGCGTTGCCCTGGTCGCCGTAGGTGCTCAGCAGGTCCGGGTAGATCCACACCAGCCGCAGTTGGTTGTCACTCATGAGGTGATCGCCCTTCGAAGATCAGTTGCCGACGCGGCGGCGCAGGTCCTGGAACGCGGTGTAGTTCGCGATGACCTCGATGCGTCCCGGCGGGGCCGTCTGCACGGCCTGGTCGAGGTTCTCGCAGACCTGGAAGTGCTGGTTCGCGACTTCCAGACGGACGGCGAGGTCCAGCTTGCGGTCACCGATGACGAAGATCGGGTGGCCGGTCAGCCGGGTGTAGTCGACGTCCCACAGCCAGGAGGTGTCGGTGCCGTCGGCCCCGCGCGCGTTCACGGAGAGGATCACCGGGGTGGGCGGCGGGTCGATCAGGGAGAAGGTCTCCAGCCAGCCGGCCGGGTTCTTGGCCAGCAGCAGCCGCAGGTCACGGTTGAGGAACTGGACGACGTCGTACCGTCCGGCCACTGCCTGCACCTGGTACATCCGCTCCAGGGCGACCTGGGGCGGCACCCCGAAGACGGCCGCGACGGCCGCGGAGCTGGCCGCGTTCGCCTTGTTGGCGCGGCCCGGCAGCTGCAGATGGATCGGCCAGGCGGACCCGTGCGGGTCCAGGACGTGATCCCCGGACAGCGCCCAGCTCGGCGTGGGCCGGCGGAAGCCGCACTCGCCGCAGAACCAGTCGTCGCCGGGGCGCTGCATCACACCACCGCACGACGGGCAGGACCAGGCGTCGTCCTTCCACATCTGGCCGGCCGCGACCCAGATCACATTCGGGGAGGAGGATGCGGCCCACACCACCAGCGGGTCGTCGCAGTTGGCGACGATCACGGCCTTGGACCCGGCCAGGCCCTCACGCCAGTTCTCGGCGAGCATCCGGGTCTCGGCGGCGCGGTCGAGCTGGTCGCGGGAGAGGTTCAGCAGGGCGATGCACTTGGGGCTGGTGTCCCGCGCCACACCGGCCAGGTACTTCTCGTCCACCTCGATGACACCGAACTTGGCGTCCGAGCCGCCCGCGAGCGCGGAGGTGATACCGGCCGGCATGTTGGCGCCGAGCGCGTTCGACACGACCGGGCCCGCGGCGCGCAGCGCCTCCGCGATGAGCCGGGTGGTCGTGGTCTTGCCGTTGGTCGCCGACACCAGGACGACGTCCAGGTTCTGGGCGAGCCGGGCGAGCAGGTCGGGGTCGAGTCTGAGCGCGACTTTGCCACCGATCACCGACCCGCTGCCGCGTCCCGCGGCCCGCGATGCCGCAGCGACCGCCTTGCCCGCGGTCACGGCCAGCTTGGCCCGCGGCGAGAGCGGGTCCGAGTTGCCTGCCATCAGTTCTCGATCCTCCTTGCGTACGCGCCGCGCCTGGGGCCATCCGGCAACGTGGTGTGGACCTCAGCCTATCGAGATCCGTTCGCACACCCGAATCCCGGGCCATGCCTGCGCGCGGGCATGAGCTGAACGAACCGTACCCTTGCCGCCATGCGACACGGCTCGATCCCGGGCGCCCACGGGCGCGTCCGGCCCCTTTCCCTGCTCGGAGACGAGGCGCTGCGCGAGCAATGCCGGGAAGTCACCGACTTCGGCCCCGATCTGGCAGCGCTCGTGGAGGACTTGTTCGCCACGATGTACGCGGCGCGGGGGGTGGGCCTGGCCGCGAATCAGATCGGCGTCCCTTTGCGGGTGTTCGTATACGACTGTCCGGACGACGAGGACGTGCGTCACCTCGGCCATGTGGTGAACCCGCGGCTGGTGGAGACGGACGGTGTGGTGATCCGGGGCCCGGAGGGCTGCCTGTCCCTGCCGGGCCTGGAGGCGGGGACGGAGCGGTACGACCACGCGGTGGTCGAGGGCTGCACGGTGACGGGGGAGCCGGTCACCGTGCACGGCACCGGCTTCTTCGCACGGTGCCTGCAGCACGAGTGCGACCACCTGGCGGGCACGGTGTACGCCGATCACCTCGGGGGCTGGCGCAAGCGGCGGCTGACGAGGCAGATCGGGCGAGCCCCTTGGAGCCGGGCGGGCCGTCCCGTCTGAGGGGCGCGGGGCCGTGTCTCATGTGCGGCTGCGCCGTGTGAGCGCGACAGGCCCACGGCGACCCGCATTCGCCGGCGAGCCCCCTAGGGTCTCTCGTTGGATCATGCCGGGCTCGCGGGGCCTGGCGCCGCACCTCGCCGCGTTGTCGTCGGTTGCCATGGCTCCGCCATGACGCCCTCCTCCGCCTTGCGATGCACGGCGCCAGGCCCCGCTCCCTGATCCGGCATGAGCCAAACGAAAGGGCCTAGAACCCCGGGCCTCCGATTTTGTCCCCGGCCGCGGCCAGCCGCCCCCACAGCAGATCCGCCAGAGACCGCACCAACTCGGCCCGGGAGCAGGGTCGTTCGCCCAGCCACCAGTCACCCGCCGCATGCATCATGCCGACGATGCCGTGTCCCCAGACCCGGGCGAGCTGCTGACTCCCCGGCCCCAGATCCACTCGCTCCTCGATGACCTGAGCCAGCTCCTCGCCCATCCGCCGGAGCAGCGGGGCGCTGTGCTTGCCGACGTCGAACCCCTGGTCGCCACCGGTGCTGCCCTCCGCCGGGTGCATCAGGAACCGGTACACCTGAGGCCGCGCCTCGATCGCCGCGAGGTAGGTGTCGAGGGTGGACTCGACGCGCTCCCGCCGGTCCGCCGGGGCGTCCAGCGCCGCCCGCAGCGAGTCCAGCAGGGCGTCGGTGTGCCGCGTGGCCAAGGCCGCGTAAAGCCCGCCCTTGTCGCCGAAGTGGCGGTAGAGGATCGGCTTCGTGATACCCGCCTCCGCCGCGATCGCGTTCATCGACGCCTGCGGGCCGTCGCGCAGCACCACCCGGTCGGCGGCCTCCAGCAACTCGCGCCGTCGGCGGTCGGCGGACCGCTGCTGGTCGGTCCGCTGCGTGGTGTCCATGTGCTCTCCCCACCCGTGCTGATTCGGTGACGCCTGCGCAAACTAACACTGACTGTGCCCCTGACATCGCACGGGATCCCGGGGCGTCATCAGCGGTTGACTTTCCCTACCCGCCAGTAACAGACTCGGGTTACCGCTAGTAACATCGCACCGCCCGCCGCTGGAGGGGACATGGCAGAGTTCACCATGGAGCTGAACGACGAACAGAAGGAAGTCCGGGACTGGCTCCATGGCTTCGCAGCCGATGTGATCCGCCCCGCGGCCGCCGAGTGGGACGAGCGCGAGGAGACTCCCTGGCCGGTCATCCAGGAGGCCGCGAAGGTCGGCATCTACTCCCTCGACTTCTACGCGCAGCAGTACTTCGACCCCACCGGCCTCGGTATCCCGATGGCCATGGAGGAACTGTTCTGGGGCGACGCGGGCATCGCCCTCTCCATTGTGGGCACGGGCCTGGCCGCCGTGGGCGTCCTCGCCAACGGGACCGAGGAACAGATCGGCACCTGGATCCCGCAGATGTACGGCGACCAGAACGATGTGAAGGTGGCCGCCTTCTGCTCCTCGGAGCCCGACGCCGGCTCCGACGTGGCCTCCATGCGCACGCGGGCCGTGTACGACGAGGCCACGGACGAGTGGGTGATCAACGGCACGAAGACCTGGGCGACGAACGGCGGCATCGCCAACGTCCACGTCGTCGTCGCGGTGGTCGACCCGGAGCTGGGTTCCAAGGGCCACGCGTCCTTCATCGTCCCGCCGGGCACGCCGGGTCTCGCACAGGGCCAGAAGTTCAAGAAGCACGGCATCCGTGCCTCGCACACCGCCGAGGTCATCCTCGACGACGTCCGCGTTCCCGGTTCCTGCCTGCTCGGCGGCAAGGAGAAGCTGGACGAGCGGCTCGCCCGGGCCCGGGAGAAGGCCAAGGCCCTCGGTGGCGAGCGCGTGAAGAACGCGGCGATGGTGACGTTCGAGGCGAGCCGCCCCGCGGTGGGCGCCATGGCGGTCGGTACCGCCCGGGCGGCTTATGAAGTCGCGCTCGACTACGCCAGGACCCGTGAGCAGTTCGGTCGGCCGATCATCGACAACCAGGGGGTCGCCTTCCAGCTCGCGGACATGCGGACGCAGATCGACGCGGCCCGGCTGCTGGTGTGGCGGGCGTCCTGGATGGCGGTCAACGGCAAGCCGTTCACCGCGGCCGAGGGCTCCATGTCGAAGCTGTTCGCCAGCGAGACGGCGAAGAAGGTGACCGCACAGGCGATCCAGATCCTGGGCGGCAACGGGTACACGCGTGAGTACCCGGTGGAGCGGATGCACCGGGACTCGGCCATCTACACGATCTTCGAGGGGACGAGCGAGATCCAGCGGCTCGTCATCGCGCGGACCTTGGCGGGGATGCCGATCCGGTAGCGAGTGAGGGCCGCGGGTGCGCTGCGGCCGGCCGCCTCCGGCCGGCTGCCGGCGCACCCGCGCCCCTTCGGGCCGGCACGGTCACCTGTGCCGCAGAGGTGTGAGCTGTTCGATGTCGTAGCGCCTCCGGAGCTGTTCGATCGCCTCGCGGTCCGGTGGACCGCCGTCGCGGAGGATCTCCAGCAACTCCTCGAAATAGCGCTCGTGATCCGGTGGCGGACTCGCCTGGAAGAACATCCTGGCCGGGGTGTCCGTCGGGTTGGCGAACGCGTGCGGGCAGCCGGGGGGTACGACGATCACCGTGCCCGGGGTCGCACGGACCACCCTGCTGCCCGAACTCGACTCCCACTTCCGCCAGTTGTCGGGGGTGCGGACGCGGGGCTCGAAGGCGAGCACGTCCAGCTCGCCATCGAGGACGTAGAACAACTCCTCGCTGCGCGTGTGCACATGCGCGCCGACGTCGAAGCCCGGCGGGACCTCCACCTCGAAGGTGGAGGCCATCCGCGAGTGGGTGCCGGTGACCTTGAACGTCACCCGCTGGGCGGGCGTCTCCACGACGCGGCCGTGTCCCGGCGGTACGAGGAGCCCTTCGGTCGGCGCCATCTCCCGGGGCGGCGCGTCCGCCTGGGACGGCGCCACCCCACGGGCCGCGGGCCCTTCGGGTGCTGTCAGCCCTTCGGTCGTCGTCATCTGCCGCTCACCACATCACGGGCAGGGCCTCGGGCCCCCGGATCAACGCGCCCTTCCGGAAGGGCACCTGGTCCGGCGGCACGGCCAGCTTCAGGCCTGGTATCCGGTCCAGCAGCGCTTCGACCAGCAGTTCCGACTCCAGCCGGGCCAGCATGCCGCCGGGGCAGTAGTGCGGGCCGAAGCCGAACGCCACGTGCGGGTTCGGGCTGCGGGTGAAGTCGATGGTCTCCGGGTCCGGAAAGACGTCCGGGTCCCGGTTGGCGGCCAGGTAGGAGACGTAGACCGGGTCACCGGCGCGGATGCGGACGCCGCTGATCTCCACGTCCTCCAGGGCGATCCGGGACAGCCCGACCGCGTTGCGGTGCGGGATGTAGCGCAGGAGTTCGTCGATGCCCCTCCGGCGGATCGCCGGCTCGTCGCGCAGCCGTTCCGCCAGGTCGGGGCGGGTCAGCAGCAGGTAGAACATCTGCCCGCTGTTGTTGGTGACCGCCTCACCGCCGATCTGGAGCAGCACGGCGAGGCCGACGGCCTCCTCCAGCGTGACCTCGTCCCGGCCCACGGCGGCACCCAGTAGCGAGGTGACGTCCTCGGCCGTGCTGTTCCCGCGCCGCCCGATCAGGTCCGAGAAGTAGGCGCTCATCTCGCGCTTCGCCCTCTCGCTGACCTCCTTTCCGTGGGCCGAGGACAGGATCAGCTGGGTCCAGGTGTGCATGTCGTGCCGGTCACCGGCCGGGACGCCCATCAGCTCGCAGATCACCGCGATGGGGAACGGGCTGAGAATCGCCGCTGTGAGATCGGCGGGCGGGCCGTCCCGGAGGAGTGCGCCGACCAGCTCGTCCAGCATGCCGCGCGCCTTGTCGCGGACGCGCTCCACGCCCTTCGCGGTGAAGGCGGCGGCCACCGAGCGGCGCAGCCGGTTGTGGTCGGGCGGGTCGAGGAAGCCGACCGCGCCCCGGTCGGGGATGAAGTGCGGGGCGAGCCGGGTGACCGGCTTGTCCATCACCGCCTCACGGCTGAAACGGGGGTCGTTGGCCACCTGCCGCACGTCGTCGTACCGGGTGACCAGCCAGGCCCACCCCTCGCCGTTGGGCAGCTGGATGCGGGTGACCGGGCCCTCGCGTATCAGCTCGGTCAGCACCGGGTCGAAGTCGGCCCCGGTCAGGTCGAGCGCCGGCCACTGCCGGACCGGGGGCAGGGTCTCGGTGAGCGTCTCACCGGCGGTCATCGCCCGTCTCCGTTCGAGGAGACCCAGCGGCCCACCGTCATCTCGGCGGTGATGCCGGGTCCGAACCCGGCGAGCAGTCCGCGCGCCCGGTCCTCGGCGCCGCCCTCGTCGAACAGCCGGCGCAGCGCGTCCAGGACGACGGCGCTGGCGATGTTGCCGTACTCGGTGAGCGTGGCCCGGCTGAACCGGAACGCATGCGGTTCGACCTCCAGGAACTTGCTGAGGTCGTCGAGTATTCGGGGACCGCCGGCGTGGATGATGTAGAAGTCCAGGTCGGCCGCGTCCCAGCCGTGCGTGCCGGCCAGGTCCTTCAGCGCCGGGGCGAGCGGCTCCATGGTCGTCGGCACCCGCTTGTCGAGCAGGAAGTGGAAGCCGGTCGCCCGGACGTCGTAGGCGATCCAGTCCTCCGTCTTCGGGATGAGGTACGAGCCGTTGCGCTCGAGCCGGACGCCCGTGCCGCCGTGCCCGCGCACCACGGCGGCGGCGATGCCGTCACCGAACAGGCCGTTGGAGAGCAGCGAGCCGATGCCGAGGTCGGTGGGCTGGTAGCACAGCGAGCAGAACTCGCAGGCCACGATCAGCGCGTTGGCGTTCGGGTAGGCCGAGCAGAAGTCGTGGGCCCGGTTGATCGCCGCGCCGCCGGCCGCGCAGCCGAGCTGGGCGATGGGGAGCTGACGGGTGGTGCTGTCGAAGTCCATCTCGTTGATCAGCCACGCCGTGAGCGAGGGCATCATGAAGCCCGTGCACGACACGTAGATGATCACGTCGATGTCGCTGGTGAGCACCTCGGCGTCGTCGAGCGCTCGCTGGATCACCGCGGGGACCCGGGCCTTGGCCTCGGCCTCGTAGAGCTTGTTGCGGTCCTCGAAGCCCGGGTGCTTGAGGGTCTCCTCGATGGGCTGCACGATGTGCCGGGTCTTCACGCCCGTGTTCTCGATCAGCCGCAGCGCGAGGGGCAGTTGAGGGTGGTCCGCGTGGCGGGAGCGCGCCAGCTCCAGCGTCTCCTCCATCGTGATCACGTGCTCCGGGACCGACACCGAGGGTCTGCACAAAGTCGCCATGAACCGTCCCTGCTTTCCGATTCCCAGCGGGCCTTCGCCCACCGGCCAGAAGGTGGTTCACCTCAGGGGGTGCTCCATCCACGGTCACCCGAGAGGGCGATGATCTCGCGTTGGGTTACTCCGAATCGGGGACCCCGGGTCAGGCTCGAAGGGCCACTTATGCCGCCGGACGAGGGAAAACACCATGACGGCTGTTACGGCGTGGGATCGGCTGTCTCGGCGAAGGGCGGCGGTTACGGCGTAGGATCGGCTGTCACGGCGACGCGGCTGGGCCGCGTGGGTGCGGCAAGCCACCGCGCACCCGCACAGCACCGTGCGCCGAAGCTCCTACGGCGCCCCACTGCTGTGCGCGATGCAGGCGACGTCGATACGGTCCGCCAGCTTGGCCAGCTCGATGGTCAACGCGGCAACCGTGTCCTCGTCCAGCGCCTGGTCCCCGGCCTCGACCAGGTGCAGCCACCGCCCACCCACGGTCCGCAACAACTTACTCACGTCGGCCGCGGCCACCTGCAAGGTACCGCGGTCGTCGACGATCAGAGGCAGGGTCACTTCGCGGTTCACAAACGGGATGGTAGCCGCGCAGCACTCACGCACCCTGCCAAACCGTGGTGATGTTGCAGAACTCGCGGATTCCGTGCCCGGACAGCTCACGCCCGTACCCCGACCGCTTCACGCCGCCGAACGGGAAGGCCGGATGCGATGCGGTCATGCCGTTGACGTACACGGAACCCGCCTCCAGGTCCCGCGCGAACCGCTCCACCTCATTCTCGTCCCGCGTCCACACGTTCGAACTCAGTCCGAACAGCGAGTCGTTGGCGATCAGGATCGCCTCGTCCAGGTCCCCGGCCCGGTACAGCGTGGCGACCGGCCCGAACGCCTCCTCGCGGTGGACGCGCATCTGCCGGGTGATGCCGGCGAGCACGGTCGGCGGGTAGTACCAGCCCGGCCCGTCCGGCCGCTCCCCGCCGCACAGCACCTCGGCCCCGCCGCGCTTCGCGTCGACGACCAGCTCCTCCAGATCGTCCCGCCCCCGCTCGCTGGCGAGCGGCCCGATCTCGGTGTCCTCCGCCAGCGGGTCGCCGATCTTCAGGGCCTTCATGCCCGCGGCGAACTTCTCGGCGAAGGCGTCGTAGACGTCGGTGTGCACGATGAACCGCTTGGCGGCGATGCAGGACTGCCCGTTGTTCTGCACCCGCGCGGTCACCGCGATCCGCGCCGCCCGGTCGAGGTCGGCGGACGGCATGACGATGTACGGATCACTGCCGCCCAGTTCCAGCACCGTCTTCTTGATCATCTCGCCGGCGGTGGAGGCGACTGCCCGTCCGGCGGGCTCGCTGCCCGTCAGCGTGGTGGCCTTCACCCGCTCGTCACGCAGGATGTCGTCCACCGCCCCCGAGCCGATCAGCAGGGTCTGGAAACAGCCCTCCTCGAAGCCCGCCCGGTGGAACAGGTCCTCCAAGTACAGGGCGGTCTGCGGGACGTTGGAGGCGTGTTTGAGCAGGCCCACATTGCCCGCCATCAGCGCGGGCGCGGCGAACCGGATCACCTGCCAGAGGGGGAAGTTCCAGGGCATCACGGCGAGGACGGGTCCGAGCGGCCGGTAACGGACCCGGACCCGGGAGGCGCCGGAGTCCTTCACGTCCGACTCGGCCGGCTCCTCGTCGGCCAGCAGCCCCTCGGCGTGTTCCGCGTACCAGCGCATCGCCTTGGCGCACTTCGCGGCCTCCGCCCGCGCCTGCTTGACCGGCTTGCCCATCTCGATGGTCATGACCCTGCCGATCTCCTGCTGGTCCTCGTCCAGCAGGTCGGCGGCCCTGTTCAGCAGCCGGGCACGTTCGGCGAACGTGGTCGTCCGGTACGTGCGGAACGTTGCCTCGGCGAGCTGGAGCCGGCGCTCCAGCTCCTCCTCGCCCATGGGCGCGTACGTCTTGAGTGTCTCGCCGTTCGCCGGGTTCACCGTCGCGATGGGCATGGCCGACCTCCCTGGGAGCGGGCTTGCTTCGACCTTCGCGCGCGGCACGGCCGATCGCAACGCGTGAGGTCCTGTTCAGCCCGAGTGCTCCGCCAGCCGGTCGAGAAACGCGGCCTGAGCCGGGATGATCACGTCATGGGCCCGGTCCAGACCGAGCCACGCCACCCGGTCCAGTTCGGGGAACTCCTGCCTCCGGCCGGACCTCGGCGGCCACTCCATGGTGAAGGTCCCGGGCTTGATCGACTCCGGGTCGAGGTCCGCCTCGACCGCCCATGCCGTGACGATCTTGCCGTTCGCCTGCACGACCTCGCCGAGGGGCACGGTCTCCCCGTCGGGCGGCGCGAGCCCCAGCTCCTCCTGGAACTCCCGCCGGGCCGCCTCCCAGGCCGGCTCGTCCGGCTCGTACTCGCCCTTGGGCACGGTCCACGCGCCCGCGTCCTTCTTCGCGAAGAACGGGCCGCCCATATGGCCGAGCAACACCTCCAGCCCCTCGTCGGTGTGCCGGAACAACAACAGACCCGCGCTGCGTTTCGTCGCACGCACCGTCACGGCTTGACCTCCGGGTGGGCCGCCAGCAGGGCCTCCACGGTATCGGCCTCCTCGGGCCGTTTGTCCTCGCGGTAGCGGATCACGCGGGCGAAACGGAGGGTGACGCCGGCCGGGTAGCGGGAGGAGCGCTGCAGACCGTCGTAGGCGATCTCCACGACGAGTTCGGGGCGGACCCGGACCACCCAGCCGTTGTCCTCGACCGCCAGTTCTCGCAGCCGCTCGGTCTGCCAGGCGAGCATGGCGTCCGTCATGCCCTTGAAGGTCTTGCCGAGCATCGCGAAGGTGCCGTCAGGGTTGCGGGCGCCGAGGTGGAGGTTGGAGAGCTTGCCGGTGCGGCGGCCGTGGCCCCACTCGGCGGCCAGCACGACCAGGTCGAGGGTGTGGACGGGTTTGACCTTCAGCCAGGAGGCACCGCGCCGGCCCGCGCTGTACGGCGCGTCCAGCGCCTTGACCACCACGCCCTCGTGGCCGCGGGCCAGGGTGTCGGCGAGGAACCGTTCGGCCTCCGGGATGTCCGGTGACCCGGAGGCCACGGTGCGCCGGACCCGCATCGGCTCGGGCACCAGCCGGGCCAGCTCCGCGTGCCGTTCGGTGAAGGGCAGGTCGAGGAGGTCGCGGCCGTCGACGGAGAGGGCGTCGAAGAAGACGGGGGAGACCGGCACCTCCTCGGCGGCCTTCGCCACGTCCGTCCGGGAACCGACCCGGCCCGCCGTCTCCTGGAAGGACCGGGGCCGGCCCGCGGCGTCGAAGGAGATCACCTCGCCGTCCAGGATGAAACGCTCGCCCCGCAACTCCAGCGCGGCGGCGGCCACTTCGGGGAGCCGGTCGGTGATGTCATCCAGGGTGCGGGTGTGGATGCGGATTGCGTCGCCGTCCCGGTGGACCTGGACCCGGATGCCGTCCAGCTTCTCCTCCACCGCGCAGGCGCCCAGCTTCTCCACCGCCTCGGCGACCGAGGAGGCGCTGTGCGCCAGCATCGGCAGCACCGGGCGGCCCACGGTGAGCCGGAACCGGTCCAGCGATCCGGGCCCCTCGCCGAGCAGGGCCTGGGCCACCGTCTGCAGTGACCCGGCCAGCATCACCGCCCGGCGTACGTCCGCCGGATCCGCGCCGGTCGCCTGCGCGAGCCCCTCCACGGCGACCGCGTCCAGCGCGCCCTGCCGGACCTCGCCGGTGAGCAGGCCGAGCAGGAAGCGCTGCTCCTCCTCGGTGGCCGCGCCCATCAGCTCGCCGACGATCCGGGCCCGCTCCACCTGGGAGCCGGGCCCGGCCACCTTGCCCAGCTCGGAGAGCCGGGCGTCGACCTCCCGGACGGTGAGACCGGGCTCGCCGGCGGGCGGCACCCGGCGGCCGAGCACCTTCCAGCCGACCCCGAGCCGGCCCTGCGGCAGCCGCCCGGCCAGATAGGGGATGACGATCGGCACGTCGTCCGCCTCCGCCTCCCGGAACAGCTCCGCGAGCAGCGCGGTCTTGCGGGACCGGGCCGCCGTGGCGGCCACCTCCCGGGACACCTGGGCGAGCCGGGTCAGCAGCATGCAGTCATCGTGCACCGGGGGCGCGGGGTTCACACCCCGCACGGCCGCGTCGAGGTGTCCGTTCCCGTACGGGCCGTGTCGAGGTGTTCGCGGTCGCAGGTCTGCGTTGAGGTGTTCGCGGTCGCACGGCTGCGAAGAGGCGTCCGTTTCCGCGCGGCCGGGACGCGGCGTTCACGGCTGTAGGTCGCGTGGGAGGGTCGGTGCCCGCGAGGCCGCGTCGACGTGTCCGTGCCGTGCGGCCGTGCCGGGGTGTCCGTTGCCGCGCGGCCCGGGACGCGGCGTTCACAGCGCGGCTGCGTGGGAGGGCGTCAGTGCCCGCACGGCGTGTCGAGGTGTCCGTGCGGCCGGGTGTCCGCTCCCGTACGGCCCCGCGCGAGGTCTACGCCCGGGCGGCCGTGTCCAGGTCGGCGAAGAGCAGCTCCCCGTTGATCGCGGCGCCCGGCCGGTAGCCCCGGCTGACCGCGGTCGCCCCTGCTCGGCGAACCCGCTCGCGTTGCCCGCCGCCCACAGCCCGGGCACGCTCGTCAGCCCCCGCTCGTCGATCACCGGGCAGGCGCCGAAGGGCGTCTCGGCCAGCTCCGCGCCCAGCCGGACGAGCAGGTCGTTGTTCGGTACGGCGCGTGGGGCGGCGTACAGCACCTCGCGATCGTGGACCGTGCCGTCCGCGAGCCGGACTCCGGGGAGCCGGTCGTCGGTGAGCCGGTCGTCGGTGACGACGAGTTCCGCGCCCCCGCTGCAGGTGAGTGGACGGCGCGTTGCGCGGCTCGCCCGCGTCGGCGACCAGCGTGCGACGCCGGGCCCGGCCCGGCACCAGGGCGGCGGACAGGCCGGCCGCGCCGCCTCCGACGACGACCACTTCACAGGTCTCGGCCATGGCGACCACCTCCGCTCCCGGCGGTTGCCCAGCCTCTGCCGTATTGACAAATGACTTTGCCGAACCTGCAATTCCGTCATGAGTACCGACGACGTCCTCGTGGAGGTGGGTCCACGGCTGCGGCGGATCCGGAAGGAGCGGGAGGTGACCCTGGCGGCACTGTCCGAGGCCACCGGCATCTCGGTCAGCACCCTGTCCCGGCTGGAGTCCGGCCTGCGCAAGCCCAGCCTGGAGCTGCTGCTGCCCATCGCCCAGGCCCATCAGGTCCCGCTCGACGAGCTGGTCGGTGCCCCTCCGGTCGGCGACCCCCGGGTGCGGGCCAAGCCCGTCCAGCGGCACGGCCGTACCTTCTGGCCGCTGACCCGCCAGCCCGGTGGCCTCCAGGCCTTCAAGGTTCTCGAACCGCGGCGCCAGGAGGAGCCGGAGCCGCGGAGCCACGAGGGCTACGAGTGGCTGTACGTGCTCTCGGGACGGCTGAGGGTCGTCCTCGGTGAGCACGACGTCGTGCTGTCGGCCGGGGAGGCGGCCGAGTTCGACACCCGGGTGCCGCACTGGTTCGGGTCCACGGGGGAGGGGCCGGTGGAGTTCCTGAGCCTGTTCGGACCGCAGGGGGAGAGGATGCACGTACGGGCGCGGCCGGCAACCGGGAAGGGCGCCGGGAAGTGACGCACGCGACGGTGGCCGGAACTCGGCAGACTGTTCCCTGATCGGCAAGCGACCGCTTAGTATGCCGTCGGACCCGGTCAGACGAAGCAGTCCCGTGGAGGCCCCGCATGCAGGCATGGCAAGTGCACGAGAACGGCGAGCCGAGCGAGGTGATGCGCCTGGCGGAGGTGGAGCGGCCCACGCCAGGTGACGGCCAGGTGCTGCTGCGCGTGCGTGCGGCCAACATCAATTTCCCGGACGCGCTGATGTGCCGGGGCCAGTACCAGGTACGTCCGCCGCTGCCCTTCACGCCGGGCGTGGAGATCTGCGGCGAGACCGAGGACGGCCGCCGGGTGCTCGCCAACCCCACGCTGCCGTACGGCGGCTTCGCCGAGTACGCCGTCGCGGACGCCCGCGCCCTGCTGCCCGCCCCCGAGTCGCTGGACGACGCGGAGGCCGCGGCGCTGCACATCGGCTACCAGACGGGCTGGTTCGGCCTGCACCGCCGGGCCCACCTGGAAGCGGGGGAGACGCTGCTCGTGCACGCCGCGGCCGGTGGTGTCGGCAGCGCGGCCGTGCAGCTCGGCAAGGCGGCCGGGGCCACCGTGATCGGCGTGGTCGGTGGCGCGGAGAAGGCCGCCGTCGCCCGGGAGCTGGGCTGCGACGTGGTGGTGGACCGCCGCTGCGAGGACGTGGTCGCGGCCGTGAAGGAGGCCACCGGCGGCCGGGGCGCCGATGTGATCTACGACCCCGTCGGCGGCGAGGCCTACGCCCAGTCCGCCAAGCTGGTCGCCTTCGAGGGCCGGATCGTCGTCGTCGGCTTCGCCAGCGGCACCATCCCGAGCCCCGCGCTGAACCACGCCCTGGTGAAGAACTACTCGATCGCGGGCCTCCACTGGGGCCTGTACAACACCAAGAACCCCAAGCTGGTTCTGCACTGTCACGAGCAGCTCACCGAGCTGGCCGCGCGGGGTGCGATCAAGCCGCTGGTGAGCGAGCGGGTGCCGCTGGGCGACGCCGCCGCGGCCGTACAGCGGGTCGCCGACGGCGTGACCACCGGCCGAGTGGCCGTCGTCCCGGAGAAGGGAGCCACCGCATGACCGACATCGAGGAACTGCGCAACCTCACAAGGGAGTTGCTCGCAGCGCACCCGCCCGCCGAGACGGACCACCTGGAGTTCCTTCAGGCCCGCTTCGACGCCGGCCTGGCCTGGGTGCACTACCCGGAGGGTCTCGGTGGCCTGGGTGTCCCGCGCTCCCTCCAGACCGCCGTGGACGCCGAGCTGGAGGCCGCGGGCGCGCCCGACAACGACCCCCGGCGCATCGGCATCGGCCTCGGCATGGCCGCGCCGACGATCCTGAAGTACGGCACACAGGAGCAGAAGCGGCGCTATCTGAGGCCCCTGTGGACGGGTGAGGAGGTCTGGTGCCAGCTCTTCAGCGAGCCGGGCGCCGGTTCCGACCTGGCCGCACTCCGTACCCGGGCCGTGCGTGAGGGCGACGACTGGGTGGTCAACGGGCAGAAGGTGTGGACGTCCAGCGCCCACGTCGCCCGCTGGGCCATCCTCATCGCCCGCACCGACCCGGACGTGCCCAAGCACGCCGGCATCACCTACTTCATCTGCGACATGACCGACCCCGGCGTCGAGGTACGGCCGCTGCGGCAGATCACCGGCGAGGCCGAGTTCAACGAGGTCTTCCTGACCGACGTCCGCATCCCCGACTCCCGCCGCCTCGGCGAGGTCGGCGACGGCTGGCGGGTCGCCCAGACCACGCTGATGAACGAGCGCGTCTCCATCGGCGGCATGCGGCTGCCCCGTGAAGGCGGCATGATCGGCCCGATCGCCGCGACCTGGCGGGAACGCCCCGACCTGCGCACCCACGACCTGCACCAGCGGCTGCTGAAGCTGTGGGTGGAGTCCGAGGTCTCCCGCCTCACCGCCGAACGCCTGCGCCAGCAGCTCGTCGCCGGGCAGCCCGGCTACGAGGGCTCCGGCATGAAGCTCTCCTTCGCCCGACTCAACCAGGAGATCAGCGGCCTGGAGGTCGAACTCCGCGGCGAGGAAGGCCTGTTGTACGACGACTGGACCATGCGCCGGCCCGAGCTGGTCGACTTCACCGGTCGTGACGCCGGCTACCGCTACCTGCGCTCCAAGGGCAACAGCATCGAGGGCGGGACCAACGAGGTCCTGCTGAACATCGTCGCCGAGCGCGTCCTGGGCCTGCCCGCCGAGCCGCGCACTGACAAGGACGTCGCCTGGAAGGACCTGGCCCGATGAGTGCACAGCCGGATCTGCTCTACTCCGAGGAGGAAGAGGCGCTGCGCGCCGCCGTCCGTGACCTGCTCACGGACCACTGCGCCGCCGCGGACGTCATCGCCCGCAGCGAGTCGGACGCCCCGCACGACCTCGCCCTGTGGAAGTCCCTCGCCGACGGTATGGGTCTCGCCGGGCTCCTTGTCCCCGAGGCGCAGGGCGGCCAGGGCGCGTCCCACCGTGAAGTGGCCGTGGTGCTGGAGGAGCTGGGGCGCGCGGTCGCCCCCGTGCCGTATCTCACCAGCGCCGTCGTGGCCACCGAGGCCCTGCTCGCCTGTGGCGACGAGGAGCTGCTCGGGCAGTTGGCCTCCGGGCGGACCATCGGCGCCCTCGCGGTGGGACTGCACCGTGCTCCCGGCGCCGCCTTCCCGGTCGTACGCGCCGAGAACGGCACCCTGCACGGCGAACTGACCGGCATCGCGGACGCCGCCGTCGCCGACGTCCTGCTCGTCCCGGCCCACGACGGCGGCCTGTACGCCGTGGCCGCCGCCGCCGTGACGGTCACCCCGCAGGTCTCCCTGGACCTGACCCGCCCGCTGGCCACCATCACCCTCGACGGTGCCGCCGCCCGCCGCGTCGGCGACGCCGAACCCGCCGTACGCCGGGCCCTGCGCGCCGCCGCCGGACAGCTCGCCTCCGAGCAACTCGGCGTGGCCGACTGGGCGCTGACCGAGACGGTCCGGTACCTGAAGGACCGCAAGCAGTTCAACCGGCCGGTCGGCGGGTTCCAGGCGCTCAAGCACCGGCTCGCCCAGCTGTGGCTGGAGGTCGTCAACCTCCGGGCCGCCGCACGCGCGGCCGCCGACGCCCTTACGACGGGCGAGGACACCGAGACCACGGTGGCCGTCGCCCAGGCCTACGCGGCTCCCGTCGCCGTCCACGCCACCGAGGAGGCGGTGCAACTGCACGGCGGCATCGGCATGACCTGGGAACACCCGGCCCACCTGTATCTGAAGCGGGCCAAGGCCGACTCGATCGCCTACGGCACGGCGGGCGCCCACCGCGAGGCGCTGGCCCGGCTGGTCGATCTCCAGGCACCCTGACACACCACGATGAAGCCCGCCCCACCTGGGGCGGGCTTTTTCGTGTACCCGCTCCGGTGAAGTGAACAGAGGGCGGCGGTCCCGCCAACTCCACGTCCACGAGGGGTCGTTGGGCGGCAAGCGCACGCATACTCTCCCCGGTCCCATCCGGCACCTCAAGGGAGGCAGCGCATGGCCCTCACCACCCGCCGCAGAGCCCTCACCACCCTCGGCGCCGCCCTCGCCGGCACGGTCGTCCTGCCCGCCGCGCAGGCCCGGGCGGCCGGCAGCCACCGCGGCGGCCACCGCGGCGGACGCCCGTTGTGGCACGCCCACGCCCACAACGACTACGAGCACCCGCGCCCACTCTTCGACGCGCTCGACCACCGCTTCGGCAGCGTCGAGGCCGACATCTTCCTCGTCGGCGACCAGCTCCTCATCGGCCACGAGGCCGGCGAGCTGGACCCGGCCCGCACCCTGGAATCCCTCTACCTCGACCCGCTCGCCGCCCGCGTGAAGGCCCATCGCGGGTCGGTGTACCGGGGTTGGCGACGACCGCTGCAACTCCTCATCGACATCAAGACCGAGGGGTCGTCGACGTACCTGGAACTCGACCGCCACCTCAGGCGCTACCCGCACCTGTTCACCCGGTACGCGCACGGCCGCGTCCACCCCGGTCCGGTCACCGCCGTCGTCTCCGGCGACCGCGCGGCCCGTACGCCGATGGAGGCGCAGACCGAGCGCCGCGCCTTCTACGACGGCCGGCTCACCGACCTCGGCAGCGGCGCCCCCGCCTCCTTCGCCCCGCTGATCAGCGACAACTGGACGCTGAACTTCACCTGGCTGGGCGACGGGCCCTTCCCGGACGCGGAGCGGCAGAAGCTGCGTGGCACCACCGCCGCCGCCCATGCGCGGGGGCAGCGGATCCGCTTCTGGGCGACCCCGGACGCGGCCGGCCCGGCCCGGGACGCCCTGTGGGCGGAACTGCTCGCCGGGGGCGTCGACTACCTCAACACCGACGACCTCGCCGGACTCGGGGCCTTCCTCGACGCCCACCCCTCCGCGTAAGACCACACGATCGGAGGACACGTCAGCCGCCCGGCGGACCCCTCCGCTACGCCACACTTGCGGCCGAACGCCGCTCATGGGCGTGGCGGAGGAGGTTCCCGATGGCCATTTCCATCTCTGTGGTGCTGCTGCTCCTGATTCTGGCCGTGGTCTTCATGCGCAACGGCGCGCTGAAGATCTCCCACGCCGTGGTCTGCATGCTGCTCGGCTTCTATCTGGCCAGCACGAGCATGGCGCCCACCATCCACAGCGGGCTCACCGCGACCGCGGACCTGGTGAGCAGCCTGCGGCCCTGAGGCCGCAGGGCCGGATCAGCCGGCCGAGAAGACCCCGATACCGTTCGGTACCGGGCGCTCGGCGCCGCCGCTCGGATGGTTGCGGACCGTCACGGCGGTGGCGTCCGCGCCGCGGGTGACCAGCTCCGTGGAGCCGCCGCCGTCGAGGTTGAACGCGTCGGAGGCACCCAGCGTCCGCATCGTGTCCGCCTCCTCCGCGACGGTCATGCCGGACCGGTAGTCCACGGCCCCGTCCAGCGCCAGGATCAGCAGCTGCTGTCCGCCGCCCTTGAAGCCCACGACCGTGCGCACCGCCGAGGTGGCGTCGTCCAGGCCGGACAGCGGCTTGCCGCCGCGCACGACGGGGAAGCCGCCGATCGCGAACGCGTACGGCACCCCGGACGTGGCCGCCACCAGGGTGTGGGTGACGGTCACCGGGTCACCGGCCGAGAGTTCGCGCAGCTGCTGCGCGCCCTCCTCGCGACCCACCAGGACCGTGGTGTCCGCGGGGATCGGGCCGCTGCCCGGGGCGTCGGACACGGAGACCACCCGGCCGCCCCTCACCTTCACCTCGTAGGTGTCGGTGCTGCACGGTGCCGCCCGCTGGGTGTCGGTGCCGCAGACGGCGCGCTCCCGGGCGGCGCTGCCCCACTTCGCGGTGAAGGCGCCGACGGAGTTCACGGGGAGCGCGTACTGGTTGAGGCCCTTGAGGGGCAGCCGGCCCTCCGGAGTGCCGACGGAGCCGACGAGGGAGAGGCGGTCCAGGCGGGCCCGCCGGTCGGTGCCCACGCCGAAGACGTCCTGGGTGTTCGTTCCGGAGGGGAGTGCGGGCCCGAACCGCTGGCCCGTGGGCACCGCCGCCTTGAGCACCTGCCCGTCCGCGACGGCCGGCCCGACGGGCGCGCCGGTGGCCGCCACGCCCGGGTGCTGGGTCTCGGTGATGTTGAAGAAGTCACCGTTGACCCCCGCGACCGCCCCGGCCGAGTCCGCCAGCCCGGAGACGGTGGCCCGGGCCGCCACCGCACCGGGGTGCAGCAGGTCGACCCGGACATGCGGATTGCCCAGATCGACCGTGACGAGATGCGCGTGCGCGGTACCCGCGGCCGCGTCGATGTCGAACTGCCGGTAGGTGACGCCCGGCGCGATCCGCCGCCCTGCCGGTGCGGCACCGGCCGGTGCCGCACCCGCCAGGGCCGCACCGGCCAGCACACCGAACGCCGTGACCGCCGTGAGAACCGCTCTGCCCGCTGCCGCCCGCCTGCGACGTCTGGTCACCGTGCCCCCTGATGTCTCGTCAACTGCCCGTGCCCCTAAGGGCAGTGCACCAGACCACGGGGACCGATGGGCCGACTAGGCGTCGACTACGCGAGAACGGGTGAGAAAACGCACCCCCTCGGGTGCTTCCAGCGAGAAACCGCTGCCCCGTCCGGGTACGACGTCGATGATCAGCCGGGTGTGGCTCCACGCCTGGTACTGGCTCCGCGACATCCAGAAGGTGACGGGCTCCTCGACGCCCTCCACCGCCAGCTCCGCCAGCAGCACGTCGGAGCCGCCGGTGCGGAACTCGCCGTCCGGGTAGCACATGGGCGCGCTGCCGTCGCAGCAGCCGCCGGACTGGTGGAACATCAGCGGACCGTGCTCGGCGCGCAGCCGGCGCACCAGCTCCGCGGCCCGCGGGGTGAGTTCGACGCGGGGGACTACCTCTTCCATGTCACCGTCCTGGAGAGCGGGGGCCTTGGACCCGGTCCAGTCTCACGGACGGTCACGAACCCGTCCAGAAGGCGCCGTTGCTCGCCCTGACGGGTCAGCGATGGCTGAGCACGTTGACCACGCGGCCGCCCGGATCGACCTGTTCGCCGCACACTCGCTGCCGGCCAGCGAACGGGCGCTGGAACTGGCCGGCGTCGACGGACCGCGCGCCTTCGACCAGGGCTCGCAGATCGTCTGCGACAGCGACGGCCGGCCCACCGGGCTGCTGCTGGAGGACGCCGCCTGCGAACTCGTCGAGGCCGTCGCCCCCCGGCCCAGCGAGGCCCAGATACGCACCCGCACCGCTCAGGTGCTGAGTGCCATGGCCGCGTCCGGCCTCACCGGCGGGCACGCCATGGACGCCAACGGGGACCGCCTCGCCGTCTACGCCGCACTGGAGGCCGAGGACGCTCTGCCCCTGCGGCTGCGGATCGGCCCTGGTGCCGGCCCGAGGCGGACGACACCGCCGCCGACCTCGTCCGGCTGCAGGGCACCGGCGGCACGCTGTGGCGGGTGGCGGGCGTGAAGCTGTTCATGGACGGCACCACCGACAACGGCACCGCCTGGCTCGAAACGCCCGACTGCCACGGCGGTTCGGCCCACGCCTACTGGCCCGCCCCGCGGCGCTACACCCAGGTGATCGCGGCCCTGCACCACACCGGCGTGCCCACGGCCACCCACGCGATCGGCGACGCGGCGGTGCGCGTGTGCTCGACTCCGTCGAGCAGGCACAGACGGACGGCCCGGGAGCGGAGCGGGGAGCGGTACGCCATCGCGTCGAGCACATCGAGACCGTTCCCGACGACACCGTACGACGCTTCGCGCCGCTCGGGGTGGCGGCCTCCATGCAGCTCACCCACCGCTGCGAGTTCACCCGGGCGGCCCACCGGCAACTGGTCGCGCAGGCTAGGCGAGGAGCGGGCCGGGCGCGCGTTCCGCTGCCTGACCTGTGGGAGGCCGGAGCGCGCGTCGTCCTCGGCTCCGACTGGCCCATCGCCCCCTACCCGCCCCTCCAGGTCATGGCCGGCGCCCGGCACCGGCGCCCGGCCGGCCTCTCCCTGCTCCCGCACGGCCCTGACCAGGCCCTCACCGCCCTGCGGGCACTCCGGGGCATGACCGTGAACGCGGCCTGGGCCGCGGGGGGAGGAGCACCGGGCCAGGCTCGCCGTAGGCCACCGTGCCGACCTCACGGTGCTGGCCGAAGACCCGCCGGCCGTACCCGGCACCGACCTGGCCGAGCTGCCGGTCGTGCTCACGGTGGTGGGGGGGACGGGTGACCCACCGGGCGGCGGATCTGTAGCGCGCCGGGCCGGCCGTGCGCCGGGAGCGGGAGGGGCGGGCGGCTCACGGCGGGGACCGGACCGGCGGGCGGCTCAGGGCGGGGACCGGCGGTGTTCCCGGTGCGCGCGCCGGGCCTCTACCAGCAGCGGCAGCAGCGAGAGGACGACGACCGCGGCGACCAGCGGCAGCAGATAGTCGTCGACGTGCGGGACGGAGGCACCGAGGGTGTACCCGGCGAGGACCAGCGTCTGCGACCACAGGACGCCGCCCACGGCCTGCCAGAGCGTGAAGGTCCGGGTGGGCACGCGGAGCGCACCGGCCACGGGGTGCAGGACCGTCCGCAGCACCGGCACGAACCGGCCGATCACCAGCGCCTTGCCGTAGCCGTACCGGGCCAGCAGCTTTTCCGCCCGCACCGCCGCCTCACCCACCCGCCGGTGGGTCGTGCGCGCCAGCAGGGCCCGCCCGCCGTGCCGGCCGATCAGGTACCCCACCTGCGCACCGGCCACCGCTCCGACGGCCGCGCACACCAGCACCTGCCACAGCGACAGTCGCGGCGCCTGGTGAGCGCTCCCCGCGCACAGCACCCCGGCCGGGAACAGCAGCGTGTCACCGGGCAGGAAGAAGCCGACGACCAGCAGACCCGACTCCGCGAAGATCACCGCCAGGACGCCCAGCGCGCCGAACGCGGCCAGCACCGAGGCGCTGTCCATCGGGTTGACGGCGATCACCGGCCGAGCCTCCTGGCCTCCTCGCTGAGCTACTGGTTCCACCAGCATCGCGCGCCCGCGGAGAAACCGCCCGGCCGCTCGGGCGACCCGCTACGGTCTGCGTCGGCGGCCCGGCGCCCGTGAGGCCGGCTTGACCTCCTCCGGTGCGGTGCTCGCCTCCTCGGAGTCGAGTATGTGATCGCCGTACAGGTCCTGCAGCCAGTTGGACTGGTAGACGGTGTCGAGGTAGCGCTCGCCGAGATCCGGCGCGATGGCCACCGCGGTGAGCTCACCGCCGGCGTCATGCCGTGCCAGCCAGTCCGTCGCACCGCTGACCACCGTCCCGGTGGAGCCGCCGAACAGGAAACCACGCCGGGCCATGCGGTGGCAGGTGCGGATGGTGTCCGCCTCTTCCACCCGGATCACCTCGTCCACATAGGACTCGTCGAGCAGCGGCGGGCGCATGCTCATCCCCAGGCCGGGGATCATCCGGCGGCCGGGCTCGCCGCCGAAGGCCACCGAGCCCACGCTGTCCACGGCGACGATCCGCACCGGCCGGTGCCACTGCCGGAAGTAGCGTGCGCAACCCATCAGGGTTCCGGTGGTGCCCGTTCCGACGAAGAGGACGTCCAGTTCGGGGAATTTGCCGGCGATCTCCGGGGCCGTCGTGCGGTAATGCGCCCGCCAGTTGCCCGCATTGGTGTACTGGCTGAGCCAGACGTACCGCTCGTCGGACGCGCACAGTGCACGGACGTAGTCGATCCGCATGCCCAGGAAGCCGCCGTTGGAGTCCTGGTCGGCCACGACATGCACCTCGCTGCCGAGTGCCTCCATGAGCAGTCTGGTCGACAGGTTGCAACGGGAGTCCGTCACACACAGGAACCGGTAACCCTTGCTCGCGGCGATCATGCTGAGCGCCACGCCCAGGTTTCCGGACGAGGACTCGACGAGGATGGAATCCGGGGTCAGTACTCCCTCACGCTCGGCCGTCTCCACCATCTCGTTCGCGGCCTTCAGCTTGATGGAGCCGGCGAAGTTGAAGCCTTCGCACTTCAGGTAGAGCGGGTATCCGCAGATCGACGCGAGGTCGACGAAGAGATGGCCTTCGTTGAAGGCGTAGGGAGCCGATATGACAGGCACGGCGGGCCTCCTGGAGCCAGGCAGAGGACAACGGCTTCAGCCGTACCGGCGCAGGTCGTGGAAGAAGTCGTCGATGAGGCGGAGCTGTCCCGCCCGGGCTACTTCGTCGTACACGTACTTGCCGACGGCGAGATCGAGGACACCGAGTCCGAAGGGTGAGAAGATCACCGTCCGGTCGGTCGGCGGTGCGGCCCGACCGAGCATCACGTCATTGAGGGTGCCGTTCAGGAAGTCGCGGTTGCCGGTGCGCTGTTCGGCCAGATGGGGGGATGTGTCGGCTTTCAGACAGTGCTCGACGTCGTCGACGAAGTTGGCCGAGTCGAGCAGGATCTCGGGGGCGAGGTCCCGCAAGGACACGTGCAGGACCAGGGGGTTGTGGGTGAACCAGGCCGGGGTGGTGACGTGGGGCCGGCCGGCGACGGTGGCGAAGACCACGAGGTCGCTGGAGCGGATCAGGCCCTCGGCGCTGTCGTGGACGGTGACCGGTTCGGTGGCACCGGCCTCTCGCAGGTAGCCGCAGAAGCCCTCGGCGCTGCCGGCGGACACGTCGTGCACGCCGATCGCATCGAAGGTCCAGCCCGTGCGGGCCAGAAAGGTGTGGATGTAGCGGGCGATCAGGCCCGTACCGCAGAATCCCACACGACTGGGGCGGGTGCGGCTCCGGCTGAGCCAGTCGGCCGCCAGCGCGGCGGACGCCGCGGTCCTGGTCGCGCTGATGATGGAACTCTCCAGACACGCGAACGGATAGCCCGTCTCGTGGTCGTTGAGGATGAGCACCGCGGAAGCCCGGGGCAGCCCGGTGCTCACGTTCTCCGGAAAGCTGGAGATCCACTTCAGGCCGTCCACGTGGACGGACCCGCCGATCGAGGCCGGCAGCGCGATGATCCGCGCCGTGGGGCGGTCGGGGAAGCGCAGGAAGTACGACGGCGGGTTGACCGAGTCCCCCGCGCCGTGCAGCCGGTAGGTGGTCTCGACCAGCTCCACGAGCTGTTTCTCGGACCCGGTCAGCGCTTTTTGCACCTGCTCACCGGAGATCACCGCGAACGTCGGCGGCGAAGCTCCGTCGGGCACGGCCGCCCGGGCGGTGCTGGACAGCAGATCGGTCATCGCTCGCTCGCCTCCGGGGTCGGGCAGTGGTCGGCCAGGCGTCGGGGCTCACCCATGCCCACCAGTACCTGCCGCTCTCCGGTGAACGGCTCCCTGCTGTGCGCGGTGCGGATGTTGTCCACCAGCATCAGGTCACCGGCCTGCCAGGGCTCACGTCGGGTGTGTGCCTCGTAGGTCGAGTTGAGCAACTGAACGACGTCCTCGCCGATCGGGGTCCCGTCCCCGTAGCGGGTGTTGAAGGGCAGTCCGTCCTCGCCGTATTCGTCCACCAGGTACTCGCGCACCTCCGGGGCCAGCGTCCACTCGTTGAGGAAGGCGATCTGGTTGAACCAGCAGCGTCTGCCCGTGAGCGGGTGCCGCACGACGGCGCTGCGGCGCTGCTCGGTGTACAGGGACCCGTCGGCCCGCCAGGTGAAGTCGATGGCGTGGGCTCGGCAGTAGCGCTCGATCCCGGCGCGGTCGTCCGTGCCGAACGACTCCGCCAGAGACGCCCCGATCTCGTCGTTGTAGGTGCGGGTCAGCAGCCAGCCCTCGCGCTCGAACCGCTGCGTCAGCCCGGTGGGCAGCGCCCGCAGGATCTGTTCCGCGTCGGCCACCGCCGTCGCCCCGCCCTCCTCGGGCGCGGTCAGACACGCGAACAGCATCAGACCGGGCACCTCCTGCGGGTAACTCAGCTCGTGGTGCATGCACATCGGCTGGTTGGCCGGCCAGGTCGTGGAGGAGTACAGCCCCGGGCCATGAGCCTCGCGGGGGGCGAACGCCTCCCGCTCCGTCATGAGAGAACCGGCCAGCCGGGTGAAGACGGCACCGGCCTGCTCCGCGTCCCGCAGGCCGAGACCGCGGACGACCAGCGCCCCGTGCTCGGTGACCTGCGCACGCAGCGCCTCGCGGTACTCCGCGGCCCAGCTCAGGGCGTCACCCGGGGGATCGGCGCGCAGCAGCGCGGGTCTGTCCGGCCGCAGCTCCACGTCGAGCGGTGGTGCCAGGGATGAGAACGACATCTCGGTTTCCTTTCGGTGGCCGGTCTGGAGGTCTGCGAGGCTCAGGAAGAGGCCAGCGGCAGGGCGGCACTCAGGACAGCCTGCGCCGCCTCGGCCGGACGGGTGCGCGGGAAGTAGTGGCCGCCGTCGCCGAGTTCGTGCAGATCCACGTGCTCGGCCAGGAGCAGCCAGTCCCTGTGGCGATGGGCGTAGCCGGCCGTGTGCGGGTCGTCGGCGGCGACGACCACCGTGACCGGCGCCGACAGTTTCACCGGCGGCGGGACATCCAGGGCGGCGCAGAAATAGCGGTGCGCGGACACACAGTCGTGCCGATAGGCGGCACCGATGTGCTCGGCGTGCCGCGCGTTCAGTTCCGCGAGTTCCGTGTAGCCGCTGTCCGCGGTCAGCCGCGCCGCGATCTCGGCGTCGCTTCGGCTCGTCAGCTCCCTGACGGCCGCGCGCCGGTCGGTGGCGTTGCCGAGCAGTTGCGCACCGACGAACACCCGCGTCAGGCACCCGCCTCCCTCCTGGAGCTTCCTGGCTGTCGCAAGGGCCGGCGCGGCACCTGACGAGTGGCCCCACAGCATGACCCGGGTCAGGCCACGCGCGGTGATCTCGGCGGCGACCTGCTCGGCCACCTGCTCGATCGACGCCAACGGCTCCTGGTGCGCGGCCAGGTCGTGACCGGGCAGGTCCACCGCGAGGACCGCCAGGCCGCTGCCTGCCAGCGCGCTCGCCATCGGCTGGTAGTTGACCGCGTTGCCGCCCGCGTAGGGGAAGCACACCAACGCGCACTCCGGCCTACCGCCGGCTTCCGACAGGGGCTGGAGCAGTTCCCCGTGCTGCCGTGCCGTGCCGTCGAGGAGGGCCGCCAGATCGGCGAGCACCGGGTGCCGGGTGATGTCCTTGAGGGACACCGCGCGATCGAGCGCGAGGCTGAGTTTGACCGCCGTCAGGGAGGTGCCCCCGGAGTCGAAGAAGTGGTCCGCCGGGCCGACCTGGTGCTCGGGCATGCCGAGGACCTCGGCCCAGGCCGCCGCCAGCCTCCGTTCGCTCGGGCTGAGCGGTCCGGAACCCTCCCCGCCCGCCGCGCTCCCGCCGGTGGCCGGCGGGGTCCGTTCGGCGAGCGCGGTCAGGGCCTTTCTGTCGGTCTTGCCATTGGCGGTCAGCGGCAGGGCGTCCTGCCAGTGAAAGGCCGAGGGGACCATGTAGGCGGGCAGCGCCTCGCCGAGTGCCTCGCGCAGTACCTCCGGCTGGTGACGCCTGCCGGTGTAGAAAGCGATCAGATGCCTGCTCTCGCCGGCCAGCTCGGCGACGACCACGGCACCGTCGCGCACGCCGTCCACCCGCAGCAGGGAGTTCTCGATCTCGCCGATCTCGATCCGGAAGCCACGGATCTTGACCTGGTTGTCCCGGCGGCCGAGGAACTCCAGCTTGCCGCCGGGGTGCCAGCGGCCCCAGTCGCCACCCAGGTAGAGCCGCTCACCCGGGCGGTACGGGTCGGTCCGGTAGGCCTCACGGGTGCGCTCGGGATCGTTGACGTACCCCCGTCCCACGCAGACGCCCGAGAACGCGATCAGTCCCGGGGCGCCAAGCGGTACCAGCGACAGATGCTCGTCCACGACGTAGACGTGCACGTTGTTCACCGCACGTCCCAGCAGCACGCGGTCGGGCACCCCGTCCATGACCTCGTGGTTGGTGTCGTCCGAAGTCTCCGTCAGCCCATAGGCGTTGAGCAGCCTGACGCCCGGCTGGATCGCGAACCAGCGCTGTACCAGCTCCCGCTTCAACGCCTCACCGGTCACCGACACACACCGCAGGTCCGGCAGGCTCCGGGGATGCTGTTCCAGGTACGAGACCACGACCTCCAGATAGGAGGGCACGACCTGGGCCACGCCGACCCGGCCGCGTACCAGCGTGTCGAGGAACCGCTCCACGTCCACGATCACGTCCTGCTCGACCAGCAAGGTCCGCCCGCCGGCCAGCAGCGCGGACATCAGCTGCCACAGCGAGATGTCGAAGCACTGCGGGGCCGTCTGCGCCACCACGCACCCCTCGCCGATGTCCAGGTCGTCGATCTTGGCGTGGAGATGGTTGAGCATGCCCGCGTGCTCGCACATCGCCCCCTTCGGCTCCCCGGTGGAGCCGGACGTGAAGTAGATGTAGGCCAGCTGGCCGGCGTCCACCCGCACGCCGGGGTCTGCGTCGGCGTGCTGCTCCGCGTACGCCTCGTCGACCAGCAGCTTCTCGACCCCCGGTACCGTGGCCAGCGCCTGGTCGAGGGTGTCGGTGCTGCCCGGTTCGGTCAGGACCAGGCGGCACCCCGCCCGGGACAACGTCGCCGCGATACGGCCGGCCGGGAAGTGCGGCTCGATCGGCAGGTACGCGCCGCCCGCCTTGAACACCGCCAGCGTCGCCGCCAGCCAGTCGAGGTTGCGTTCGGTGACGACGGCGACCACGTCCTCGCGGCCCAGCCCCCGGTCCAGCAGCGCCCGCGCCAACCGGTTCGCGTGCCGGTTCAGCTCCCGGTACGTCCACTGCCGCTCGCCGTGCACCGCCGCCACCGCTTCCGGATGCACCCGCACCCGCTGCTCGAACAGCTCGTGCACCCGGGCGTCGGGCAGCGGCCGGCGGGGCCCGGCCAGCTCTTCCAGCTGCTCACGCATCTCGTCGGCCGACAGCAGGCTCTGCCGCGCGTGGTCGGCGTCCGCGTCGGCCGCCATCAGCCGCAGCGCGGTCAGGTGATAGCCGCCGATCCGGGCCGCGGCCACGCCGTCCAGCACGTCGGTGCGACAGCGCAGCCGCAGCATCAGCCGCCCGCCCCGCTCGGACCAGCGCACCTGCAGTACGCCGTCGTCGACGTGGTCCTCGTCGGCTCCCATGGGGCCGAACACGACCTCGTACGACGGCTCTGTCACCCCCAGCTCCCGCCGTAGCTCCTCCACGGGGAACTCCCGGTGCGCCAGCACCTCGGCCTCGGCGCGCTCGGCGGCCGACACCAGTGCACGCCAGGATCCCGGGGGGACGGCCAGGCGGCACGGCAACGGCTCGCCCCGCACTCCGGTGGTGTAACCCGTCACCACGTCCCGCTCGCCGGACAGCGCGGCCAGCACCTTGGCGTGCGCGGCCAGCAGCAGCGCACTGACCGGCACTCCCCACCGCCGCACCAGTGCGCGCACCGCGTCCGTCACGTCGTCCGGGACCGAGATCTCGTGCTCAGCCGCTCCCGGAACGGGGTCCCGAGCCCACCGTGGCACAGCGGTGACACCACCGGCGGCCAGCATGCGGTTCCAGTACTCCCGGTCCGTTTCCACGCGCGTTCCCATCGAATGGCCTTCCTCAACTCACGGTCGCCGCGGGGGCGTCGGCGGAGAACGGTGGCACTGCCCGGGCGATGCCGCGGTCGTGCCCGGAGACATCCGGCAGGTCCGCGGCCGGATTGCCGCCCCACCGTGCGTACGGCGGGACTTCCTCGCCTTTCATGAGGAAGGAGTCGGGTGCCAGCACCGAGCCGTCGCCCATGGTGACGCCGTAGTGCACATGCGCGCCGACGCCCAGCGTGCAGCCCGCGCCGAGCGTGATGCCGTCGGACTTGAAGGTGCCGTCCTCCTGCGAGTGGCACTGGATCTTGCTCCCGGCGTTGAGGGTGCACTCGTCGCCGATGGTGGCCAGGGTCCGGTCGGTCAGGTAACAGCCGTCGTCGAACACCCTGCTGCCGATGCGCACGCCCAGCATCCGCCAGACGAGGCTCTTGAAGGGGGTTCCGTTGAAGACATTGAGGTAATGGTCCGGAACCTTCCACAGGCGCTCCTGCAACCAGAAGGTGCGGTCGTAGATGGAGCACAGCTGGGGCCGCAGTCTGCGGAACGACATCAGGCAGCGTTCCACCAGGATGTAGTACACGGTGGAGAGCACGAGCGTAAGGGCCAGATATACGGCGATCACCACGTGGCCGACCACGCCGTACAGGTCCACGGAGGCGAGAGCGAGCAGTGTGAGCAGGAATACGTGCAGCCAGCGCACGAACAGCATCCAAGCCATCGAGCGCAGGTTGTAACGGTTCTTGTCGGCGAGACGACGGCGGAGGGCGTCCCCCGTCCGGAGATGGTCGAACCGTGCGTCACGGTCCACCGACCGCGGAATCTCGAAGCACGGAGAACCCAGGAGTCCCACTCCTTCGCGCACCTCGCCGTCGAGGGGAATCATCACCTTGGTCGCGAGGAGGCAGTTGTCACCTGTTCTGCCGCCCGCGGGATAGGCGATGTTGTTTCCCAGGAAGTTGCGCGTCCCGATCGACACCCGGGAGAGCCGGAAAGACGTACTGGAGAAGTCCGCATTCATCACGGAGAGCCCGTCGGCCACCATCGTTCCGCTGCCGACGGAGACCAGAAAGGGCGTCTCGTGCTGCACTTCGGTGCCGAAGTTGGATCCGGTCTGCTCGACCTGTGACAAGTCGTAGCCGAGTCCGCGGAGATAATGCACGATGTAGGAGCTGTCGCCGAAGAGCCAGGTGAAGAACTTGATGTTCGTCATGCGGGCTGCCGCCCGGTGTGCCGCGTACTGGAATCCGTAGAGCGGATAGACCCGGTCGGGCCTGACGACCAGGCTCAGCAGACGCGGAACGGTGTACAGGGTGATCAGACCCCCGACGACGAAGCCGAGGAAGAGGACGAGGGATACGGCCAGCGCGTCGGAGATCAGCTCCGGCCGCGACAACGATGCGGTCTGCGGATCGAGTCGCTTGCCGATCGCCGGTACCTCGGTGAACAGCATGTACATCCCGCCGACAGCGAGCGGAACGTAGAGGAAGACCAACTGCAGCAGCGTGACGAGGCCGAACCAGGCCCGGCGCGCGGTGCCGCAGCCGGCCGGCGCGATCCGTACGTGGTCGATGTGCGTGGGCTCCGCCGGTGAGCCGTGCCAGTGCTCACCGTCCGGGACCGCCTGGCCGCTGTGCAGCGCGGAGGAATGGCCGAGCTGCGCGCCGTCGCCCATCGAGGTGTCGATGTCCAGGACGGTCTTCTCGCCGATGAACACGTCCTGGCCGAGCGTGATCCGGCCGGTCTGGATGCGGCCCGCGTGGGCCCGGTAGCCGAGGAAGAACGAGTCCTTGCGGATCACCGTACCGGCGCCGACCGTCAGCAGGTCGGTACAGACCGGGATGGTGTGGGAGAGGATCGTGACTCCCTTGCCGATCCGCGCGCCGAGGGCGCGGAGATACAGCACGTACAGCGGAGTTCCGACGAGGAACACCATCGGATTCGCGTGGAGCAGTACCTTGACGAGCCAGAAGCGCAGATATGCCGGGCCCCAGACGGGGAACTCGCCCGGTTTCCAGCGGCCGACTAGGAGCCATTTGGCGATGACCGGGAAGACGCACAGAGCGATGAACCCGATGCCTCCGAAGAGAAGCGACCGCAGATAGATATCGGCCACGCCCGAACCGGTGGCGATCCACTCGTATCCTCCGGCCGTGACGAACCCGGAGACGAATGAGTACCCCAGGAAGATCAGCAACTGGATGGTGCCGCACAGCACATGGCTGAGCCGGCCGGTGCGTGACACCGGGGCCGACGGCGTCGTGGTTGCCGGCGCCGACGGGGAGAGCGTTGTATCGACCGGAGCGGGAGCGGTGTCCGCGAGAGCTGCCGCCAGGCTGCGGATGGTGGGGTTCCGGTAGATGTCCCTCATGGAGGGAGACGGCAGATCCGGAATTTTCCTCACCCGTGCGCAGAACTGGGCCATGACCAGGGAGTTCGCGCCGAGATCGTCGAAGAAGTGACCCTCTACCGGAACGTGCTCGGCACACACGACGCCGGCCAGCGCTTCCGCGAGTTTTCTCTCGGTCTCCGTCTCGGCGGGCCCGGTGCCGCTCATGGTGACGGCAGGGTCGTCCGGCCTGGATATAGAGGCCTTGGAGGACTGCTCCACCATGCGATCTCCTGGGGGCGTATGGATCGGAAGTTCGAAACGTTTTCTTTCCTGATCACTAACTGGCAGCTTTAGTTTGGCCAGGCCACCGCCAGGTTGCCACTTCGGATCGGCGGCCAGGATCGCGGGAAAATGCTCGTTGGGTCCGTATTCCTGGCCTTCCGCGCGGGGCGGGGCCTCGCCAGGGATCACCCGAACGGCGGGGGAGCGGTACGGCCACACAGTGCCCCCGCGGGTTGCCATGGGCTTTCGTCGCCGGCCCGGGGGCGATCCATCGCATCGCCGTCGCCGACGACCCGGACCTGGAGTCGGAGTGCCCGAACGAGCTGCCCCACCACGCACCACGCACCACGCACCGCGCCACTACGGCTGTCGCCGACATCGACCTGCTGCCCGGCCCGCGTCATGACGCCACGGGCCGGATCACGCATCGGCGGCGAGTGGGATGCCGGCGCTGCGGCCGGGCCGGGGCTTGCCGGAAGGGCGCCTGGGGCGGGCACGCGGTGGGCAGGAGCAGGTGCGGACCGTGCTCGTAACGCTCTGGAGCGAGCCGAAGGGCCTGGTCCTTGCTCAGGAACCCGCAACGGCGCACTGGAGGCGGCCTGGCGGTACCCGCCGGCGGAGGCGGGTGGTTCGACGTCATTCCGCTGCCGGGCGCTCGAGGCGCGCTGGTGATGGGCGACGTCGTCGGTCACGGGTTGCACACGGCGGCGATGACCGGGCCACTGCGCACCGCCGTGCGGGACTTCTCCACGCCACGAGGAGAGCGGGTGACGGAGCGATGCGTCTGTACGCGGTCCACGACCCGGTGACGGGAGCGTGCACGACGGCCCGCGCCGGGCACGCCGACCCGGTGGTGCGGAGTCCGGGCAACGACCGCTCGGCCGGCGGTCAGTAGCGCAGGGCGGTGCCGACGACTGCCTTTACTTCGCCGTTCAGCTTGCGGTTGCTGCGGGCGGTGCCCTCGCCCGAGGAACCGGCGGCCACATCCTTGAGTGTCACCACGACCACGTCCTGCAGATTGCCGCCCTTGTCCGTGAAATTGACCTGGACGGCGAAGGACTTGGCGGAGCCGGCGGTGTTCTTGGCGGTCACCTTCACCGTGGCCCGGCCGTCGCTGCCGACGGCGGCGGTGCCGAGCATCACCTCGTTCTTGGCGTTCACCCCGCCCTTGGCCTCGTCGAGCTTGCGCTTCGCCTCCGCCGTGGCCGAGGAGAGCGCGTCGGTTCCCCGGGAGGCGAGGGAGGACGCGGCGGAGGCGGCCGCCGAAGCCGCCTTGCTGGCCTC
Organism: Streptomyces sp. NPDC045022; assembly: GCF_056432605.1. Classification (NCBI taxonomy): domain Bacteria; kingdom Bacillati; phylum Actinomycetota; class Actinomycetes; order Kitasatosporales; family Streptomycetaceae; genus Streptomyces; species Streptomyces sp. NPDC045022. The sequence continues at coordinate 63,705 of NZ_JBWKIR010000001.1, forward strand.
GCCGGACGGATTGCCGGAGCCGTCGGAGCACCCGGCCGCCGCGACCACGGCCAGCACCGCGCCCGCCGCCCCTCGTGTCCAGTGACTTGCCATGCCGTGCCTCCTGTGACGCGCAAGGACCGTTCCTCTCAGTGGAGACTGCGTGGCCCCGCCCCGCACACCGGGTGAGACACCCGGGCTCCGCGGCCACCCGAACGGCCCCGTCGACGTCCGCGAACGGGTGCTCGGCAGCCGGTGCCGGCCGGAGCGGCCCCGCGGGGGCGTCCGCATGCCCGCCCCCGCGTCGGTAGGCGGCCGGAAGAGACCAGCCGGCTGGGGAAGTGTTTCCTGGCCGGCCCGCACGAGCTGGAACACCCGGTGTGGGCCGAACTGCCGGCTGCTCACGCGCACCGTGGGTGCGCGCCGAGAGGCCCTATGGATGCCCGGGGTGTCCGCCGGGTTGCGGGACGGACGGCGGGGCCGGCGGTGGGGCGGTGTGCGGGGTCGCGTACGGACGCGGGTCACCCGGCTCGGCTGCTGGCCCGGAGGCCTGCCGGGGGACCGGGCTCGGGGCCGGGGCGGCGGCGCGGCCAGTGACCGGGAAACGGGCGCGGGGCGGCCACACGGCGCTGTCGAGGAGGCCGATGACGTACGCGCGGGCCACGAGCGCGGGCCGGGTGCCGGCGGCGAGCTTCCGGCGCAGTCGGCCGATGTGGTGGTCAAGGCCCTGGCGGCTGAGGTGAAGGGCGCGGCGCGCCTGGCGGGTGGTCGGCGATCGCCCGCGTCCGGAGGGCTTCGCGGCGGAGATGCCCGACTGGCTCAAGCCCGCTGCTCAGACGAAGCCGCTTCCGTCCGCCCTCTCGGCAAGGGCGGCTTCGGTGAAGTAGCCGTCAGGGTCGGTCTCGGTTCTGGCGGCGCGGGCGGTGAAATCGGTACGTCATGACGGGGTTCTATCAGCGTCTCCAGCTGACCGCGGCCCACACCGGGACTCCCCTGGGGTGGATCGGGTCGTCAACGCTGGAGCGGGAGTCGGCTTAGGCGCCGGGAGGCTCGCCCGGGGGAGTCCTGGGATGTATGACGTGCACCGGCTATCGGTGCACGTCACAGCGAGTGCGGGTCACCTGTCGGTATTCAGCCGGAGGGCGAGGTCGTGGGCGGTGGCGCTGGTGAGGTCCCCGACGAAGGGCCCGACGATTTCGAGACGGCCGCCGGTGATCGAGGAGGTCACGGCAGGGGTGCCCCAGAGCTTGCCGTCGATGACGATGGCGAACTCGTTGTGCGGGGCCGGGGCCGCGGCGATGGAGCCGGTGAGGGCGGCGAAACGGGCCCGGTCGGCGGAGTTGAGGGTCACCTCGACCTGCCAGGTGCCGTCGGTGCTGCTTCTGCCGGCCTTCGCGGAGGTGACATGGACGTCGGTCATGCCCCTGGCCCGGTCGGCGTGGACGCAGAACGCCGAGTGGGTCGCGCTCGCGTGCACGGTGTAGCCGCCGCTGCCCTGGGTGCAGGCGCGCTCCGTGGACGAGGTGACCGGGAGGAGGGAGATCAGGGCCGCCTTCTCGGTGTTCCCAGTGCCCCCTGCGGCAGGCTGAACCACGTGCGCGTGCTGGGTCACGCCGTCCGCGACGGCCACCCAGGCGGTGGCGACCACGGCGGCGGCGGCGATGCCGACCCCGGCGCGGGCCAGCCGCTGCCGTCGCCGGGCGACCTGCAACGCGCCGTCGGCCAGGCCGACCAGATAGGCACCGGCGGCATTACCGCCGCTCTCCCGGACATGGGCGTGCAGGGCATCGTGCAGAGCCGTTTCGGGCAGCGGGTGTTCGGTCGAGTCGTTCATACGATGACGCCCCTTCCGGAGGCAGTGCAGGAGGAGGCGGCCGACGGTCCTGGCTCGGCCAGGGCGGTGCGGAGGGAGGTGAGGGCCTTGTGGGTCTGGCTGCGGACCGTCCCCTGGGCGACGCCCAGAATCGCGGCGATCTCGGTGTCCGGCCGGTCCTCGAAGTAGCGCAGCACGATCACCGCGCGCTGGCGCTTGGGCAGCCGCCGCAGCGCGGCCATGATGTCCTGCCGCTGGACCACGGTGTCGGCCCAGTCGGCCACCTGCGCGGACGGCTGGTCCGGCAGGGTGTCGGTGACCGTCTCCCGTCCCCAGCTGAGTAGTCGGAAGCGGTCCACGTGGGCGTGGTAGATCGCCCGGCGCACATAGATCTCCGGCTGCTGCCGGTCGCGCAGCTGCGACCAACGCCGAGCGGTGGAGGCAAGCGCGGTCTGGAGCAGGTCACGGCCCTGCTCCCAGTCCCCGGTCAGCAGGTAGGCCGTGTGCAGCAGCGATCTCGACCGCGCCGCCACGAATTCGCGGAACTGGCGTTCCTCGTCGGCGTTCAATGTGCCCTCCCTCGTTCCCTCGTAAAGACGGGTGCGGAAGGGGGTTCGACTGCCCCGCCGGTCGGACTTTCTCGACACGACGCTGTGAGGCATCTCGCGCGGAGCGTCATGGCGGTTCATGCGGCCTCGACCAGGACACCGTTCCCGAGCCTGGCGCCTGTCCGGACCAGCGGCACCGGGTGGGCTTCAGTGTGATCATCCTCCAGCGGGCCTGGGCGGGCCCGACGAACTCGAAAACCTCTGATGCCTCGCGGCGGGGAACACCTCGGCCAGGGCCTTCCCCAATCCCGTCGCGCCGTCGCCGACGACCAGTTCGGGATCGCGCATGCCGCGTCGGCGGCAGCCGCGCAGCAGGTCGGCCCACGACTCGGTGGACTCGCGCAGCACCTCGGCCGGCCCGATCAACTCTTTGGTGCCATCGATGGCGAGGAACGCCCATGCCCCGCGGAGCTGTACGGCATCTCGCCTCGAAGGCGGAGGTGTCAGCTGCGTCCCGGTCCTGCTCGAGGTACATCCCGCGGCCTGCTTCTGCAGGCTCTCCGTACAGGCGGTACACCTCGGCCAAGCGCCGGCGAAGCCTCAGGGCCGTCCGGGAAGGACGACACCAGCACTTACGGGACAGCCCTCAGGGTGAGCATGACAGGGGCGCCTGCCGGGCATCTGCCCTTTGGTCAGGCGCCCCCACTGTTGACCGGCAGGAACGCAACTCATGGCGGCGACCGTTGGGCCGTCGGCCCGTGCATGGCCCTGATCCTGGTCGGCTGACATCCGGGAACGCCGCGGTGTCAACCGGCCGTCCCCGCTCCGGCGCCGCGGGGCTCCCCGCCCGGCCGGAGCATCTGGCTGGCGGCCAGTTCGCGGTAGAGGGCGTTGTCGGCCAGCAACTCCTCGTGGCGTCCGCCGGCGGCGGTGCGGCCGTCGTGCAGGACGATGATGTGGTCGGCGTGCTGCACGGTGGACAGGCGGTGGGCGACAACCAGCAGGGCGCACTCCCGGGCGACGTCTTTCATGACGGTGGTGAGCGCCGATTCATTGATCGCGTCGAGGTGGGAGGTGGGCTCGTCCAGCAGGAGCAACGCGGGGCGGGCCAGCAACGCGCGGGCGAGGGCGATGCGTTGCCGTTCGCCGCCGGAGAGGGTGCTGCCGCGTTCACCGATGACGGCGCTCAGGCCGCCGGGCAGCCGGTCGACGACTTCTTCGAGTCGGGCAAGTTCCGTGACGCGCCGAATCTCCGCTTCCGTGGCGTCGGGCACGGCGTAGGCGATGTTGTCGCGCAGGGTGCCGTGGACGACGTGAGTGTTCTGGTCGACGACCGCGATGCGCCGGCGGCATGCGTCAACGGTGAGTTCGGTCGCAGGCCGTCCGTCGAAGAGCACGTGGCCCGCGTCCGGCTCGTAGAACCTCGCCACCAGCGCGAACACCGTGCTCTTGCCGGCTCCGGACCGCCCCACCAGGGCGACGTGCTGCCGGTGCTCGACGGCGAACGAGACGTCGCGGAGGACCGGCCTGCCCGGGGCGTAGCCGAAGCGGACGTCGCGCAGGGCGAGGGCGGGCTGCGCGGGGGTTGTGGGCGGCACGGCCGGCCGGGGGGTGTGCGTGCGGACTCCCGTGATCCGCGGTGGGGTGGGCTCGACAGGTAGACGGAGCGCCTCGTCGATGCGCTGGTAGGCGCCCATCCCGCGTTGGATGAGGCCCACGGCACGGAAGACGGAGGACAGCGGCAGGACGAGGTACGAGGCGTACAGCAGGAAGGCGACGAGGTCGCCGAGGGAGCCGGCCCGGCCGTTGACGCGCAGGCCGCCGACGACCAGGACGATGAGGAAGGAACCCTGAACGGCGAGTTCGACAGCGGGGCTCATGACAGAAGCCAGCTTCGCGGTGCGTACCCCCGCGCCGTAGGCCGCCTCGACGCGTGCGCCGATGCAAGCCGCCTCGCGTTCCTCGGCGCGGTGCACCCGGACCATCGGCAGGGCACCGAGGGCGCGTTCCAGGTCGGCGGCGATGGCACCGACCGAGTCCTGCATCTGTTCGGACGCGCCTCTGATGCCGGTGAGTAGCGAGGCCACGACCAGGGCCGCCGCGGCCACGGTGACGGCGACCAGGAGCAGCAGCAGGGGGTCGAGCCACGCCATGATGACGATCGCCCCGGCGGCGACAAGGCTTCCCGTCACCAGATCGACGAGGGCCTGCGACACGACCTCCCGGAGCAGGGTGGTGTCGGCCGTCACCCGGGAGATGAGGTCGCCGCCCCGGTGGCGTTCGTACTCCCTCATCTCCAGCCGGAGCAGCCGCCCCACCAGCCCGTGTCTGAGCTGCCGTACGACACCTTCTCCCATCCGTTCCAGAAGGAAGCGTCCCGCGGCTCCCGTCACCGCTTCGGTGAGGAACAGTGCGCAGAGGAGTGCCAGCAGCGGCCAGACGACCTGCCCGCGGCCGCTCGCGTCCACGACGTGCTTGGCGACGAGCGGCTGGGCCAGTCCCAGGGCGGAGCCCACGAGGGTCAGTACCGTGGCGACCGCGACGGCGCTCCGGTGCCCGGCGGTGAGCCGGTACATCGTGGCCACCGCCGCCCGGGTGGACTTGTCACCCTCGGCGACCGCGCCCCGGCCGCCGTTCGGAACCGTCGTGCCGGTCATCGGGCGGTCGACCGTGGCAGCGGGTCGACGGCCACGAGCCGGGCGAAGTAGCCGTCCGGCACACCCTCGCCGACGGGACGGCCCTCCGCCTCGATCCAGGCGTGCGCGGTGAAGGGCGGGACGACGCGTACGCCGGTGCACCAGGTCGGCCATGTTCCGCCGAGCCGGCACACCAGTGCCGCCCCCAGAGAGCGTGGCAGGCACCCCTTCGGTCCGGCGCAGCGCAGGCTGGCGGCGCACATGGCGTCGCGCGCGTTCTGGGCCTGCGCGGCGGTGGCGGGCGCGGCACCGCGCCGCAGGATGCCGAGTACGGTGCGGATGCGGCGGGGCGGCAGAAGAGCGAGGACGACGGCGGGGAGCAGGACGAGGCGGGCGGCCAGGCGCCGGGCCACAGGAACACCGGCGGGTCGTTCCAGCGCGCTGGGCGTCGTCATGAGGCGAGCCCCGAGCTCCGCAACTCCCGTACGAGCGTCCCGACGTCCCGCACGGCCTGCGCCTGGTCGATGTCGAACTCCCGGACCAGGGCGGCGGCCGCGTCCGACTCCTCGCCGCCGTCGAGCAGCGTCCGCACGACCAGAGTGGCGGTCGGATTCAACTCCCAGTAGGTGCCGGCCCGTTCGTCCAGCAGTACCGTGCCGTAGTCGGTCTCGGCCGTGGAGACATTGTCACCGAACCGCAGGGGCATGTGGGGGGCCTTTCTGACGTGGGGACGTGGTCAGGGGTGCGGGACATGGGTGCGGCTGCGGGCGAGTCCCCGCAGCCACACCTCCGCGGCGATCGTGGAGTAGAGGATGGCGTCGGACAGCCCCGGAGAGGCGGGCCTCCGGGCGAGGCGGCGGAGTTCGGCGCCGTCCACCAGGCCCAGCGCCTCCAGCCGCGAGTCCTCCCACAGGGCCAGCAGGTCGGCGCGGTGTTCCCGCAGTCCGTTGGAGGCGTCCATGGAGGCCGTGGCCTTGTTGGCCCGCCGCAGGCAGGCCTCGGGCACGATCCCGCGCATCGCGGCGCTCAGGACGGGCTTGTACGCCCAGGGCGTGACGCGCTCGCTCGGGCGTACGGCGAGACACGCCTCGATGACGCGGTCGTCGAGGAAGGGAGAAGCCATCGGCAGGCCGGCGCGGGCTGCCATCCGGTCCCACTGCCGGACGACGCGGGTGCACGAGCGGATCTGTTCCAGGTCGGTGTGCAGACCACGGTCCGGATGCAGTGGCGAGATGGTCTCCGAGGCCGAAAGCAGTGCCTGACGGGCCATCCGTTCGGCGTCGGGAGTCACCCAGTCGAACAGGCGCGGGGCCATGCCCCAGCCGAGACCCGTCGCGACCGACGGGGCCAACGGGCCACGCAGTCGGCCGGCGGCGTCGGCGAGCCATTTCCCGTACGGCCGGGAGTCGGCGAGAGCGCGGACCGTGCCGGCGAGCGGCCACTGCCACAGTGCCCGGAACCCGCGCAACTGGCGCAGGGCGAAGAGCGGACGGCCGCGCAGCAGCCGGTGGTAGTACGCCTCTGAGCACCATGCCACGTGGTCGCCGCCGATGCCGGTCAGGTGCAACCGGCTGCCGCGTGAGGCGAGGCCGGGCAGATGATGCAGGACCCGGGAGCGGTCCATGACGCCGATGGTGGGCTCGTCGAGGAGGTCGTCGATGGCGAGCAGGTCCTCGTAGACCAGCGGCGACGCGTCGGCGTCCCAGACCACGTGCTCGACGTCCGGGAGGTGGCCCATCGCCCGCTCCGCCCAGTACAGGTCGGTGTCCGCCGGATCGCGTCCCGGCCATGTACTGGCCACCACGCGGGCGGGGGAGCGGTCGGCCAGGAAGCAGACGGAGGTGGAGTCCAGGCCGCCGGACAGGTCGCAGCTCACCACGCCGCCCTGCCGGGTGCGCGCGCCGACGGCCTCCTCCAGCGCGGTCCGGATCTGCGGCGCCGCTTCGGCGAGCGGCCGGACCGGCTCCGGCGGTGTCCACCACCGGGTATGCCGTACGGTGCGCCCGTCCGCGGCGACAATCACGGCGTCCTGTGGAGGAACGGCGGTGACCGCGCGCCACAGAGACGTCTCGAACAGCGGATACGGGGCGGGCCACAGCAGCCTTACGGCCAGCTCTTCCACGTCGGGGTCGAGGCCCAGGACGGCGGCGAGCGTGTCGGCACGGGTGGCGGCCACCCGTACGCCGTCCGTCTCCGCGTGGAAGACCAGTCGCAGGCCGGAGGCGGTGCCCTGAACCCTGATCTGTCCGTCGAGGGCGCCGACGAGGTGGAAACTGCCGGGGAGGGAGCGGGCCAGGGCGTCGAGCTCCGCGAGATCGCGCAACCGTGCGGCCCGCCGCCGCAGTTCACCGGCGTCGATGGGGCAGCAGCCGACGACGGCGACGGCGGCACCGCCGGCGGTCGCCATGACCATTTCGTCGTCGTGCCAGCGGCCGACCAGCCAGGGCCGGCCCGACGCATGCGCGAGGATCCGGCTTCCGGGGCGGGCGAAGGAGCGGGCCACGGCGGCCGCGTCCGCACGGTCGGTGAAGACCGCGAAGTGCGCGTCGCCGGGGCCCGTCCCCGGACTTTCGTGCAGTTCAGTCATGACGTCGGGTCAAGGACCGTCGGTCGTCAGTTCTTGCTCAGGATCAGCCGGTCGTTGCCGGAGCGCTGAAGGAGCCCCGTTTCCTTCCGGAAGGTGCCGAGCCGGACGAGCGTCGGTGCCTCGTATGCCTTCTTCATGACTACTCCTCACGTGCGGTTTCCCGACCGCTTCCCTGACCGACGACCCGGCACTGCCCGTGTGCCGTCGGTCTGCCCAGGGTTCATCGGGAACCCGGGCCGAAAGTGGGCGCATCACCCAGCTAGCTGCAGAACGTGAGCCGGTGGCAAGGGCGCTCATAAAAGTCGCATAATATGTGAAAGTTGAAACGCCCGGAATGCGTGCACCTCGCCTGGTGGTTGTGTTGACACTGCATTGTCGTGCGGCTCGGGGGTGCGCTTGGTGGATGAAACGATATGGGCTGTGTCCTTGCAGCTACCTGCCGCTCCTCCGGACGCGCCTGACGACAGCCATGGGCGAGCGCCGCCGGGCGCACTCCGCGCCCGTGGACACGCGCCCCTTCCTGGCGCTCCACTCCAAGCGTTCACCAGATGTCTCACCGACGGCCGAGTGCAGGCGAAGCCGCCGGGCCGTGCCGGAACGGACGCACGGCCCCGCCGGACATGAACGGACGGGGTCGGTCCTGACGTCTTGGCCACCAAGCCACACCGCGTTCCCGCACCTCTGGAGATCTTTGAGGGGGCGGGTTACGCGGGGGTGTGGCGGCTGTCGTGGGCCGCGCTGTGCGGCCCGGCGGTTCAGGGTGACGGGTAGGTCGGCGAGCCGCCGGCGTCGGGCGTTGGCTTCGGGCGGTCGGCAGGCCCTGGCCTCCAAGGGCCCCGGCGATGCCCGCTCGACCGCGCTTTCCGCAGGCGGTGTCAGAGGCCGGCCGGGCTGGACCTGCTGCTGCACGGCACCAGCTGGAGCGTGCAGATTCCCGGCTGGGCGATGCGCCTCTCGGCCGGGGTGAGCGGCGTGGTCGGGGCGGGGCGGTCATGGTGGTCTTCCTCGTCGGTATCGGTCAGTGGCTCTACATCGGGCGCAGGCGCACGGGGACGGAGGTGTGTCCGTTGCTGATGAGGCTCGGCAGCCTCTTCGGCGCGGTTCGCTCCGTGGCGAGTTGGGCGTCGGGGAAGCGTTCGAAGAGCAGGCGCAGCGCGTGCCGGAGCATCGAGGTTCTCTTGCGTCTAGAAGAACCCCAGCTTCTTCGGTGAGTACGAGACCAGGAGGTTCTTCGTCTGCTGGTAGTGCTCCAGCATCATCTTGTGCGTCTCACGGCCGATCCCGGACTGCTTGTAGCCGCCGAACGCCGCATGCGCGGGGTAGGCGTGGTAGCAGTTCGTCCACACACGGCCCGCCTGGATCGCCCGGCCCGCGCGGTACGCCGTGTTGATGTCCCGGGTCCACACGCCCGCGCCGAGGCCGTACAACGTGTCGTTCGCGATCTTCACGGCGTCGTCGAAGTCGTCGAACGAGGCCACCGAGACGACCGGGCCGAAGATCTCCTCCTGGAAGATCCGCATGCGGTTGTCGCCCTCGAAGATGGTCGGCTGGACGTAGTAGCCGCCCTTCAACTCGCCGTCGTACTCCACGCGTTCCCCGCCGGTGAGGACCCTCGCGCCTTCCTGCCGGCCGATGTCCAGGTAGGAGAGGATCTTCTCCAGCTGGTCGTTGGAGGCCTGAGCGCCGATCATCGTGTCGGTGTCCAGGGGATGTCCCGGCTTGATCCGCCGGGTGCGTTCGACCGCCGCCTCGAGGAACTCCGAGTAATGGCCGCGCTGGATCAACGCCCGGGACGGGCAGGTGCAGACCTCGCCCTGGTTGAGCGCGAACATCGTGAAGCCCTCGAGCGCCTTGTCACGAAAGTCGTCATCGTGCGCCCACACGTCGTCGAAGAAGATGTTCGGCGACTTGCCACCGAGTTCGAGGGTGACCGGCTTGATGTTCTCCGAGGCGTACTGCATGATCAGCCGCCCCGTCGTGGTCTCCCCGGTGAACGCGACCTTCGCCACCCGCGGGCTGGACGCCAGCGGCTTGCCCGCCTCCACACCGAAGCCGTTCACGATGTTCAGCACACCGGGCGGCAGCAGATCCGCGATCAGGCTCACCCAGTAGTGGATGGAGGCCGGGGTCTGCTCAGCGGGCTTGAGGACGACCGCGTTGCCCGCGGCCAGCGCCGGCGCCAGCTTCCACGTCGCCATCAGGATCGGGAAGTTCCACGGGATGATCTGCGCGACGACACCGAGCGGCTCGTGGAAGTGGTACGCCACCGTGTCGTCGTCGAGCTCGCCCAGCGACCCCTCCTGCGAGCGGATCGCCCCCGCGAAGTAACGGAAGTGGTCGATCGCGAGCGGGATGTCGGCCGCCAGTGTCTCCCGAACCGGCTTACCGTTCTCCCAGCTCTCGGCGACCGCCAGGGGCTCCAGATGGGCCGCCATCCGGTCGGCGATCTTCAGCAGGATGTCGGAGCGCTCCGTCACCGACGTACGGCCCCATCCGGGCGCGGCCTCGTGCGCCGCGTCCAGCGCCCGCTCGACGTCCTCCGCGGTGCCGCGCGCGATCTCGGTGAACGGCTGCCCGTTGACCGGCGACGGATTCTCGAAGTACTGCCCGCGCAGCGGCGGCACGTACTCGCCGCCGATGAAGTGGTCGTAGCGCGCCTGGTAGGAGACGATCGCGCCTTCGGTGCCCGGCGCCGAGTAACGAGTCATGCTGGTCTGCCTCCCGGTGCAGTGCTGCCCGCCGTGGGCAGCTCTCGGCGGGAGGCTAGGCAGGCGGACGTTGCAAGTACGTTGCGCCGCAGATCCGCGCCGCTGCCCGGCCGGCCGTCACAGTCAACTCCGCCTCCAGCGCGGCGAGCCGCGCCCGCACCGGGGCCGAGGGGCGCACGGCCGCCAGCGCCCGCCACACCTCGACGTCGTCCTCGCCCCACGCCGCGTGCGCCCAGTCCGCCAGCAGGTCCGGGTCACGGTGCGCGATCAGCGCCGTCCGCAGGCCGCCGGCGAGACGGTCCCGCAGCCGAACGATCGACGGCGCCTGCGAACCGGGCAGCAGCGGGCCGGTGTACGCCTCCGCCGCCGCCGTGAGCGCACCCGCCTCCAGCCGCCGCTCCACCACGGTGGCGTCCGAGTCGACCGCCGCCTCGAGCCGGTACGGCCGTGAGGCGAGCAATCCCGGACCCAGCAACCTGCGGAGCCGGGCCAGCTCGGCACGCAGGGTCACCGGGGTCACGGACTCGTCGGCGTACAGCGCGCACAGCAACTCGTCACCGGTCATTCCTTGCGGATGCCGGGACAGCAGCACGAGGATCTCGCTGTGCCGGCGGCTGAGTCTCATCCGCCGGCCGGCCAGCACCAGTTCGGCTTCGTCCCGGCCCAGCGCGGCCAGCAGCGGCGTGTCCGCGGCGCGGCCCGGTGGGGCGAGCAGGGCGAGCTGCGCCTCGGCGGCCCGCGCCACCGCCTGCACGAAGCCGAGGCTGTGCGGATGTGCCAGCCCGTCCCCACCGGTGATGTCCACGGCGCCCAGCACCTGGCCCGTACGCGGATCGTGCACGGGCGCGGCCGCGCACGTCCACGGCTGCACCCGCCGTATGAAGTGCTCCGCGGCGAACACCTGCACCGGCCGGCCCACGGCGACCGCGGTGCCCGGCGCGTTGGTGCCGACCGCGGTCTCCGACCAGCGCGCCCCCGGCACGAAGTTCATCCCGTCCGCCCGGCGCCGGGTCGCCGCATGCCCCTCCACCCACAGCAGCCTGCCGTGCGCGTCGCACACCGCCAGCAGATGCTCGCCGTCGGCGGCGAAGGTGCCCAGCAGCTCGCGGAACAGAGGCATCACCCGGGCCAGCGGATGCTCCGCGCGGTAGGCGCTGAGGTCACCGTCGGTCAGCTCCACGCTGGCGGTGCCGTCCGGCCCCACCCCGGCCCGCGCGCTGCGCCGCCAGGATTCCGCGACCACCGACCGCACCGGTCGCGGCACCGTGCCCACTGTGGTGAACGTCTCGTGCGCCCGGCGCAGCGCGCGGACGTGCTCGGCGGGGTCGGCCCCCTGCGCCAGGGCCACCCACGGATCGGTCAACTGGGCCTCCCCGGGCCGTGAACGGGCGGTGCTGCGGCTGAGACCATCGTCACTCGCAGTGTTCGTGCGGACAACCTGTTCGACGTGGTTCGCCCGGGCTCGGCGGTGGCTCCGTCTTCGGGGCGTGTCGGCTCGGCGGGCGGCCCGGTGGTCGGCTAGGAGAAATTGACGAGCCGGATGTAACGGGCCCAGTCCCAGTTCGGTCCCGGGTCGGTGTGATCGGTGCCCGGCACCTGGGAGTGGCCGATGATGTGCTCCCTGTCCTTGGGGATGCCGTACTTGTCGCAGATCGCCGCCGTGAGCCTCGCCGACTGCTCGTAGAGGGCGTTGGTGAAGTAGGCGGGCTGGTCCACCCACCCCTCGTGCTCGATGCCGATGCTGCGGGTGTTGTAGTCCCAGTTGCCCGCGTGCCAGGCGATGTCGCTCTCGCGCACGCACTGCGCGATGTGTCCGTCCGCCGAGCGCACCAGGTAGTGCGCGGACACTTTCTTCTGCGGATTCTTGAAGATCGCCAGCGCGTCGGTGTACGTCTCCTGCGTGACGTGGATGATCACCCGGTCGATGGCATAGCTGTCCGGGCGTTCGGACGACGTGTAGTTGGAGGTGCTCGCCGACTGCCACTCGGCGGGTGGGTAGTCGACGGCCGCGGTCTGCGCGCCGGCGTGGGGGGCGGGGAGCAGCGCGTAGGGCACCGCGGCCAGTGCCGCGCCCTTCAGGAGCCGGCGTCTGCTCAAACGCTGCTTCGGGCGGTCCATGTCCATCGCGGGGGCCTTCCGGGAGTCAGGGGAGCGGGAAAGGGGGAGCGGGACCATCGAGAGGGGGTGCGGCGACCAGGCCTTGAGGGGCGCGACTTTCGCGGCTCGAGGGGCGGAACTCACGGGCTGTGGGGGGAGGGCTTACGGGCTGCGGGGCGGAACTTCCGGGCTGTTGGGGGCCTCCGGCGGGTACGGAGGAGACATCAGCCGCGCAGCGCTCGCGCGGTCTCCCGCAGGCGCCCGTGCACACCCAGGTAGGTCTCCCGCGCGGGCAGCCACTCCTTGCGGAGCTTGGCCACGCACGTGTAGTTGGTGTCGCACACGTTGGCCAACGGTGATTCCACCGTCTGGGTTGCGAACTGGTACGCGTCCGGCTCACTGAACCCGTAGTCGCGCACCAGCCACTGCACCAGGTCGAGCTGCGATATGCGGAAGGCGTCCTCCAGGGGGCGGGCCGATCCGGTCGAGATGATGTGCGTGTCCGACTCCAGCCGGGGCCATGGCGTGACGACGTCCTTGAGGAGGTCCACGACCATCACCGTGTTCATCGCGCACTCCACGGCCACCCCGCAGGTCTCGCCCTCACCCTGCCGGGCATGCCCGTCGCCGAGGCTGAGCAGCGCGCCCTCGACGTTGATGCCCAGATAGCAGGTGACACCGGCCCGCATCTCGGGGGTGTCCATGTTCCCGCCGTGCGCGTCCGGGACCAGGGCCGAGCGCACCTCCAGGTTGGCAGGGGCCACGTCGACCGTGCCGTGCATCGGATCCAGGGGCAGCTCCACCTCGATGTCACTGTCCTGCGCCTGGAACAGGGCGGTGCGCCGCGCCCGGTCCAGCTGCCAGATCCAGACCCGCTCCGGCAGCGGTGGTTGCAGGGAGGCCGTGGTGTGTGTGGAGGTGAGCGCCCCGAAGAGTGGGACCGTCGTGGACGCGGCCCAGTCGCGCGCCGGCTCGATCGACACGAAGTGCACGGCCACCGTGTCGCTGGGCTCCGCGCCGTCGATGTGGAAGGGGCCGGTCTGTGGATTGAGGAAAGGGAACTCGCAGACCTCGGAGACGAGGTCCCTCTCGGAGCGGACCCGGCCCGCGAAAACAGTCCTCCGTGTACAGGTCGAGCACCGTGCCGGGAGCGATGCGGGCCACGGGTGCCGCGCCGCCGAAGGTCCAGGCGTACTGGTCCGGTTGCGGGCGCACGGTGAGGATCCGGGGGTCGACCATCGTGACATGGGTCCCTTCTCGCTGGGGTGGTCGTGGGATGCGGTGGCCCGGGGTGGCGGGCGGCCTCCGCCCGGGCCCGACGGGTGCTGACGGCCTGCCAGGGACCGCGACCTCTCCGGTCCGGCGATGCACGTGGGCGGACCGAGCCCCTCCCCACCGGCCGGGACCGGTCGGTCGGTCGGTGAGAGCCTGTCGGCCGGTGTAGGCCGGCCGGCCGGGCAGCGTGGTCGGCTCGGTGTAGGCCGGTCGGCCGGGTGGCGGCGGTCGGTCGGGTAGGGCCGGTCAGCGCGGCACGGTCCCGTCCTGCCGGTGGCCGACCGGGGCTAGTCGTCGAGATGCACCCGCGCGGTCTCGGCTATGCGCTCGCGGTGACGCCGTATCAGCACGAGCAGCACGAATACGCCGATCGCCATCCAGCTGCCGACCACCGGGCCGGCGTAGGACACCGGTGCCGTCCGTCCGGTCACGAAGTCGAACACCGGGAGGCCGGCGGCCGTCAGCAGCGCCGGCACGAACGCGACGATGCCCAGCACCGGCAGCAGCAGATGCCGTACCGGCCAGAAGGCAGCCCCGCCGGCCCGCAGGAAGTGGCCGGCACAGGCGAGGTTCACCACCATGTAGACACCGACGACCACCGTGACGATGACTGTGGCGAGGAGCAGGAACGCGGTCACGGGGTCGTAGGCGAAGCCCAGTCCCAGCACGGCTCCGACCGCCACGACGGTCTGTACCGCGATGCCCGCCACGGGGGATCGGCGCCCGGGATGGAGCGTGGCGAGCAGACGCGGCAGGACCCGGGTGCGGGCGAGAGCGAAGGCCGCGCGGGCCGAGACGTTCGCGCACGCGTTGGCGTTGGCGATCGTGGAGTTGACCACCGCCCCGATCAGCACCGCCAGTAGCAGGCTGCCGCCCGCGAACGCGGCGCCGGACGGAATCGACGCGGCCACCGCGGCGGCCGGCGCCATCGCCGTGACGCTCTGGAACAGGACCTCGCGCAACCCGACGGCGTCGCGTCGCAGCGCCCCGGTCGTCGTCTCCCTGTGCATGTGTCCCCCGATCCGTGTCAGCCCGCTGTCACCGGTCGCGTGTGAATTCCCCTCATCTCATTCCGCGGGCGCCCGCCGACCGTGACGGCCCGGCAGCCGCGCCTCGTGCGAAACACGGTACGACTCGGGTGGGTTGCGCAGAAGGGCACGGCGCGGTTCCGTGGACAACCCGCCACCTGTGGACAACTCGGCCACCCGTTCGGGCGAGTCCGGGCATGTCGTCCCGAGCGGCGACGTGCCGTCAGGTCCCGTCCTGACGCGGCGTCACTCCTTCCCGCAGCCAGACCACGCTCCCCGCTCGCGCCACGGCGTGCAGTGCGGCCGCGCGGAAGTGCCGCCCGGGAGGGAGCGCGAGGCGGGGGAATGGACGATGCGCCGACGTGCCGTGGTGGACGAAGCGCCGATGCGGCGCGGTGGCAGAAGCACCGGCAGCCGCGGTGTAAGAGGCAGGCGACGGCGCCGGATTCCGGCGGGAGACGTCAGGAGCGTTCCGATACGGCGGCCGGGTCGTCCAGTACGGACCGGACGACCGAGTGTGCCGCGCCCAGCAGCGGGCCTTCCGGGCCCAGCCGGGACACCGCCACCGGACAGGCCGGTCCGGCGGTGCGGCCGGTCAGCTCCGCCTCCAGCGACGGCAACAGCCAGGGTGAGAGTCCGGCCAGCGCCCCGCCCAGGACCACCGTCTCGGGGTCGAGGAGGTTCACCGCCCCGGTCAGGGCGATCCCGAGTGCCGTGCCGGCGTCCCGCAGGGCCGCCCGTACGCTCTCGTCGCCCTCCTCGGCTCGCTCCGCGAGCAGCCGTACCAGGTCCTCGCGTGGCTCAAGTCCCGCCGCGCGCGACACCGCCTCCTCGCCGGCGTACTGCTCGAGGCAGCCGCGGCCGCCGCAGGGGCAGGCGGGCCCGTCCGGCCACACGGGCACGTGGCCCAGCTCGCCCGCGAAACCCCGGGTGCCGCGCAGCAGCCCGCCGTCCACGACGACCGCGGCACCGATGCCGATCTCGGCCGACACGTGCAGGAAGTCACGCGGGGCGCCGTCACCGAGCCACAACTCGGCCAGCGCACCGAAGTTGGCCTCGTTGTCCACGGTCAGCGGCCATCCACCGGGCAGCAGGCCGCCGAGGTCCGTGTCGCGCCAGTCGAGGTTCGGGGCACGGACGACCGTCCGCCCGTCCCGGGCCACCAGTCCGGGAACGGCGATCGCGAGCCCGGCGGGCCACAGATCCTCTTGCTCGGCCTCCGCGACGACCCGGCGGATCAGCGCCGTCAGTTCCTCGATCACCGGCCCGGGCGCCCGGCCCCGGTTGGCGCCGTGTCGCACGGCCCGCGCGCGGACCGCCCCGCGCAGATCGACCGCGCACACCGCGAGGTGGTCGACGCCGATCTCCGCCCCGATCCCGGCCGGACCCCGGCCGCTCACCGCGAGCGCCGACCCGGGCCGCCCCACCCGGCCCGGCCGCTCCGGGCCCAGTTCCTCCAGCAGCCCCCAGCGGATCAGCTCGTCCACCAGCGTCGACACCGCCGCCCGCGTCAGACCGACGCGCGAGGCGACCGCCGCTCGCGACAGCGAACCCTCGATGCTGACGGCGTGCATCACGCGCGCGAGATTGCGCCGGCGCATTCCCCGCTGGGTGTCCGGCAGGGCACGGCCGTTGCCCGGCGGGCGGGCCTCGTGCGGCGGTACGGTCATGCCTCCGTCAATCCTCGGTGTCTGCCACTCAGCTCTGTGTGCGCGGCTGGGCTTCGGCCTTCCGCTCCAGCAGCGGGGCCGCGTCGGAGAGTACCCCGGTGATCCGGTCCAGCGTCTGCCCGTCCCGCTCCACGGCCTCCAGCACCGGGCCCGCGGCCGTGTTCCAGCGGCGGGCCACGGCCGCGGGGTCCTCCCCGGTCAGCAGTCCGGCCGCCTGCGCCGCCGCACCCAGGGCGACCAGTTCCCCGGCCTCCGGGACCTGCACGGGCCGCCCCGACAGGCGGCGCACGGTCTGCTGCCAGGCCGTGCCCCGGGCCCCGCCCCCGATCAGCAGCAGCGGGGTGCTGCGGTCGGCGTCCTTATCGAGGACCAGGTCGAGGGCCCCGAGCAGCGCGTGCACCGCGCCGTCGTACGCGGCCTGCAGCAACTGGCCCGCCGTCGTGTCGTGGCGCAGCCCGTGCAGCAGACCGGAGGCGTTCGGCAGGTTGGGGGTGCGTTCGCCGTCCAGGTACGGCAGCAGCGTCACCGAACCGCCCGGCTCCACGGCCTCCCGGTCCAGGCCCAGCAGGGCCGCGACGCGGTCCACGGCGAGCGTGCAGTTCAGCGTGCAGGCCAGCGGCAGCCAGTCCCCGTGCGCGTCGGCGAAGCCCGCCACCGTGCCGGTCGGATCGGCCGGACGGTGCGTGGAGACGGCGTACACCGTGCCGGACGTACCGAGACTGAGCACCGGGGTCCCGGGGCGCAGCCCGAGCCCCAGCGCCGCCGCCGCGTTGTCACCGGTGCCGGGTGCCACCAGCGTGCCCTTGGAGAACGGCAGGTCATGGCTGTCGCGGACGGTACCGGCCACCTCGCCGGGGCGCACCACGCGGGGCAGCACGGCCGGGTCCAGTCGGACATGCGCGAGGGTCTCCTCGTCGTACGCCTCCGTGCCCGACGCCCACCAGCCGGTGCCGGACGCGTCGCCGCGGTCGGTGGTGCCCTGCCCGGTCAGGCGCTCGGTGAGGTAGTCGTGGGGGAGCCGGACCGCCCGGGTCGCACGGGCCGCGTCGGGTTCGTGCTCGGCCAGCCAGGCCCACTTGGTGACCGTGAACGACGCCCCCGGCACGCTGCCGGTCCGCTCCGCCCAGGCCTTGGGGCCGCCCAGCTCTTCCACCAGACGGCGGGCCTGCGGAGCGGACCGGACGTCGTTCCACAGCAGTGCCGGACGCACCGGCTCGCCGTGCTCGTCCAGGGTGACCAGGCCGTGCTGCTGGCCGCCGATCGACACCGCCGCCGCCTCGTGCGCCGCGTCGCCGCACTGGCGCAGCGCCTCGCACAGGGCGTCCCACCACTGACGCGGATCGCTCTCCCGGCCCGCGCCGGCGGTCACGGTGTGCGGCGCCTGACCGCCGGCCACGACCTGCCCCGTGGCCGCGTCGACGACCAGCGCCTTCGTGGACTGGGTGGATGTGTCCACGCCGACGACGAGCGGACCCTCGGCTGCTGACATCGGGCTCTCCTCTTCCGCGTCTGTGCGGGATGTGCGGTGGGCTGTGGAAGACACCTTGCTGTCGAAGACATGGTGTCTCTTCCCAGAGGTGCGTGCGCATACTAATTTGTAAACGGCCATGACGAAATAGTCGTACGCAGCAAGGAGCCGCGGTATGAACCACCAGCCCACCCCCGAGGACAGGTTCACTTTCGGCTTGTGGACCGTCGGCTGGCAGGGAAGGGACCCGTTCGGTGACGCCACCCGCCGGGCTCTCGACCCGGTCGAGACGGTGCGGCGCCTGGCCGAGCTGGGCGCCCACGGAGTGACCTTCCACGACGACGACCTGATCCCCTTCGGCTCCTCGGACACCGAGCGCGAGTCACACGTCAAGCGGTTCCGGCAGGCCCTGGACGCCACCGGCATGACCGTCCCGATGGCCACCACGAACCTCTTCACGCACCCCGTCTTCAAGGACGGCGCGTTCACCGCCAACGACCGTGACGTGCGCCGCTACGCGCTGCGCAAGACGATCCGCAACATCGACCTCGCGGCCGAGCTGGGCGCGAGGACCTATGTCGCCTGGGGCGGCCGGGAGGGCGCCGAGTCCGGAGCCGCCAAGGACGTCCGCGTGGCCCTGGACCGGATGAAGGAGGCCTTCGACCTGCTCGGTGAGTACGTGACCGAGCAGGGCTACGACCTCCGCTTCGCCATCGAGCCCAAGCCGAACGAGCCCCGCGGTGACATCCTGCTGCCCACCGTCGGGCACGCGCTGGCCTTCATCGAGCGCCTGGAGCGCCCTCAGCTGTACGGCGTGAACCCGGAGGTCGGCCACGAGCAGATGGCCGGGCTGAACTTCCCGCACGGCATCGCGCAGGCTCTGTGGGCGGGCAAGCTCTTCCACATCGACCTCAACGGCCAGTCCGGCATCAAGTACGACCAGGACCTGCGCTTCGGCGCCGGTGACCTGCGGGCCGCGTTCTGGCTGGTCGACCTCCTGGAGAGCGCCGGTTACGAAGGGCCCCGCCACTTCGACTTCAAGCCGCCGCGGACCGAGGACCTCGACGGCGTGTGGGCCTCGGCGGCCGGCTGCATGCGCAACTACCTCATTCTCAAGGAGCGGGCCGCCGCCTTCCGCGCCGACCCCGAGGTCCAGCAGGCCCTGCGCGACTCCCGGCTCGACCAGCTGGCCCAGCCGACCGCGGCCGACGGCCTCCAGGCACTCCTCACCGACCGCGCCGCCTTCGAGGACTTCGACGTGGCAGCCGCCGCCGCACGCGGTATGGCCTTCGAACACCTCGACCAACTCGCCATGGACCACCTGCTGGGGGCCCGGGGCTGACCGCCACGCGCGCGTAGGCAGTCGTCCGCGCACGACGGAGTACGCAGGGGCCCGGGGAGGGCGGCGCGACCACGTGCCGCTCTCCCCGGCCCGCCCGTCGCCCGCAGGCCCCGCTTCCCTACGCCCGGCCGACCCGGCTTCCCCACGCCCGGCCGGCCCGGCCCTGCGGTGCCCGACCGGCCGGAAGCCCGGCCATCGGGTCCTCCGTCACAGCCCCTGGGCAGCCGTACGTAGGTCACGGTCGTCCTGATGCCGCTGTCGACCAGGCGGCCCTGGGCGTCGAACGCGCCCGCGCCGTCGGTCATACCGAAGTCGTTGTCGTTGATGAGAGCGAGCGTGTCGCGGTCCACGCGCGCGATGCCCTCGATCTTCCCCGGTACCCCGTCGACCTTGCCCAGGTCCACCACCAGCCGCTTCGCCGGCACCGGCACGCCCTGCGCCGTGGGGTCGTCCAGCTGTTCCAGCGAAGGAGACGTCGTGTCGTCGTCCCACGGGCCGCCGAGGATGTTCGCCTCGCGTCCGAGCGTGACCAGCTGCAACCGGGCCGCCTTGTCCGTGCGCTCCTCGACGAGCAGCCGGTCACCACCCACCGCCACCACCGACGAGATCTTCAGTTCGGACGTGTCGTCCTCGCTCGGGTCGACCACGTTCACCGGGTCGAACCGGTAGGCGTACTCGGCGGTGACGGCCCTCTTCCGAGGCGAGAAGCGCAGCAGACGGGTGGTGCGCGAGGCGCCCCCGGCGTCCGCGTCCGGCAGCGAGAGCGGGCTCTGCAGGGCGACCACCAGGTCACCGCCGGGAAGCTGCGCCAGCCCCTCGAACCCCCGGTTGATCTTGCGGTGCAGCAGGACCGAGGGCAGCGCCTCCACCACCGGATAGTCGGCGCCGGTCAGGTTCAGGCCCTTGGGTACGTAGCGGGTGAGCACCTTCCCGCGCGCGGAGATGTGGACGAGCGAGGGGCCGTACTCGTCGGCGAGCCAGAAGCTCCCGTCCCCGGCCCGCACGATGCCCTCGGTGTCCAGACCGTTCGGGTCGTAGGAGAGCGGGGTCCCGGCGTCGTAGGTGTACGGCCTCTCGTCGCGGCTCTGCTGGTTCGGCAGCCCGGTGACGGCCTTCCCGGAGGAGGTGGTCAGCGCGATCGCGTCGACGACCGTGACCGTGTCCCCGCAGACCCGGATCTTCACGATCGCGGGGTCGAAGCCCGGCACCGGGAACGTGCGGCGCTTCTTGCCGTCCACCTTGGTCTGGCCGTTGGGCCCGCGGTCGGTCACCGTCCAGTACTCGCCCGTGCGGCCCGTCGGGTAGATGTCGCTCCCGATGCCGCCCAGCTTCACCCCGTGGTCGTCGCTCACGCTGCCGGGCAGCAGCGCGTTGCCGAACGCGCCGAGCGGGATCTCACCGAGGGTCGCCGTGCGGACGACGCGGGCATCCCCGGACGGCGCCGCCGCGGCCGTCCCGGCGACCACGAGTGCGGCGGCCACAGCGAGGGGCAGGCCCGTGGCGACGGAACGGTGAACGCGGCGCCTGCCGACGGCATGCGGGGACATCGGGCCTCCTGGTGACATGTTCGTTGACAGCGGCCACATTTGGGTCCCAGGAGGAACGTCACCCGACCGCGGGGTGAACTGCGGGCGTCCACCGCTCATCGGATCGTGGGGCTGCCGCGGTAAGGCCTGTGAACGGCGGTGACGGTCGATCAGATCCCTTCAACGGCCGGTGAGAGCCCTGCAGCTGTACCCGCGTCCGCGAGCGGATCCGGGTCGAGCCGCGTCGAGGTCAGCGCCGCCGCCGGATCGCCGTCCGGTCCTGCCGCGGGGATCCAGCGGCCGTCCTCGTCGCGGTACGGCCACCAGCGGCCGTCCTTGCCGAGTCGCAGCTGAACTCCTTCATCCGGGATGGTCCACCGATTGCCGCTCCTGTGGAACGACGGTCGCTCGCCGGCCTCCCAGGCCCCTTCCAGTGCCGCACGCGCGCGTGCCAGTGCCACGCCCTGCACCTGCCACTCCTCGTCCAGTACGGCCAGGGCGGCCTCGCTCCCGACCTGCCAGGCGCGGACGGCTGTCGCCAGTCCCTCGCGGCCGCGCCCGGATCCGGCGGCGAGCCGCTCGGTCACGGCGCCGGACGGCGTACCGCAGGCCAGCCGTACGGCGTCCTGAGCGGCCGGCACGTCGGTGCCCTCGCACGGCTCGGGGGACAGGGACCGCGCCAGCAGCCGGTACGCCTCCACGGCGGTGCGGCCGGCCAGGTGTTCCAGAGCCGCGGGATCGACACCGGGCGCCGGTGCCGTGTCGGCGTCGAGGGACGGCGGTGGCCCGGGCGTCCGCGGGAGTTCCGGGAGCTCGGGCAGTGGGGGAAGGATGTCCGCGGCGGCCCATGCCTCCGCCGCGTCCACACCCTCCGCTTGAGGCGCGCGGGGGACTGACCTCGGCGCGGTACCGCGCACGTGCAGTTGCGCCAGGAAGGCGTCCTTCGCCCGCCCGCGCATCAGCAGGAGCAGAAACGGATCCTCGTCCAGCAGCCGCGCCACCTGGTGACACAACGCGACGGTGTGTCCGCAGTGGTCCCATGCTCCGCAGTCGCACTCGGGGTCCAGCTCGCCGAGGCCGGGAAGGAGTTCGATCCCGCTCACGGACGCGTCCTCGACCAGATGAGGCGGCAGCTCCCGGTCCAGGAGCGCGGCCATGTGCCCGACCTGCTCAACGGCCAGGTCCAGGAACCGCCCCCACTCCTCCGCGGACAACTCCGGCACCAGCACGTCCGCCCGGTGCGCCGCGCCTCCCCGGTCGCGCACCACGGCGGTGACCCGGCCGGGCCGCACGGTCACCGCGCCCACGCCGCCCGCGCGCGCGAGCCGGCGCCCCGCTTTGACCGCCGCCGCGTCCAGGGCCGCGTCCTCCAGGGCCCGCAGCCATGCGCGACCCCACCAGCTCTGCGCGAATCCGCGTCCCCGTGCGGGGGGCAGCGCGGCGAACGTGCGCCCGGTCTCGCGGTCGTGTTCGTCGCCGTAGCGGCTCATCGTGCCTCCCCGCGCAGTTCCACCAGTGCGGCCAGTTCCACGTCCGTCAGCTCCGTCAGTGCGGCCTCGCCGGCACCGAGCACCGCCTCGGCCAACTCTCGCTTGCGGCCCAGCATCTCCGTGATGCGGTCCTCCAGGGTTCCCTCGGCGATCAGCCGGTGCACCTGCACCGGGCGGGTCTGCCCGATGCGGTACGCGCGGTCGGTGGCCTGCGCCTCGACCGCCGGATTCCACCAGCGGTCGTAGTGCACGACATGCTCGGCACGCGTCAGGTTCAGACCGGTCCCAGCGGCCTTCAGCGACAGCAGGAACACCGGGACCTCGCCGTCCTGGAAGCGCCGGACCATCTCCTCGCGCGCGGGGACCGGGCTTCCGCCGTGCAGGAGCAGCGAGGGCACTCCACGGGCCGCCAGGTGCCGTTCGAGCAGGCGGCCCATGCGGACGTACTGGGTGAAGACGAGCACACCCGAACCCTCCGCGAGAATGGTGTGGAGCAGTTCGTCCAGCAGCTCCAGCTTCCCCGAGCGCCCGGTGAGCCGCGGATCCTCCTCCTTGAGGAACTGCGCCGGGTGATTGCAGATCTGCTTCAGGCCGGTGAGCAACCGCACGATCAGTCCCCGCCGGGCCATGCCGTCGGCAGCCGTGATCCGCTCCAGCGTCTCGCGGACCAGCGCCTCGTAGAGACCTGCCTGTTCACCGGTCAGGGCCACGGGATGATCGGTCTCGGTCTTCGGGGGCAGCTCGGGGGCGATGCCGGGGTCCGACTTGCGCCGCCGCAGCAGGAACGGCCGGACGAGCCGCGCGAGGCGCTCGGCGGCGGCGGGGTCCCGGCCACCCTCGACCGGTTGCGCGTACCGCGCGCGGAAGGTGGCGAGGCGGCCGAGCAGACCGGGGGTCGTCCAGTCGAGGATGGCCCACAGTTCCGTGAGGTTGTTCTCCACCGGAGTGCCGGTCAGCGCCACGCGCGCGCGTGCGCCGATGGACCGCAGGGCCCGCGCGGTCGCCGCGTAAGGGTTCTTGACGTGCTGTGCCTCGTCGGCCACCACCATGCCCCAGGACACCTCGGTGAGCCGCTCGGCGTCGAGGCGCATCGTGCCGTACGTGGTCAGGACGAACTCCCCGGCCGTCACGGAGCCGAGCTCACGCGTTGCGCCGTGGAACCTGCGCACCGGCACACCGGGGGCGAAGCGCTCGATCTCGCGCTGCCAGTTGCCCAGCAGGGAGGCCGGACAGACGACGAGCGTGGGCCCGGCCGCCGAGGTGTCCGCCTGCCGGTGCAGATGCAGTGCGATGAGGGTGATCGTCTTGCCGAGACCCATGTCATCGGCGAGGCAGCAGCCCAGACCGAGAGAGGTGGTGCGCGCCAGCCAGTCGAGGCCGCGCAACTGGTAGTCCCGCAGTGCGGCGGCCAGACCCGGCGGCTGCTCGACGGCCCGTGCCGGCCCGGCATCCGTGAGCCGCTCCCGGAGCCCGTCCAGCCATCCCGTGGACCGCACGTCCACCTCTTGGCCGTCGACCTGTGCCGAGCCCGTCAGAGCGGCGGCCAGCGCCTCGACGGGAGCGAGGGGGCGGTCCCGCCGGGTCCGGGCGCGGTCCGCCTCCCGCGGATCGACCAGCACCCATCCGTCCCGCAGCCGCACCAGGGGTCGCCTGGCGTCCGCGAGCCGGTCCAGCTCCTCCCGGGACAGCTCCCGCCCGTCCAGCGCGAACCACCAGCCGAGGGTGACCCCGGCCTCCGCCGAGAAGAACGACGACGGGGCCGAGGTTTCTTCCGGTGCGGCGGTGCCGTCGTCCGGCGGGCCGACCGTCGCGTGGACGGTGAGCCCACGGGACAGCTCCTTCGGCCAGTGCACGTCCACCCCCGCCGAGGCCAGCGCGCGCACACCCTCGCCCAGGAGTTCGGCGATCTCGTCGTCGGCGAGGTCCACCGAGTCGGGAACGGCGGCGGAAAGCAGAGGCGTCAACGGTGGCCAGGCCCGGGCCGCGCGGCGCAGTGCCAGCAGGGCGTCCGCACGCGCGCGTGGACCGAACGCGTCATGGGGACCGAAGGCGTCGTGCGCGGCCCCACCGGTCCACAGGCCGGCCGCGTCGCTCACGTCCGTGACCCCGCTGAGCCCGTGCACCTGGAGCACCGCACGGAACCGGACCGGGGCGTCGTCCTGCTGTGCCGCGTCGCCGAGGCCGGACGCCTCCACGCGCAGCGACAGCCGCACGCCCGCGTCGTGGCAGGCGGCGATGTCGTCGGCCCACGGCCGCAAAGCGGGCAGTCGTTGTGGCTCGGGCGCCGCGTATGCGGGGCCGCCGGTCACCATCGCGGCGGCGGGAGATCGCGGAAGCACGTCTGCGACCGCGTCCAGGAAGGCGCGCAGCAGCCGCTCCGGGTCGGGCAGCAGGAGCGGGCCGGCGGGCGTGAGCGGCGTGGCATGCGCCTCCGGAGGCATGGCGGCGGCGAGATGACGGACCAGCTCCGCGTCGCGCGCCGACAACGGCCCGACCCGCCAGGTGTCGTTGTCGCCCGGGGAGAGGCCGGGCAGGAGCAGGCCGCGCGCCAGGAAGTGCAGCGCCAGCAGACGGGCCGTGTCCCAGAAGACGGTGGACCGGTGTCCCTGCGGCAGCTCACGCGCACGGGTGAGAAACGGAAGCGCGCTGCGCACGGGCAACAGAAGGGCGGGCGTACGGCGGCGTTCGACATCGCCGTCTGCCGTGGGGGCGACGACGTCCAGCTCTGTCACGGACCCGTCCGCGACGACGGGAGGAGCCCCACCGTCCGGCCGCCAGAAGGCGAGCCGGCCCGTGCGAGCGGGGTCGGCGGGCAGGAACACGACGTGACAGCGGACCAGTTCGGACAGCCCGGAGGGTGGTGCCGTGGGAATCCTCTGCACTGTTGTGCCGCACTCCTCAAATTTGACTACTTGGCCAGGGTGGTCGAGGGTACAGCACGGTGAGACGCGAACCCCCAGACTGAGGAAGTGACGTGGACCACTGCTTCCCCTGCGCCGGCGATCGGCGGCACCATTAAGGGGCGCGTCTCAGGGATGTCTCAGGGTCGGCGTCCGGAACCGCGGGGAGCGGGGAGCCGTTCTCAGAGCAGAGAAGCGGCAGTGGCCGTGAAGGAGGGACGCTCATGTCCAACAACGCGAAGCTCGCCGTGGGCGGCGTGGCGGTGGGGCTCATCCTGCTGATATGGCTGCCCTGGTGGGTGGCTTTCCTGATCGTGGTGGGAGTCCCGGTGGCTGCTTACCTGGCGCTGGACCCTTCACAGCGGCGCCGGCTGCGCAGGATGGGCCGCAAGGAGCTGGGCCGCTGAAGCGACGGCGTACGGCCGGAGACGCTCGCCGAGGCCCCGGCGCGGGCCCCCGAGCCTTGGGGGCCGCGCAGGCTTGGGAACAGTGCGGCTCCCCTGGGCTCACGTGAGCCGCACGGACTCCTCGGCCCGGGCGGGCCAGGCTCACAGGGGCCGTACGGCCAGCTTGTCGAGCGCCTCCAGCAGGCCTGGTAGTTCGGGGCCCCGGCCGATCGGCAGGACCTCACCGGGCTCCTCGTCGAGCAGGACGAACGCGATGTCGTCGGTGCGGGCCACGATCGACCAGCCCGGGCCGTCGGCGCGCAGCGTACGGGCGTCGCCCGGGGCGAACGACGAGCGCACCCGCCCGAGCGGCGGCGGCGAGTCGACGTAGGCGTGGGCCTCCGCGAGCACCCGCCGGACACCCTGGTGGCCGCCCTTCGGCCCGTTCCCCTCGCCCTGCGGCGCGGACTTTGCCGGTTCCTCTGGCTGTGCCTGCCCGGTCGGCACGGGGAGATCGGCGTCGTTGATCTGCTCCCGCCACGCGGCCCACTGCAGCGCGATCTCGTCGGCGCCGAGACGCCGCTGGGCGGGTCCCCAGGAGCTGGTGTCCGGCGGGGTGAGCGTGGGCTGGTCCGCCGCCTCGGGCGGGGGGTCGTGCGGCGCGGGGACACCGGGCGCCGCCACGGCGACCGACAGGGGCCAACCCGGCAGAGCCGTCACGACCGCGCGCTCGTCCGGCGACAGCTCGTACTCCATGCCACAGTCCCAGGACGCGATCGCCACGGCCACCAGCGAGACGTCGTCGATGACGACCGTCCACCGAGCGCCGTCGCCGTCCTGGCCCAGCACCAGGCCGTACCCGTCGGGGCGGGGCGCCAGTCCCAGCGCCGCGCACGCTTGCGGGTAGTCGTCGCCCAGCACGCTCGGAAACTGCGCAGGCGTCAGCAGCACCGCCGTGAGCACGTACAGCGCATCGTCCGCGGCGGCGACGGCCTCATCGTCGGTCCCGGCCATCTCTGCCTCCCCAGTGGTTCGTCCATCGGCGCGCACCCTAGTGCGAGGGGGAGGCCCTTGTCACGACTCCGCACACCGCGCGGAGCTGCAGGTTTCCACCTGGACGGGGGCGAAACGACCACAGTGGGAGAGCGGTTTTCCTCAGGCCGCGGGCAGCCCGAGAAGGTCTCGCGCCACAGCCGCGGGCGACTCGTCGCGCTCCCGGGCCAACGTGACGACGGCCCGGCAGGCCAGTTCGCTCACGCCGAAGGACAGCGCCTCCGGCGACACCCAGGCCGCCGCCTCCTCGACCCGGTCCTGATCGTCCTCCGCGCGGGCCGCCACATAGACGGCCGCCGCTTCGAACAAGTTGTGCGCGCGTCTCTCCCGAGCGCTCGCGGACTGCACGCGCGCAGAGGCGCGGAGTCCGGCGGCGTACTTGCGAATCATGCCGAACACGCATACCACCCTTCCCCGGACGAGGTCGGTGCCGTCGCCCATCCATTGTCCTTCAACGTAGAGTTGGAGTTTCGGCGGCGAAAGGGGGAGAGCGCGGTGAAGCGCTTCGAGCGGCTCGGGCAGATCCGCCGGCTGGACCCGGTGGCGGACGCGCTGGAAATCCACCGGCTCAGCGTGGCGTTCGAATTCCCCTGGGACTACACACGCGCCCTGGAACTGGCGCTCTACCGCACGTACGCCGTGCCGAGCATCGGGCGGCTGCTCGCGCAGACGGCGGAGCTGACCGAGCGCACGCAGAAGCGGTACGACGACACGGCGCTGCTCCTCGACACCGTCGTGGAGCACGGCTTCGCCACCGAGGAAGGCCGTACCGCGATCCGTCGCATCAATCAGATGCACCGCAGCTACGACATCAGCGACGACGACATGCGGTACGTGCTCAGCACTTTCGTCGTCGTGCCCAGGCGCTGGATCGACGCCTACGGCTGGCGGCGGCTGTCCCGGCACGAGATCGTCGCCGCCACCGAGTACTACCGCACTCTCGGCCGGCACATGGGCATTCCCGGCATCCCCAGGACCTACGAGGAGTTCGAAGCACTGCTCGACGCCTACGAGGAGGCCCATTTCGGCTGGGACGAGCAGGCCCGCCAGGTCTCCGACGCCACCCTGGACCTGATGGCCTCCTGGTACCCGCGCCCCTTGGCGCCGCTGCTGCGCACGGCGACGCTCGCGCTGCTCGACGAGCCGCTGCTGCGCGCCTTCCGCTACACGCCTCCCGGCGCGGGCACCTCCACGTTCGTGCGCCGCGCCGTACGGGCGCGTGGCCGGCTCGTCCGGCTGCTGCCGCCGCGCCGCACCCCGCACTTCGCACGCCAGAACTGGGAGATCAAGGGCTACCCGAACGGCTACCGCGTGGCCGACCTGGGCACCCGCCCGGTCCCCGGGCTGCGGGGCTGCCCGGTGCGGCACCCGGACACCTCAGCGGCCGACCCCGTCGAGTGACGCGAGGGTGTCGCGCAGCCAGGCGAGTTCGGCCCGGCTCGTGGCACGCGCGATGGTGAGGACACCACGCCGGAACGGGTCGTCCAACTCCTCGGCGCGCAGCGGCCGGTCACCGTCGTAGAAGAAGCTCGCCGGCTCCTCCAGGAAGGCCAGCCGCCGTCGCAGTACGGTCGCCTGGGCGGCGGGGTCGTCCAGGTGCCGTAGGAACGCCAGCAGGGTGAACCACTGGTTCTCGTCGGTGATCTCGCGCTGTGCGGGTTCGGTGAGCCGGTGCTTGAGTTCACGCCCGCCCTCCTCGGTCAGCCTCAGCACATGACGCGGCGCGGCCACGGCGCCGGGCTCGGGTGTTCGTAGCAGCAGGCCGGCCTTCTCCAGGCGTTTGATCGCCGGGTACAGCGTGCTCTCGGCGACGGGCCGTACATGGCCGGTGAGCGCCGCGATGTGACGGCGCAGGACGTATCCGTGCAGCGGCGCGTCGTACAGGAAACCGAGGATGGCGAGCTCGAGCATGGCCTCATTCTCTCCCACGGCGCGGTACCTCGATACCTCTATACCTTCTTTCCGTCATACATCGGTACCGAGGTATAGTCGTCGCCTCACGGACATCAAGGGGGCACGGTGCAGCAGGCCGCATTCGACAGCGAGGGAAGCCACATCCGTTGGACGGAGGTACCAGGGACGGGGCCCGCGCGCGTGTATCTGCACGGGCTCGGATCGATGTCCGCCGTGTACCACGCCCACATCGCGGCCCGTCCCGAACTCGCCGGGAGAAGAAGCCTGTTCGTGGATCTGCCCGGGCATGGCATCAGCGACCGGCCCCAGCACTTCGGATACACACTGGAGGAGCACGCCGACGCGGTCGCCGTCGCCCTGGACCGGGCGGGAGTCGCCGGCGCCGAGCTGATCGCGCACAGCATGGGTGGCGCCGTCGCCGTGGTGCTGGCGCACCGGCGGCCCGACCTGGCCTCCAGGCTGGTACTCACAGAGGCCAATCTCGACTCCTTTCCGCCGCTGACCGCCGCCAGCAGTGGAATCGCCGCCTACGGAGAGGACGAGTTCGTCGAGAAGGAGTACGCGCGCGTACTGCAGGCCGTCGGCCCGCTCTGGGCGGCCACCATGCGACTGGCCGACCCGCGCGCCCTGCACCGAAGTGCCGTCGGCCTGCGCCAGGGCTCCAACCCCGTGATGCGATCGATCCTGGAGGGGCTCGCCGTCGAGCGTGTCTACCTCCAGGGGGAGCACAGCGGTGAACTCGAGGGCAGGACAAGCCTGGAAGCGGCGGGGGTGCGCGTGGTGACGGTGCCCGGCGCGGGGCACAACGTCATGTTCGACAACCCCGACGCCTTCGTGGCAGCCGTCACCGGAGAGGGCTGACCCATCCCCGGCCGCGTCACTCCTCGCGCACCGCGACCGCAAGGAAACGGGAATCCTCGTCGGTGTACGACGTCATGCGCCACCCCGAACCGGCCAGAAGGGGGCCCAGATTGGCCTCCGCGCGCATGTCGTCCGGCGTGATCCGCCGACCCTGACGCGCGGCCAGGGCCGCGCGGCCGATGGGATGGAACAGCGCGAGCGTGCCGTCCGGGCGTACCGCGCGGGCCAGTTCCCGCAGGTTGTCCACCGGGCGCGGCAGGTGTGCGATCAGGCCGGCCGCGAAGACGGCGTCCAGGGACCCCGACCGCAGCGGCAGCGCGGCCACATCCGCGAGCAGCAGCCGCCCGTGCCGGTCCCGGCCCGCCCGCGCGGCGTTCTCCAGCATCGCCGGGGTCAGATCGGCACCCAGTACCACCCCGGAGGGGCCAACGGCGGCGCGCAGGGGCGGCAGGGCACGCCCCGTGCCGCAGCCCGCGTCCAGCACACGGTCACCCGCCCGCAGCCCGAGGCCGGCGACGGCGGCCGCATAGGCCGGACCGTCATCGGGGAACCTGCTGTCCCAGTCGGCCGCCCGGACGGTGAAGAACTCCTGGACATGTGTGTGGTCGTCGCTCATGCTCCGCATGATCCCTCACCGTCACGAGGGATGTCCCGGTGCGCATGTTCGAGCGTGACGCGATCGTTCCGTCGCATCTCTGTGTCATATTCCAACAGCTTTCGAAATGCGCCCCCTTTGTGCGCCCCTGACCCGGCTAGCGTCCCGGGGCCATGGGACACCTGGACCACGCCGCCTTCGGCTGGCTGACCCCCGTGCTGTCATACGTGATGGCCTGCACAGCCGCCGCACTGGGACTGCGCTGCACCGTCCGCGCGCTCGCCGCCACCGGCCGCTCGCGCCGCAACTGGCTCTTCACCGCGGCCTCCGCGATCGGCACCGGCATCTGGACGATGCACTTCGTGGCCATGCTCGGCTTCCGCGTCAGCGGCACCGACATCCGCTACGACGTGCCACTCACCATCCTGAGCCTCCTCGTCGCCATGGCCTTCGTCTGCGCCGGCGTCTTCGCCGTCGGCTACAGCCGCGACCGCAACAGGGCTCTTCTGCTCGGCGGACTCACCACCGGGCTGGGCGTCGCCAGCATGCACTACCTGGGCATGGCGGCGGTCCGGCTGCACGGCCAGGTCCGGTACGACCCGGTCCTCGTCGGACTGTCGGTGCTGATCGCGGTGGTGGCGGCGACGGCCGCACTGTGGGCCGGGCTCAACATCCGGTCGCCGCTCGCGGTCACCGTCTCCTCCCTGGTCATGGGCGCAGCCGTCAGCAGCATGCACTACACCGGAATGTTCGCGGTGAGCGTGCGCGTGAACCCGTCCGGCGAAAACCTGTCCGGGGCCACGGCGATGCAGTTCATCTTCCCCCTCGCCGTCGGCCTCGGCTCCTACCTGTTCATCACCTCGGCCTTCGTCGCCCTCTCGCCCACGGCCGACGAGCGCGATGCGTCCGCCTCCGCCCAGCGGCCCGTCGAGACCGTCGCCCGCTAGCGGGAGCCGGTCCGAGCGCCCCGACCCACGTCCCGAACGAGGAGGCCATGCGCCCACCCCGCAGACCCGAGAACGCCGGCTCCCCGTCGCACCCCCCGCGCGGCCGCCGCGCACACGCCGGACCGCCGGCGCAGGAGGGCATCGACCATCCCCTCGGCACACCACAGCCCGTGGCACGCGCGCGGGGAGGCCGTCGGCACCTGCGTCCCCGGACCGTGCGCGCCAAGGTGGTGAGTCTGCTGATGGTGCCCGTCGTCTCCCTGCTCGCCCTGTGGGCCTACGCCACCGTCAGCACCGCCCAGGATGTCGCCCGGCTGCGCCAGTCCCAGTACGTCGACGCGGAGCTGCGCACCCCGGTGGCCGCGGCCGTCGCCGCGCTGCAGGCCGAGCGCCGCGCAGCCGTGCACTACGCCGGCGCTCCGGGCACCGCAGACCGCGGCGACCTCGAAAGACTGGCGGCCCGCACCGACCGGGCCGTGGCCGAACTGCGGCTCGGCGACGACAGGACGGTCGCCGACAGCCAGGAACTGCCCGCCGGTGTCTCCGGGCGCCTCGGCGCCTTCGTCACCGGCGCCGAGCACCTCCGCACCCTGCGGACGGCCGTACTCGACCACAAGGCCGGCTGGGACGAGACCTACGCGCAGTACACGAAGACGATCAGGGCCGCCTTCGCCGTGGACGGCGCCCTCACCGGCGTCCAGCAGGCCGATGTCGGCTCCGACGCGCGCGTACTGCTCGAGTTCTCCCGGGCCGCCGAGTCGCTGGCTCAGGAGGACGCCGTCCTGGGCAGCGCGCGGACCGGCGGCGGTCTCGGGGGCGAACGGCTGCGACTGTTCGGCTCCGCCGTCGCCGCACGCCGTGCCCTCACCGAGGCAGCCGTCGCCGATCTGCCCGCCGCTCAGCGCGCCTCCTGGCGCGGCCTGGCCGCCGGCCGCTCCTACACCGCCCTGGGTGCGGCCGAGGACAGGGTCCTCACCGCCGAACCGTCCGAGGTGGCACCACAAGCCGCCTGGAGCGCCGCCCACGCGCGCGTGCAGGACGGAATGCGGGCCATCGAGGCCGACGCGGGCCGCGCTGTCGCCGGCCGTGCCGACCCGGTGGCCCGCGGTCTGCTCAGTCCGGCGGGCGCCGCCGTGCTTCTCGGCCTCGCCGCGGTCGCCGCCTCACTCGTCATCTCCGTCCGCATCGGCCGTGCGCTCGTGGTCGAACTCGTGAGCCTGCGCAACGACGCCCTGGAGATCGCCCGGCGCAAACTCCCGGAAGCGATGCGGAAACTCCGCGCGGGCGAGGAGATCGACATCCAGGCCGAGGCACCCGCCGGATCAGCTGCCGACGACGAGACCGGCCAGGTCGCGGAAGCCCTGGCCACCGTGCACCGTGCCGCCCTGCGTGCCGCCGTGGAACGCGCCGAGCTGGCCAGCGGCATCTCCGGAGTCTTCGTCAACCTGGCCCGCCGCAGCCAGGTACTCGTCCACCGCCAGCTCAGCCTCCTGGACAGCATGGAGCGGCGCTCCGACGACCCCGACGAGCTGAGCGACCTGTTTCGCCTGGACCACCTCACCACCCGGATGCGCCGCCACGCCGAGAGCCTGATCATCCTTTCCGGATCGGCCCCCGGCCGGGCCTGGCGCATGCCGGTGTCCCTGACGAACGTCGTACGCGCCGCCGTGTCGGAGATCGAGGACTACGCGCGTGTGGAGGTGCGTCAGCTCCCCGAAGCGCACGTCATGGGGGCGGCGATCGCCGACCTCACCCACCTGCTCGCCGAACTGGTCGAGAACGCGGCCCAGTTCTCACCGCCCCACACACGCGTGCGTGTCATCGGCGAACCCGTCGGCAACGGCTACGCCCTGGAGATCGAGGACCGGGGACTCGGCATGGGCGCCGACACCCTCGCCGAGGCCAACCGGCGGATCGAACAGTCCGAGGCCCTCGACCTGTTCGACAGCGACCGGCTCGGGCTCTTCGTGGTCAGCAGGCTCGCCTCCCGGCACGACATCAAGGTGCATCTGCGGACCTCTCCCTACGGAGGCACCAGCGCCGTCGTTCTGTTGCCGACCGCACTGCTGCACAGCGGTTCGGCGGAAGCTTCTTCCCGGCAGGGCGAGCAAGTCCGTCGTGAGCAGGAAGGCGCCTACGCGCGCGTGCCCGGTGACGCCGCGGCCCCACGGGCCGTCGCCGCGCACTCGGACCGGCCCGCCCTCGCGGCCACCACCCCCAGACCGGACGGCACCGCCCCCAGCCCCGGCCCGCACGACACCGCGACCACCCCCGGACCGCACGGCATCACTCCCGGGCCCGGCCCCCACGGCACCGCTACCGAGCCTGGCCTCCTCCGCCCCCCGACCGGCCCGCACGGCACCCCGAACGACCCCTCGCCCCCGGGAGTCACCACCTTGAGGCTGCACCGCCCGCCGAGCGACTCCGAGCCCGCCGACGACCTCCCGCGCCGCGTCCGCCAGGCGAGCCTCGCCCCCCAACTCCGTCATCAGCGGACCGAGGAGCCCGCGTCGGCCGCCGCACGGCGCGGCAATGACCGGCGCACCCCCGAACTCGTTCGGGACCGCATGGCGGCCTACCGTGACGGCTGGGCGCGCGGCGGTGGGTGCCTGCCCGGCCACGGCGCCGCCCCGGAAACCGAAAAGGACAGTCACAGCAGCGAAGGAGACCCGGCATGATCCAGGACCCCCACCAGAGGGCCGGCCGGCGATCCGGCGAACTCGACTGGCTGCTCGACGACTTGGTCACGCGGGTGAGCGAGGTACGGCACGCCGTCGTGCTGTCCAACGACGGCCTGGCCATCGGCGCCTCCACCGGTCTGGCGCGGGAGGACGCCGAGCACCTCGCCGCCGTCGCCTCCGGCTTCAACAGCCTGGCCAAGGGCGCGGGGCGGCACTTCGGGGCGGGTGGCGTGCGCCAGACCATGGTCGAGATGGACGACGCGTTCCTCTTCGTGGCCGCCGCCGGCGACGGCTCCTGCCTCGCCGTGCTCACCGCCGTCACCGCCGACATCGGCCTGGTCGCCTACGAGATGGCGCGCTTGGTCAAGCGGGTCGGCGAGCACCTCTACACACCGCCGCGCGTCGCCGCACAGCCGCCCGCCGCCGGATGAGCCGGAGAAGGCGCCACCGATGACCGAGAACCCGACCGGCGGCCCACGGGAGCCGGGGAGCCAGTGGTACGACGGCGAGGCCGGGCCCCTGGTCCGCCCGTACGCCATGACGGGCGGCCGCACCCAGTCCGGCCCCGCCGGTGTGCGCTTCGACCTGATCGCGCTCATCACCCTCGCCCCCGCCGGACCGAAGCCCGGCGACACCGCGCTCGGCCCCGAACACAGGACCCTGATCGAGCTGTGCCGCACGGAGACACAGTCCGTCGCCGAACTCGCCGCGGACGCCGACCTGCCCGTGGGTGTGGTCAGGGTGCTCCTCGGAGACCTTCTGGAACTCGGCTGTGTGACCATCAGCCGCCCCGTGCCCCCGGCGCACCTGCCCGACGAGCGCATCCTGCGCGAGGTCATCGAGGGATTGCGGGCGCTGTAGATGAGCGTTCAGAACCCGCCGCAGACCTCGTCCCATCCCGAACCGTACGGGTTGCGCAACCGACCGGGCGCGAGTCGGTCACATCAGGTGCTTTCCGGTCCAACCACTCGGACGAGTGCCCCGGTTGCCATGATGCTGGCTTCAGCCCCGGAGCACCCGGACATCCACCGCAGCCGGCCCTCCCGAGAGAAGTGATCATGGTCTCCGAGCACTCCGACGCCGTCGCCGACTCCGCCCTGGCGCTGAAGATACTGGTCGCCGGCGGATTCGGGGTCGGCAAGACGACCCTCGTCGGGGCCGTCAGCGAGATCCGGCCGCTACGCACCGAGGAACTTCTCAGCGAAGCCGGTCAGCTGGTGGACGATACCGGCGGCGTGGACCAGAAGGTCACCACGACCGTCGCCATGGACTTCGGGCGCATCACCATCCGCTCGGGCCTGTCCCTATACCTCTTCGGCACACCCGGACAGGATCGATTCTGGTTCCTGTGGGACGAGTTGTCCCAGGGTGCGCTCGGTGCCGTGGTCCTCGCGGACACCCGGCGCCTGGAGGACTGCTTCCCCGCCGTCGACTACTTCGAGCACCGGGGCATCCCGTTCGTGGTGGCCGTCAACTGCTTCCCGGGCGCCCGCACCTACGGCGCCAACGACGTCTCGAAGGCCCTGGATCTCGACCGCGGCACACCGGTGGTCTTGTGCGACGCGCGCGACCGGGACTCCGGCAAGGAGGTGCTCATCCGGCTCGTCGAGTACGCCGGGCGGGTGCACACCGCCCGGCTTCTGGACTCGGTAGGCTGACCGGCCGCTCAGGCCGCCAGATCCTTCACGGCCACCACCTTGTCGACGGTGACGCGGACCAGCAGCTCACCCGGAACGCCGTTGCGGGCGCCGTACTCCTCGGCGCGGTCCTCGCCCATGTACCGGGCTGCGATCCGGGTGGCCCACAGACGTACCTCGTCCAGGTCCTCCGACAGCCGGGCGCGGCCGTTCAGCACCACGAAGTGGAACGGCGGCCGGTCGTCGTCCACGCACAGCGCCACCCGCCCGTCGCGGGCCAGATTGCGCCCCTTCGCGGTGTCCTTGCCGGTGTTGAAGACCAGTTCGTCGCCGTCCAGCAGGAACCAGATCGGTGCCACATGGGGGCTCCCATCGGCGCGAACGGTGGACAGTTTGCCGGTGCGGGTGCCCTCCGAGACGAACGCCCGCCATTCCTCGTCGGTCATCTTGTCTGCCATGCGCCCATCCTGCTTGCCCGGACGCCAGTCGTGGGGAAGGCTGGCGGGAGTTCCTCCTGTCAGGAGGAGACGTCACACGGGGAGACGGACATGGCGCAGAACCAGGGACTCGGGTGGCTCCTGGACGATCTGACCGAGCGGGTGGACCATGTGCGGCACGCGCTGGTCCTGTCGAACGACGGGTTGGTCACGGGAGCGAGTACCGGCCTGCGTCGCGAGGACGCCGAGCATCTGGCCGCCGTGGCGTCCGGGCTGCACAGCCTGGCCAAGGGTTCGGGACGCCACTTCGGCGCGGGCCGGGTGCGTCAGACCATGATCGAGTACGACGACGCCGTGCTGTTCGTGACCGCGGCCGGCACCGGTAGCGCTCTGTGCGTGCTCAGCGGAGCGGAGGTCGACATCGGGCATATCGCCTACGAGATGACCCTGCTGGTCACTCGCGTCGGCGAACACCTCGGCGTCGACGCCAGGCAACCCGAGCGGACTCCCATAACGGACCTTTGACCTGCGTTCTTCAGCCCCCCGGGGGAGTTATCCACAGGCTTGCCACGAGCGGCGGCACATTGGCTACGGTGTGTGCACGGCTCACGCACAGGGCGTCAGTCACGGATTCCACGGGGGTACGACCATGTCGGCCAGCACGTTCGGCCAATCCCGCCCCATCACCTGCACTCCGGGCCATGCCGCTCGTGAACTGGGGCTGAAGCGAGGAGAGTTCGACCTCGCCGTGCAGCTCGGCCTTGTCCGGGCCGTGCCTGACGAGGGCGGGGGAGGAGCCCGGCGGGTGGAGCGCGCGGAGATCGATCGCCTCCGCGCCCAGGACGGCTTCCCCGACGCTCTGCGCGACCGGGTCCGAGTCGTGGGAACCGCGGAGGGCGCCGCGCTCATGAAGATCCCCGCCGGCCGATTCACCCGCCTCGCGCGTCTGGGCCTGATCGTGCCGGTGAAGTTCTACCTGAACCGCTACCGAGCCGTGGTCTGGCTCTACCTGGCCGAAGAGCTGCGGAACTTCGCGTCCGGGGCCGGGAACGCCCACCTGCTCAAGGGGCGTACGCCCGAGACGCTGCGGGGCCAACTGGAGGGAGGAGTGGATCTGCGTGCCCGCAACTGGCGCGGACGGCACCTCGGGTTCCTGTTGCGCCAGGCCGGGGACTCCTGGGCCCGGGCCGGAGCCCTGGCCGCCTTCCTCCCGCCCACCGAGGTCGTCGACGTCGTCAAGGACCCGTACGAACGCGCCCACCTGAACCGGTTCCGGGCCGCGCCGCCCGGTCAAGGGGCTCCCGGGTCACCATCCGCGCACCTCGCCGAGCGGATCATGACCGCGCACGACACGGACGAGATCGAGTGGCTGCGCAGCGAGCTGGCCCGCGCGATCGAGGAGACCCGCACCCTTTCGCCCGCCCCGCGCCCGGCTGCCCGAGGTGCGGCGCTCGCCCCGCGCCCGGCGGCCCGCCGCGTGGCGCCGACATCGCGGACGGCGGCACGGCCGATCGCGCCGATGGCGCGAACGGTCACTCGTGCGACAGAGCCGGCGCAATGGCCGGCCCCGCCCTCCGCGCCGCTGCGCGATCGCGGGCAGTCCCCGCCGCAGCCGGCCCGCGGCCTGCGGGCCTGGCTGCGACAGAGAAGTCCGCGGCCCGTGCGGGTCTGAACCACGTGCGGTTCAGAACGGCGACCACGGGCCCTTCCCGGCAGCCCTCTACAGGGCCCTGAAGAGCCCCTCCTGGACGACCGAGACGAGCAGTCGCCCCCGCAGGTCGTAGATGCGCCCACGGGCCAGACCGCGCCCGCCGGTGGCGATCGGCGACTCCTGGTCGTACAAGAACCACTCGTCCGCGCGGAACGGCCGGTGGAACCACATGGCGTGGTCCAGCGAGGCCATGTCGAAGTTCCGCGGTCCCCACAGCGGTTCGACCGGGATGCGGACCGCGTCCAGGAGGGTCATGTCACTGGCGTAGGTCAGCGCGCAGGTGTGGACCAACGGGTCGTCGCCGAGCGGCCCGACCGCCCGCATCCACACGGCGCTGCGCGGCTCGGCTCCCTCGATCTCCTCGGCGTTCCAGCGAAGCCGGTCCACGTACCGGATGTCGAAGGGCTGGCGGCGCGCCATACGTTCCAACTGCTCCGGCAGCGCGCCCAGATGCTTGCGGATCTCCTCGGTCACCGTCGGCAGCGTCTCCGGGTCCGGCACCTCGCGGGCCGGCGGCAGCTGGTGCTCGAACGATCCTTCCTCAGGCTTGTGAAAGGAGGCGGTCAGATTGAAGATCGTGCGGCCCTGCTGCACGGCCGTGACCCGGCGGGTCGTGAACGACCGGCCGTCGCGGACCCGCTCGACCTGGTACACGATCGGTACGCCGGGACGGCCCGGGCGCAGGAAGTACGCGTGCAGCGAGTGCACCGGCCGGCCGCCGTCCGTGGTGCGCCCGGCGGCGACCAGCGCCTGGCCCGCGACCTGGCCGCCGAAGACCCGCTGCAGGGACTCCTGCGGGCTTCGGCCCCGGAAGATGTTGACCTCTATCTGCTCCAGGTCGAGCAGGTCGACCAGCCTCTCGGCCGGGTTCGTCGTCATCGGTGGGATTCTCCTGTGCTCACAGCTGGCCGACGTCGGTGACGCGGACGATCGCGCGGCCCTCGGCGTCGGAGGCCGCCAGGTCGATCTCCGCGCTGATGCCCCAGTCGTGGTCGCTGTCCGGGTCGTCGAAGATCTGGCGGACGCGCCAGAGGCCGTTCTCGGGCTCTTCCTTGATCACCAGCAGCTTCGGGCCGCGGGCGTCGGGTCCGGTGCCGAGGTCGTCGTACTCGTCCCAGTACTTGTCCATCGCCTCTCCCCAGGCCTCGGCGTCCCAGCCGGCCTCGGCGTCCATCTCGCCCAGTTCCTCGACCTGGTCCAGGGCGGCCAGCTCCACACGGCGGAACAGGGCGTTGCGCACGAGGACCCGGAAGGCGCGCGCGTTGGTGGTGACCGGCTTGACCTCGTCGGCCTTCTCCCGGGCCTCCTCGGCGGTCATCTCCTCCGGGTTGGCCAGCTGCTCCCACTCGTCCAGCAGGCTGGAGTCCACCTGGCGGACCATCTCGCCGAGCCACTCGATCAGGTCCTGCAGGTCCTCGGACTTCAGGTCGTCCGGGATGGTGTGGTCGAGGGTCTTGTAGGCGCTGGCGAGGTAGCGCAGCACGATGCCCTCGGTGCGGGCCAGCTCGTAGAAGGACACCAACTCCGTGAAGGACATGGCCCGTTCGTACATGTCCCGGACGACCGACTTCGGCGACAGCGGGTGGTCGCCGACCCACGGGTGGCTCTTGCGGTAGGTGTTGTACGCGTGGAAGAGCAGCTCTTCCAGCGGTTTCGGGTACGTGACGTCCTGCAGGCGCTCCATGCGCTCCTCGTACTCGACACCGTCCGCCTTCATCGCGGCGACGGCCTCGCCGCGCGCCTTGTTCTGCTGGGCGACGAGGATCTGCCGCGGATCGTCCAGTGTGGACTCGACCACGGACACCATGTCGAGGGCGTAGGACGGCGACTCGGGGTCGAGGAGTTCGAACGAGGCGAGCGCGAACGTGGACAGCGGCTGGTTGAGCGCGAAGTCCTGCTGGAGGTCGACCGTGAGCCGGACGACGCGTCCCTCGGCGTCCGGCTTGTCGAGCTTCTCCACGATCCCGCCGTCCAGCAGCGAGCGGTAGATCGCGATGGCCCGGCGGATGTGCCGCAGCTGCTGCCTGCGCGGCTCGTGGTTGTCCTCCAGGAGATGGCGCATCGCCTGGAAGGCGTTGCCGGGCCGGGCGATCACCGACAGCAGCATCGTGTGCGTGACCCGGAAACGGGACGTGAGCGGCTCCGGCTCCGACTCGATCAGCTTCTGGAAGGTGTTCTCCGTCCAGCCGACAAAGCCCTCCGGCGCCTTCTTGCGTACCACCTTGCGGCGCTTCTTCGCGTCGTCGCCCGCCTTCGCGAGGGCCTTCTCGTTCTCGATGACGTGCTCGGGCGCCTGCGCCACGACGAGTCCGGCCGTGTCGAAGCCCGCCCGGCCGGCCCGGCCCGCGATCTGGTGGAACTCGCGGGCCCGCAGCGTGCGCACGCGGCTGCCGTCGTACTTGGTCAGGGCCGTGAACAGCACCGTGCGGATGGGCACGTTGACACCCACGCCGAGGGTGTCCGTGCCGCAGATGACCTTCAGCAGGCCGGCCTGGGCGAGCTTCTCCACCAGGCGCCGGTACTTGGGCAGCATGCCGGCGTGGTGGACGCCGATGCCGTGCCGGACGTAACGGGACAGGTTGCGGCCGAACTTGGTGGTGAAGCGGAAGTTGCCGATCAGCTCGGCGATCTGGTCCTTCTCCTCGCGCGTGCACATGTTGATGCTCATCAGCGCCTGCGCACGCTCCACGGCCTGCGCCTGCGTGAAGTGCACGATGTAGACAGGAGCCTGCTTGGTCTCCAGCAGCTCGGTGAGCGTCTCCGTGAGCGGGGTGAGCTTGTACTCGTAGGAGAGGGGGACCGGCCGGGTCGCGGAGCGGACCACCGAGGTGGGGCGGCCGGTGCGGCGGGCGAGGTCCTTCTCGAAGAAGGACACATCACCCAAAGTGGCCGACATCAGGACGAACTGCGCCTGGGGGAGTTCCAGCAGAGGAATCTGCCAGGCCCAGCCGCGGTCACCCTCCGCGTAGAAGTGGAACTCGTCCATGACCACCTGGCCGACGTCCGCGTTCTTGCCGTCGCGCAGCGCGATCGACGCCAGCACCTCGGCGGTGCAGCAGATCACGGGCGCGTCGGCGTTCACGGAGGCGTCGCCGGTGAGCATGCCGACGTTCTCGGTGCCGAAGAGCTTGCACAGCTCGAAGAACTTCTCGGACACCAGCGCCTTGATCGGGGCCGTGTAGAAGGTCACCTCGTCACGGGCCAGCGCGGCGAAGTGCGCGCCCGCGGCGATCATGCTCTTGCCGGACCCGGTGGGCGTCGAGACGATCACGTTCGCCCCGGAGACCACCTCGATCAGCGCCTCCTCCTGGTGGGAGTAGAGGGTGAGACCGCGCTCCTGCGCCCACGACTCGAAGGCTTCGTACAGGGCGTCGGGGTCGGCGGTCGGCGGCAGCTGATCGATGAGGGTCACGGACCCATCTTGCCTGGCCTTCTCCCCGAGAGGGGAATCGGCTGCGGGTACGAAGATCATGGCCGCTACGCTGTGTCGCCGACGCGGCGTCAGTGCACCAGGTCAACTGGACAGCCGCACACGAGGAATGGGGCGGGAAGCGGCCATGATGGGACCAGCACACTCACTGTCGGGGGCCGCGGCCTGGCTCGGCGTCGGAGCGGCCGCCGCCGCGGCCGGTCATCCGATGCCCTGGCCGGTCCTCCTCGTCGGCGCACTGATCTGCGCCGGCGCCGCGCTCGCTCCGGACCTCGACCACAAGGCGGCCACCATCTCCCGGGCCTTCGGGCCGATCTCCCGCTGGATCTGCGAGATCGTCGACAAGCTGTCGTACGCCGTCTACAAATCGACAAGGAAGCAGGGGGACCCGCGCCGCTCCGGAGGACACCGCACGCTGACACACACCTGGCTGTGGGCGGTGCTGCTCGGGGCCGGGTGTTCCGGGGCGGCGATCACGGGCGGTCGCTGGGCGGTGCTGGCGATCCTGTTCGTGCACATGGTGCTGGCCATCGAGGGCCTGCTGTGGCGGGCGGCGCGCGGTTCCAGCAGCGATGTGCTGGTCTGGCTGCTGGCGGCGACCAGCGCGTGGATCCTCGCGGGGGTGCTGGACAAGCCGGGCAACGGCTCGCACTGGCTGTTCACGGAGGCCGGGCAGGAGTATCTGTGGCTGGGGCTGCCGATCGTGCTCGGTGCGCTGGTGCACGACATCGGGGACGCGCTGACGGTGTCCGGCTGCCCGATCCTGTGGCCGATCCCGGTGGGCCGCAAGCGCTGGTACCCGGTGGGGCCGCCGAAGCCGATGCGGTTCCGGGCCGGCAGCTGGGTGGAGCTGAAGGTGCTGATGCCGGCGTTCATGCTGCTCGGAGGCGTGGGCTGCGCGGCGGCCCTCAACGTGATCTGAGCCGCCCGACCCGCTCGGGGTGCCTGGCGCCTCGCTCCCTCCCGGGTTGCCCGGGCCGGCGTGCGGCGGCAGGCCGCCTCGCCCGGCTACGCCCCGCCGTACCGGCGCTCGAAGCGGGCGATGCGGCCCTCGGGGTCCACGGTGCGGGCCTTGCCCGTGTGGAAGGGGTGGCTCTCGGAGGAGATCTCCACGTCGATCACCGGGTAGCTCTGGCCGTCGTCCCACTCGATGGTCTGCTCGCTCCGCGCGGTGGACCGGGTCAGGAAGGCGTAGCCCGCGGCGCGGTCGCGGAAGACCACCGGGTGGTAGTCGGGGTGCTTGTCCTGCTGCATGGCGGCTCCTCGTGCGCGGCGGTCGGGCAGGGGGCGTGCGGGTCAGCCGGGAAGGGAGTCCTCGTCGACGATGTGCATCGCGGCCTCCTCCGCGGAGGCGGCGGCACCGTCGATGCCGACGTCGGTGGCGACAAGGGCGGCCTCCTCGTCCTCGTGCACTCCTTCGTCGGGGGCCACCAGCCGGCCGGAGCGAAGGTTGCCGACTTCGTTGTCGAGGGGTTCGCCGTCGGTGCCGTCGCAGTCACCGATGCCGTCGCCGTCGGGCGGGGCGGGGTCGGGCAGCTCCTCGGCGAGCCGCTGGTCGAGGGTTTCGCCCGCCTGTCGTTCGGCCGCTGTGACACCGACGTGGTCCACCGCCCACGGCCGCTCAGGAGGGGACCAGCCGCGGTCGAGAGGCTCCGCGACGCCGTCGAAGTCCAATGTGTCCTCGACGTCGAGCACCCCCGAGTCCTCCCGGATCTCCGAGGAATCGGGCTGGTAGACGTCGTCCCCCCAGCCGTCGGCGCTGTCCACGAGTACCTCCAGGTGGTGAGGACGGCCGCGTGCCGCCGAAACGGGCTGCGGGCCGTCGGCACGCCCGGCACGGATGCGCGACGCGAACCGAGTGGTTCCCGGGCGTTTCCCGCACCGGTGCCGTTCTCCAGACTTCCACTCCGGCTCGGGACCGCGCAACGGCACGCGCCCCGGCCGGGTCCTGTCCCCGTGCGCCGGGGACCGGCGGGACCGAGGGGGCGGTGGTGGTACGTCGTGGGCGGCTCCTCGCGCCATCCGCTCCACGCGGGCACCACAGCCGGGGCGGATCCCGGCGCCCTGGCCGGCCGGTGCGCCGGCGCCACCCGCAGACTGATCGGTGTAGACACCGGCGTCATGCGAGCCCTCTGTGCCGTCGGCGCGGGTGCCGGTGGCGATTGCGGACTCGCTTCTGCCATGGGTGGGCTCTGTGCCGACGGCGCGGGTGCCGGTGCCGACGGCGGGCCCGCTCCTGCCATGGGTGCGTGCCGCGCC
Source organism: Streptomyces sp. NPDC045022 (assembly GCF_056432605.1). NCBI lineage: Bacteria > Bacillati > Actinomycetota > Actinomycetes > Kitasatosporales > Streptomycetaceae > Streptomyces > Streptomyces sp. NPDC045022. The sequence goes on from NZ_JBWKIR010000001.1 coordinate 106,683, forward strand.
GTCGGCACGGGCGCCGGTGCGCCTGGCGCGGCCTCACCTGCCACGGGTGCCTGCCGTGCCGTCCGCACAGGTACCGGTGCCCGCGGCGGATCCTCACCCGTGCCAGGACCGCCACAACGCCGCGTAAGCCCCGTCCGCCGCCACCAGCTCGTGGTGGCTGCCCAGCTCGCTGATGCGCCCGTTCTCCACCACGGCGATCACGTCGGCGTCGTGGGCGGTGTGCAGGCGGTGGGCGATCGCGACCACGGTGCGGCCGTCCAGCACACGGGCCAGGGAGCGCTCGAGGTGACGTGCCGCGCGCGGGTCGAGCAACGAGGTCGCCTCGTCCAGGACGAGCGTGTGCGGATCGGCCAGTACCAGCCGGGCCAGCGCGATCTGCTGGGCCTGCGCCGGGGTCAGCGCGAGGCCGCCCGAGCCGACCTCGGTGTCCAGGCCGTCGTCCAGCGCCCGCGCCCATCCGTCGGCGTCGACGGCGCCCAGGGCCGCCCACAACTCGGCGTCCGTGGCGCCGGTGCGGGCCAGCAGGAGGTTGTCGCGCAGGGCGCCCACGAACACATGGTGCTCCTGGTTGACCAGGGCGACGTGCGAGCGGACGCGATCGGCCGGCATCCGGGACAGCTCCGCCCCACCCAGGGTGACCCGGCCGTCCCGGGGCGCGTAGATTCCGGCGAGCAGCCTGCCCAGGGTGGACTTGCCCGCGCCCGAGGGGCCGACCAGGGCCAGTCGGGTGCCGGGCGCGACGTGGAGGGAGACCCTGCGCAGCACGTCGACGCCCTCGCGGTAGCCGAAGTGCACCCGGTCGGCGCGCACGTCCCGCCCGGCGGGGACCAGCGCACCGTCCCCGGTGTCCGGCTCGACGTCCCGCACCCCGACCAGGCGGGCCAGCGACACCTGGGCCACCTGTACCTCGTCGTACCAGCGCAGGATCAGGTTCAGCGGGTCGACGAGCATCTGCGCGATGAGCGCGCCCGTGGTCAGCTGGCCCACGTCGATCCAGCCCCGCAGGACGAACACACCGCCGGCCATCAGGACCGAACCGAGCACGAGGACGTGGACGGCGTTGATCACCGGGAAGAGCACGGACCGCAGCCACAGGGTGTAGCGTTCCCAGGCCGTCCATTCCTTGATCCGCTGCTCCGACAGCGCGATGCGGCGAGCGCCGAGGCGGTGCGCCTCGACGGTGTTGCCCGCGTCCACGGTCTCGGCGAGCGCGGCGGCCACGGCGGCGTACCCGGCGGCCTCGGAGCGGTAGCCGGAGGGCGCCCGCTTGAAGTACCAGCGGCATCCGGCCACGAGCACCGGCACGGCCAGCAGGACGGCGGCCGCCAGCGGCGGGGCCGTCACGACGAGCCCGCCGAGCAGCAGCAGGGCCCACACGACACCGATCGCCAGCTGCGGCACGGCCTCACGCATGGCGTTGGCCAGGCGATCGATGTCGGTGGTGATGCGGGAGAGCAGATCGCCGGTGCCCGCCCGCTCCAGCACGCCCGGCGGCAGCCCGACCGACCGGACGAGGAAGTCCTCGCGCAGGTCGGCCAGCATCCGCTCGCCGAGCATCGCGCCCCGCAGCCGCACCTGCCGGACGAACACGGCCTGTACGGCCAGCGCGAGCACGAAGAGGCCTGCGGTCAGGCCGAGATGAAGCTCCCGGGCCCCGTCCGACACCCGCTCGACCAGACCGCCGAGCAGGTACGGGCCCACCATCGAGGCGACCACGGCCACGGTGTTGACGGCGATGAGCAGGAGGAAGGCGCGCCGGTGCCGGCGGAACAACTCGACGACGTAGGCACGCACGGTCGCGGCCGCGCCGACGGGCAGGGTGGTGGCGGTCGTCGGGGCCGCCGGGTCGTACGCCGGTGGCGCAACGCCGATCATGCGCTCTCCTCGATCTCTTCCAGCTCCTCGAGAGCGCCCAGCAGGACGTCCCCGTCGGACAGGTCCACATCCGCGCCGCTCGCGACCGGCTCCTCATCGGGCTCGCGCGTCACCACGGTCCGGTACCGAGGGTCGCTGTCCACCAGTTCGCGGTGCACGCCGGTCGCCACGACCTCGCCGTCGTGCACCAGGGCGACCCGGTCCGCACGGTCGAGCAGCAGCGGCGAGGAGGTGAACACCACCGTCGTCCGTCCCGAGCGCAGCCGGCGCAGTCCGTCCGCGATCCGTGCCTCGGTGTGCGAGTCGACCGCGGAGGTCGGCTCGTCCAGCACCAGCAGCTCCGGGTCGGTGATCAGCGACCGGGCGAGGGCGAGCCGCTGGCGCTGGCCACCGGAGAGAGAGCGTCCACGCTCGGTGATGCGGGCGTCCATCGGGTCGGCGGCGTCCACCGAACCCTGGACGAGCGCGTCCAGGACGTCCTCGCACTGCGCCGCCGCCAGCGCCTCCGCGGCCCGCACGGCACCGGAGGCGGGCACGTCGAGCAGTTCGCGCAGGGTGCCGGAGAGCAGTACCGGGTCCTTGTCCTGGACGAGGACGGCGGTACGCGCGCTGTCCAGGGGAAGTTCGTCCAGGGGCACCCCGCCGAGCAGCACCGAGCGGCCCGGCTCGGCGGGGTGGCCGCCCAGCCGCTCCGCGAGCCTGCCCGCCGCGTCCGGGTCGCCGCAGACCACGGCGGTGAGCCGGCCGGCGGGAGCGAGCAGACCGGTGCCGGGGTCGTACAGGTCACCGCCCGGCACCTCGGCAGCGCGGGTGCCGTCGGTGGCGGTGGTTCGTTCCAGCGACAGCACGCGCGCGGCCCGTTTGGCCGAGGGGCGGGAGAAGGAGTAGGCCATCGCGATCTCTTCGAAGTGGCGCAGGGGATAATTCAGGATCATCACCGCGCTGTACACGGTGACGAGTTCGCCGACCGTGATCCGGCCCTGGCGGGCCAGGTGGGTGCCATGCCAGACCACCGCGATCAGCAGCAGTCCGGGCAGCAGCACCTGGATGGCGGAGATCAGCGACCACATCCGGGCGCTGCGCACCGCGGCGTGCCGCACCTCCTGCGAGGCCCGGCGGTAGCGGTCGAGGAACAGCTCCTCGCCGCCGATGCCACGCAGCACGCGCAGCCCGGCGACCGTGTCCGACGCCAGTTCGGTGGCCCGGCCGGCCTTCTCGCGCTGCAGGTCGGCGCGGCGTGTGGCACGGGGCAGCAGCGGCAGCACCGCGAGCGCCACGACGGGCAGGCCGACGGCGACCACCACGCCCAGGGCAGGCTGGTAGACGAGGAGGCCCACACAGACCACCACGACCGTCGATGCGGCCGCGGTGAACCGGGACACCCCTTCGACGAACCAGCCGATCTTCTCCACGTCACCGGTGGAGACGGCGACCACCTCACCGGCCGCGACCCGCCGGGTCAGCCCGGAGCCCAAGTGGGCGGCCTTGCGTGCGAGCAGCTGCTGGACGCGCGCGGCGGCGGTGATCCAGTTGGTGACGGCGGCCCGGTGCAGGAAGGTGTCGCCGACGGCGATGCCCGTGCCGCACAGCAGCATCAGACCGCCCGTCAGGGCGAGCCGGGTGCCGGAGCGGTCGATCACCGCCTGGACGGCGAGGCCGACGCAGAAGGGCAGGGCGGAGACGGAGACGAAGTGCAGCAGGCCCCAGGCAAGCGACTTCAGCTGCCCGCCCATCTGGTTCCGCCAGAGCCACCACAGGAAGCGAGGACCCGAACGTACGTCGGGGACGCCCGGATCGGAATACGGAAGGTCTTGAATCTGCATGGCGTCCCAGTGGCTCGTGTCAGGGGAGGGGGGAGCGGCAATACACGGCAACAAGCCGTGAAAGGTTCGCGTCGCAGAGTGGTGAATTTCAAACGGTTTTCCCGGCCGGCCCGCGCGGACAACCGTCTTCCGGCCAAGCCCCGATCACCTGTCACCCCTCGCCCCACACATCGGTCTCACCTGTCACCCCTCGCCCCACACATCGGTCTCACCTGTCACCCCTCGCCCCACACATCGGTCGCCCGGCGACCGATCACCCGGCACGGTGGCCGCCACTGGCCCCTTGCGGCAGCCCTGCCCCCCGGACCGGCCTTGCGCGCTGGGCCGACGGCCGCACCACCCGGACTCCGACCGACTCCTCCCCCGATCCGGGACCTGCCCACTTCGACCGTGCTGCTCAACCGGTGGGCCTATAGGCCATCCACCAGCAACGACGAACGCGCCGCCACCCTGGCAGACTTCTCCGGCCGAGCGGCCGTCGTGCGGCTAGCGTCCGGCCGGGTGACCCTTGTGCGTCGACGGCGGTCCTGCCGCGGCGGGTCCGGCCAGCACGTCCACGTCGCTCACCCGGACGTAGGCGAGCCGGTGGCCGAACTGAATCTGGTAGTAACCCTCCTGACCCTTCACCACAGGCTCGGGTGTGTCGGCGATGGACGACCTGGCGACGTACGAACTTCCGACGCGGGCCTGGGTCACGTACCGCTGGCCCGCCGCGAAGCGGTAGGGGAGCGGCGACTGGGGCTGCTCCTCCACGCCCTCGGGGTAGGCGTCCGCTTCCGGCAGGGCACGCCCGTACACCGGGATCTCGTCCAGGCCCTCCTTCGGCGTCACCATCCGGCCGGCCGCACCGACGGCCGTGGGGTGTTTCTTCGGGTTCTTGAACCACGCCTTGCGGCCCTGGAACCAGATCGCCGTCCACTCGCCGCTGCGTCCCGCGACGGCGAAGGCCTGGCCGGCCGAGACGCGCGACCCCAGGTCGTTGACGTCCTCCGTGGAGGGGTCACCGTCCGGCTTGCGGCCCGGGTCCTGGATGAGCGGGGCGTTCTCGCCGGGATCCGTGTGGAGTCGGACGGCGCTGGAGCCGTGCGCCGGACACGGCACACCGCTGCCGGCGCACCCCGTGAACCGGGGCTTGTGGGTGGCGAAGTCCGGCAGGATCGTCACCATGTCGCTGTTCGGTCCGGCCGTGGCCCGCAGCGGCGCGCCGAGCAGGTCGAAGTAGTGCCGCCAGTCCCAGAAGGGGCCGGGGTCGTCGTGCATGTCGGGGATGCTGTCGCCGGTCGGGGACGGAACGTTGTCATGCCCGAAGACGTGCTGCCGGTCGAGCGGGATGCCGTAACGTTTCGCCAGGTAGCGCACCAGGCGGGCCGAAGCCCGGTACATCTGTTCCGTGTACCAGGTGCCGGGCTGGGTGAGGAAACCCTCGTGCTCGATGCCGATCGAGCGGGCGTTCACGAACTGGCTGCCCGAGTGCCAGGCCTCGTCCTTGGTCTTGACGTGCTGGGTGATGTGGCCGTCGCTGGAGCGGATCGAGTAGTGCCACGACGCCTCCGTCGGATCCAGCACCGTGTCGAACATGCGGGGCAGCTTCGCCTCGGTGTCGTGGATGACGATGTACTCGATCTTCTGGTCCCTGGGCCGGTCGGCGAGGTCGTGGTTGCCGTACCCGCCCTCGTCGTCGATCTCCTCGTACGGCGCGCTGAGCCAGTCGCAGGACAGTTCCGCGGGGCACTCGACCTCCTTGGGCCGTCGTGGATCCTGGGGGCGGGCGATGCGCGGTCGTACGCCGGGGCTGGCGGCGAGGGTGACATCCTGTCCTTCGGCTGTGGTGCGGTGCGCTCCCTCGCGGATCACCTCGAAGACGTCGTTCGCGTACGTCGCCGCCGACGTGATGTCACGGGTGCCGGGATAGCGCTCCACCGCCTCCCACCAGTCCGCCGGATCGTCGCTGAGGGGCTTGCCGAGCTGACGTTGCGTGGCCGCCAGAAGCGCGGCGCCGCCGCGTACGTTGGCGACGGTGTCCGTTCGCAGGCGCCCGGCCGGGACATGGATCAGATGCGCGGCGCGCTCCAGGTCCGCCGGCTGCACGCCGTGGCCGTCCGGTGCGTCGCCCTCAGGGGCTGCGGGCGGCCCGGCCTTTCCCGCGCGCGGCGGGGTGTCGGCGTCGTGTTGTGCCCGCTGGCTCGCTGCCGTTGCCGGGTTCTTGATCCGGTCGGTGTCCAGCAGGTGCATCGGTCCGTAGCCGCCCGCGACGCTGGGCGCGCCCGGGTGGGAGTCCCACCGCGACTGCACATAGGACACGCTCATGAGCACACTGCGCGGCACGTGGTACTCGCGCGCGGCGTCCTCGAAGGCGTCCTGCAACCCCAGGTCCGGTGACCCGTCCTCGCCGGAGACAGGGATGAGCAGCAACGGCGCCAGCACCGCCGCCGACGCGATCAGGCAAGCCGTTCGGCGGTACCCGCGGAGGGCGTCGGGAACACGTGGGGTGGCCGGTCTTCTCATTGCACGGTTCTCCAGACATGCTCGTCACCTTCAGGGCGAAGACAGTTGCCCTGCACGCCACCCCTGGTACGTTTCCGTGCTTGGCGCGCCACGTCGCGCCAAGCGTCACCGGGGTGGCCGAGCGGCCGGGCAGAGGCCACTCGGTCGGCGGCGTGCGGCTCACTCCTCGACCGGGTCCACCCGCCAGTCGGAGTGGCCCGGCATGGGCGGCGTGTGCGGCCCGTACAGCCACGGGGTCAGGAAGGGGTTCAGGTCCTCGCCCGCGACCTGGGAGGCCAGCGCGATGAACTCCCGGGTCCCGGCCGCCAGGCCCCGGTACTTCGTCACCCAGGAGCGCTCGATCCTGTCGAAGGTCTCCGCGCCGACCTTCTCCCGCAGGGCGAACAGCACCAGCGCCGAACCGTCGTAGCGCATCACCTTGAACAGCGTCGGCTCCGAGGGCTCGGCAGGCGCCCCCTCGTCGTGCCGCCACTGGTCGTGCTGCTCGTACGCCGCCCGCATCGCGTCCGCCAAGCCGACACCGCCGTGCTCGTCGGAGTACAGACGTTCGTAGAACCGGGCATGACCCTCGCTCAGCCACAGGTCGGACCAGCGCCGGATGGCGACGCTGTCACCCGTCCAATGGTGGGTCAGCTCGTGTACGAGATTGCGTTCCGCCTCGACCCGGTCGCCCAGCAGGTCGTCCTTCGGCACGACGGAGAGCGACTGTGTCTCGAGTGCCACGGGCAGGTCGGTGTCCCCGACCAGCACGCCGTAGCGGTGGAACGGGTACGGGCCGAGCCGCCGTTCCAGCCAGGCAAGGTGCTCCGCGGTCAGCGAGCGATAGGTCGCTGTGTCGCTGACCAGGGTGTCCGGGACCACGTCCCGGACGGGCAGCCCGCGCGGACCGGTGCTGTCGACGAACGCGAACCTCCCGATCGCCATCTGGACCAGTTGCGGCGCGACCGGTTGTTCGGAGTCGTAGGTCCACCTGATGCGTCCGTCGGATCGCCGGACCCTGTCGACGAGCCGGCCGTTGGCCACCGCCTTGAGCCCCGGAGGGGTGACGATGCGGAAGGTGACCGGTGCCCGCAGGCTCGGGTGGTCGTTCGCCGGGAAGATCATTTTCGCGCCGTCGGGCTGTGCGCAGACCACGGTGCCGTCGGAGGTGGGTACCCATCCGTAGTCCTGGATGGCGTCGTCGCGGTGCCGGTGCTGCGTCGGGTCGGCGGTGTAGGAGATGCGGACGGTGAAGGCGCTTCCGCGCGGGATCGGTTTCGCGGGAGTGACGACGAGTTCGTCGCCGTCGCGTACGGCGGTGGCCGGCGCGCCGTCGACTGTGACCTTGTGCACGGTGTTGCCCGCGAAGTCGAGGTCGAAACGGGACAGGGACTGGGTGGCGGTGGCGCTGATGGCGGCGCCGGCGGCGAAGGGTGTCCGGGGCGCCCGCCAGTCGAAGTCGAGCGTGTAGCGGCGGACCGTGTAGCCGCCGTTGCCGGCGAGCGGCATCAGCGGATCGCCGATGCCCGGTGCGCCAGGGGCCGGAGCCGGGGCCGGGTCCGACGAGGCGGCCGGACCGGGAGCGGGCGAGCCGTCGGCTCCACGCGGGAGCATGCCGGCGAGAGCGGCGGCGCCGGTGAACGCGCCGGCTCCGGCGAGGGTCAGGGTGAGGGCGAGGGCCGTGCGACGGTTGCGGAGGACATGACGGGGGCGCCCCTGGCGGGACTCCGGATGGGCGGATCCCGCGAGTGACCCCTTGTTGATCTCCATGACCGCACTATGTCAGTCATGTGTGCTTATAGCACTAAATGGTCCCCTGTGACGCACCCGTGCGGGGCAATGTGGCCGACCGGCCTCGCGGACGTGCTCGCGCGCCGGCCTTCGTCCGGTCCGGCCGTTGCGGTCGGCGGTCAACTCCCCGTAGAACACCGGCCATGAGAAGACGGATAGTCATGTCCATGCTCGCCGGGGCGACCCTTCTGGTGAGCACGTTCTTCGGTACCGGAACCGCTGCCGCCCGAGCGGCGGAGGTGCCCGCAGAGTTCGGTACCGACTGGCACGATCCGGTGACCGCGGCACCGCCGCTCGACCGGCCGCACACGAAGTCGTGCCAGGTCACTCTCGCCGACAACCAGTTCCGCGACTTCACGCCCTACCGGGGCGCGTACACTCCGCCCAAGGGCTGCGGTGACCGCTGGAGCAGGGTCGTCCTGCGCCTCGACGGCAAGGTGAAGGGACGTCAGTACGACCGGCTCGGCTATCTGCGCGTCGGCGGGGTCGAGATCCTGCGCACCTCCACGCCGGAGCCCTCGCCCGACGGCATCGAGTGGCACGTCGAGAAGGACGTCACCCGCTACAGCGACACCTTCCGCGGCGCTCAGGACGTCGAGATGCTCATCGGCAACGTCGTCGACGACACGTACACCGGGGTCATCGATGTGCACGTCACCCTGACCTTCTACGCGGGCCGTCCCGAGACCCCCGCGCCCGACCGTGTCCTCACCCTCGCCGACACGCCCGACGGTATGACCCTCACCACCCCCCGCAACAGCGAGCGGATCGTCGCCGAGGTGTACGCGACCGGATCGGGCGGCGGCTGTGAGGAGTTCTGGTACCTGACCGTGGCCGACCCGGCGTCCTACTCCTGCAAGGCCGACCACGGGCCCTATCGCGAGGTGCAGATCAAGGTCGACGGCCGACTCGCCGGTATCGCCGCGCCGTTCCCGAACGTATGGACCGGCGGCTGGTCCAACCCCTTCCTCTGGTACGTCCTCCCGGCTCCCCGCGCCTTCGACGTCCGGCCCCTCGAATACGACCTGACGCCCTTCGCCGGCCTTCTCGACGACGGCCGCCCGCACCGCGTCGAGGTCTCGGTCGTCGGCGTGCCCGCGGGACAGTCCGGCTGGAGCGCACCGGTGAACGTCCTGGTCTGGCGGGACGCGCACCGCGCACACGTCACCGGCGCGCTCACGGGGGCCAGGGCGACGAACATCACCAACTCGTCCACCTACACTCCCGGTTCGGAGAACCGTGTGGACACCGACGCCGGGCACCGGCTCACCGTCTCCGGATACCTCGACACCTCGCACGGACGTGTGACCACCACCGTCAGCCGGACGCTCGCCAACACCTCCGTCCACCGCTGGACCGACGGCGAGAACACGGACGGACTCGACGCGACCTGGACCGACGACGAGACCGTCACCGTCGGCGGACACGGCCCCGCGCGGACGACGCACACGCACCGGACGTACACGATGAACGGCGCCACGACCGTCGGCTCGGACAACCGGCTGCGCACCGCGCTGACCCTGGGCGACCGTGCCTCGGTCGTGGAGCGCCGGAGCGGCCGACGCACCGCGTGGTCCCGGCTCGACGACACCTACAGCGGCGACGCCGCGTACACGCTCAACGTCCCGCGAGACCAGCGGCACGCGGTGGGCACGTCGGCCGAGCGCTACCGGCTGTACGGCTCCGACGGCTGCTACGACCGTTCACTGACCACGGCCCAAGGAGTGCTGACGGAGGACCGCAGCCGCTGCTGACCCCGGCGATGCGGGGACGCGTGTGGGATCTGCCGCTCGCGGGGTGATGCGCACGGCTGCGGCGCGGTCGTCTCGCTCCGGCCCGTCAAGGAGCCCGACGGGCCGGCCTCGGAGGCCGGCCGGCACACATCTGCGTGGCGCGGCCTCGCCGCGGTCTTCCGGAGCCCGCTCCGGCCATTCGGAGCGGGCTGCGGCCGTTCAGCACTGCTTGGCCGCGTCTCCGTCGACCAGCGTGTCGAGCAGTACGCCGAGCACCTGGCGCTCCTTCTCCGTCAGCGGGGCGAGTATCTCCTCGGCCGCCGAACGGCGTGCGCCGCGCAGCTCGCGCAGGGTCGAGCGCCCCTCGTCCGTCAGCTCGATACGAGTCACGCGCCGGTTCGCCGGATCAGCCATCCGCCGCACCTTGCCGCTCGCCTCCAGCCCGTCGACCAGTGTCGTCACCGCGCGGGGTACCACCTCCAGGCGCTCGGCGAGGTCGGCCATGCGCGGGGGCGAGCCGTAGTGCGCGAGGGTGCGCAGCAGCCGGGACTGGGCCGGGGTGATGCCCACGTCGCGCTGTTCCAGATGCCGCTTCTGGATGCGGTGCACCCGGCGGGTCAGCCGCAGCAGCTGCTCGGCGAGCAGGCCCTCGGGATCGGGGGTGGTCATGCGGGAACAATATCAGGATGCCGTTCATTGTGAGTATAGGTAACAATGAGCTACGATCCGTTCCGTTCCCGTCGGCCGACCCCCGACCGGCGCCCGTCCGCCTCCGTAGGAGCCCATGCATCCCGACCGTGACCCCCCCTGGACCCCGCCTGCCGACACCGAGGAACAGCCCCGGCAGGTGCGTCGCATCCTCAAGCTCTTCCGGCCCTACCGCGGGCGGCTCGCGATCGTCGGCCTGCTGGTCGGTGCCTCCTCGCTGGTCTCGGTGGCCACGCCGTTCCTGCTGAAGGAGACCCTGGACGTCGCGATCCCCGAGGGCCGCACCGGCCTGCTGAGCCTGCTCGCGCTCGGTATGATCTTCAGTGCCGTCCTGTCCAGCGTCTTCGGCGTGCTGCAGACGCTGATCTCGACCACGGTCGGCCAGCGCGTCATGCACGACCTGCGCACCGCCGTCTACGGCCGCCTGCAGCGCATGTCGCTCGCCTTCTTCACCCGCACCCGCACCGGCGAGGTGCAGTCCCGCATCGCCAACGACATCGGCGGAATGCAGGCCACCGTCACCTCCACCGCCACTTCCCTGGTCTCCAACGCCACCAGCGTGGTCGCCACGATCGTCGCCATGGTCGCCCTCGACTGGCGGCTCACGATCGTCTCGCTGCTCCTGCTCCCGGTGTTCGTGTGGATCAGCCGCCGCGTCGGCAACGAGCGCAAGAAGATCACCACCCAGCGGCAGAAGCAGATGGCCGCGATGGCCGCCACGGTCACCGAGTCGCTCTCCGTCAGCGGCATCCTGCTCGGCCGCACGATGGGCCGCTCCGACTCGCTCACCGCGTCCTTCGCCGAGGAGTCCGAGCGCCTGGTCGACCTGGAAGTGAAGTCGAACATGGCCGGGCGCTGGCGCATGGCGGTGATCACGATCGTGATGGCCGCGATGCCCGCCGTCATCTACTGGACCGCCGGCACGGCCCTCCAGGCCGGCGGACCCGAGGTCTCCCTCGGCACCATCGTCGCCTTCGTCTCGCTCCAGCAGGGCCTGTTCCGCCCGGCCGTCAGCCTGCTCGCGACCGGCGTTCAGATCCAGACCTCGCTCGCGCTCTTCCAGCGCATCTTCGAGTACCTGGACCTGCCCATCGACATCACCGAGCGCGAACAGCCCGTCCGCCTGGACCGGATCAAGGGCGAGGTCCGCTTCGAGAACGTCGAGTTCCGCTACGACGCCGCGGCCGGCCCGGTCCTCGACGGCATCGACGTCACCGTGCCCGCCGGGGGCAGTCTCGCCGTCGTCGGACCGACCGGCGCGGGCAAGTCCACGCTCGGCTATCTGGTGCCCCGCCTCTACGACGTCACCGGCGGCCGCGTCACCCTGGACGGCATCGACGTCCGCGACCTCGACTTCGACACCCTGGCCCGCGCGGTCGGCGTCGTCTCGCAGGAGACGTACCTCTTCCACGCCTCGGTCGCCGACAACCTGCGCTTCGCCAAGCCGGACGCCACCGACGAGGAGCTGCACGCGGCGGCCAAGGCGGCACAGATCCACGATCACATAGCCGCGTTGCCCGACGGCTACGACACGATCGTCGGCGAACGCGGGCACCGCTTCTCCGGAGGCGAGAAGCAGCGTCTCGCCATAGCCCGCACCATCCTGCGCGACCCGCCCGTCCTCATCCTCGACGAGGCGACCAGCGCGCTCGACACCCGCACGGAAGCCGCCGTCCAGCAGGCCATCGACGCCCTGTCGGCCGACCGTACGACAGTCACCATCGCCCACCGCCTGTCCACGATCCGCGGTGCCGACCAGATCGTCGTGCTGGACTCCGGGCGGGTCGCCGAACGCGGCACACACGTGGAACTGCTGGAGCTGGACGGGCGCTATGCGGCCCTGGTCCGCCGGGACGCGCAACTGGAACCCGCAAGCTGACGCAGTGATCGACAAATTGACCATATGCCGGGTTTATGGCGGTATGCGTACTACCGTGCCCGCATGCAGACCAAGACTCCGCCACGGAGCACGATCCGACTGACCCGCCGAGGCCGCCTCGCCCTCGTCGTGGCCGGCGCCGTCGTGGCCGGCGCCGCCGTGGCGGTGCCGTTGCTGACGCTGGCGAGAAGTCATGAAGAGGCGAAGCCGGCCACCCTGGTCATCCCGGAGGGCTGGCGCGCGAGCCAGGTGTACGACGCGATCGACAAGGCCCTGAGACTGCCCCCGGACAGCACCCGCAAGTCCATCGGCAAGGCGGGCCTGAAACTACCGGGCGAGGCCGGGGGCAACCCCGAGGGCTATCTCTTCCCGGCGACGTATCCGCTGGAGAAGGGGGCGACGCCCGAGTCCCTGCTGCGGTTCATGGTCGACACCGCGGCCAAGAAGTTCAACGCGGCGCCGATCGCGGCCGGGGCACAGCGCAGCCCCATGAACCTCTACCAGGCCGTCACCATCGCCAGCATCATCCAGGCGGAGGCCACGACGAAGGCGGACATGGGCAAGGTTGCCCGGGTCGTCCTCAACCGGCTGGAACGCGGGATGCCGCTGCAGATGGACTCGACCATCAACTACGCACTGAACCGCACCACCATGACCAGCCAGGACGACATCCGCATCGAGAGCCCGTACAACTCCTATCAGCGCATGGGCCTGCCGCCCACGCCGATCGACAACCCCGGCGAGGAGGCGATGCGCGCCGCGCTCAACCCGCCGCCCGGCAACTGGCTGTACTTCGTCACGGTCAAGCCCGGGGACACCCGCTTCACCGACGACTACACCACGCATATGCGCAACGTGGCCGAGTTCAACGCGCTCCACCAGGGCGCCGGGCAGGCGCAGACCCCGAGCCAGAGCCCGCCGCAGTCCCCGGCCGCCTCGCAGCCCGCGGTCCGCTGAGCCGGCGGGACGTCACGCGGCGGCCGGCTCTTCCTCGGCCGGCAACCGCCTGATGTCCCGGACGGCCGCGCGACCGGCCCGGTTCGCGCCGATTGTGCTCGCCGAGGGGCCGTACCCCACGAGATGGACGCGCGGATCGGCCACCGCGCGGGTGCCCTCGACCCGGATGCCGCCGCCGGGTTCGCGCAGCCGCAGGGGAGTGAGGTGGTCGAGCGCGGCCCGGAAGCCGGTCGCCCACAGGATCACATCGGCCTCCACGTGCCGGCCGTCGTTCCACGCCACGCCGTCCGGGGTGATGCGGTCGAACATCGGCTGCCGGTCCAGGACGCCGTCCGCGAGGCCCTCCCGGACTGCGTCGTTCAGGGGCAGCCCGGTGACCGAGACCACACTGCGCGGCGGCAGCCCCTGCCGCACCCGCTCCTCCACCAGCGCGACCGCGGCCCGACCCGCCTCCTGGTCGAACGGCCCTTCGCGGAACACCGGAGGCCGCCGGGTCACCCAGGTGGTCGCTGCCGCGTACGGGGCCAGCTCCAGCAGATGCTGGGTGCCCGAGGCGCCGCCGCCGACGACCACGACCCGCAGCCCGTCGAACTCCTCGGGCCCGGCGTACTGCGCGGTGTGCAACTGCCGTCCGCGGAAGGTCTCCTGGCCCGGGTAGCGCGGCCAGAACGACCGGTCCCAGGTGCCGGTCGCGTTGATCAGCGCCCGCGTCGACCAGATACCGTCCGACGTCTCCACCAGCAGCCGCCCGCGTTCCCCCTCGCGCACCGCCCGCACATCCACGGGCCGCCGTACCCGCAGGTCGAAGGTGCGCTCGTACCGATCGAAGTACTCCCGGACGACCTCGGCGGAGGGCCGCGCGGGGTCGGCGCCCGTCAGCTCCATGCCGGGCAGCGAGTGCATCCCGTGCACCTTCCCGTACGTCAGCGACGGCCAGCGGAACTGCCAGGCGCCGCCCGGCCCGGGGGAGTGGTCCAGCACCACGAAGTCATGCTCCGGCTCGAAGCCGGTGCGCCGCAGGTGGTAGGCGCCGGCCAGTCCGCCCTGCCCAGCGCCGATGACGACCACTTCGACCTCGTGCCTTCCGTTCACGTTTCTCCCAACAGGGAGCCGTGCACGGATCTTCCCGGCCCGGCAAGCAAGTCCGGACGCGCCGTACCAGGAGATGCCGGTGTCCGTGGGTGTGAAACACGGCGTATGGGTCAGGATGGGGGCATGTCAGATGCCTTCACCACCCGCACGCTGAACATCTCCACCGGCTCCCGGGAACGCGTCGTCGACCTCACCGAGGACTGCGAGGACTTCCTGCGGGACGCGGCGGGCGGCCGCGACGGCCTCCTCAACCTCTTCGTCCCGCACGCCACCGCCGGGATCGCCATCATCGAGACGGGCGCCGGCAGCGATGACGACCTCCTCGCCGCCCTGCACACCCTGCTTCCCGCCGACGACCGCTGGCAGCACCGGCACGGCAGCCCCGGCCACGGCCGCGACCACGTCCTGCCGGCCATCGTCCCCCCGCACGCGACCCTCCCGGTGATCGCCGGCCGCCTGGAGCTGGGCACCTGGCAGTCCGTGTGCCTGGTGGATACAAACAGGGACAATCCGAACCGGAAGGTCCGCCTGTCGTTCCTGGGGTGAGCCGGCGCATTGTGGACACCCGAGGAATTCCCGGCCTGCCGTGCTAAACTTGAGACAGTTGCAGTTGCGGTTCCCTGAACTTCAAATGTCTTGGCGACTGTATGTCGTCGGGCATTTTTGTATCTCCGGTGCTTATCCGGACGGGGTTCATTGTGGCAACGCAGGGGTTCACACGGTGTGGGCCCGCGGGCACTGCCCCCAAGGAGATGTGACATGGCTACTGGCACCGTCAAGTGGTTCAACGCGGAAAAGGGCTTCGGCTTCATCGAGCAGGACGGCGGCGGCCCGGACGTCTTCGCCCACTACTCGAACATCGCCGCCCAGGGCTTCCGTGAGCTTCAGGAAGGCCAGAAGGTGAACTTCGACGTCACGCAGGGCCAGAAGGGTCCGCAGGCGGAGAACATCACTCCCGCCTGACGCCGAAGCGTGTGAGATGACTGGGGCCCCGCCTGATGGCGGGGCCCCAGCTTACTGTTTTTTTGCATTCCGCTGGAAGTTTTTCAGATTCACATTCGGCTCGTTCGCGCAATTTATCCGGCTCATTTCCGTCGGGAATTCTTCGATGCGTGCCCTGTTCAGGAGGGTTCTCCATGAGCCGTTCAGCTCGCACGAACGATCGTTTCCGTCCTCGGGGTCAGGGCCGCCCCGGCGCCGGTCCGGGTGACACCGGGCGCCGCTCCTCCACTCCACAGGGGGAGTTCGCGCTGCCGGTCACCGTCACCCCGGCCCTCCCCGCCGCCGCGACCTTCGGTGAACTGGACATGCCCGTCGAGTTGCTGGAGATGCTCGCCGACCGCGGCCTGAACGAGCCGTTCCCGATCCAGGCCGCCACGTTGCCGAACACCCTCGCAGGGCGCGACGTCCTGGGCCGCGGGCGCACCGGATCGGGCAAGACGCTCGCCTTCGGCCTGGCGCTCCTCGTGCGCACGGCCGGGCAGCGTGCCGAGCCGCGCAAGCCGCTGGCCCTGATCCTCGTCCCCACGCGCGAGTTGGCCCAGCAGGTCACCGATGCGCTCGCCCCGTACGCCCAGTTGCTGAAGCTGCGGCTGGCCACTGTGGTCGGCGGCATGTCGATCGGCAGGCAGGCCGGCGCACTGCGTGCCGGGGCCGAGGTGGTCGTCGCGACTCCTGGCCGCCTCGCGGATCTCATCGAGCGCAAGGACTGCCGCCTGGACCGAGTGAACATCACCGTCCTGGACGAGGCCGACCAGATGGCGGACATGGGCTTCATGCCGCAGGTCACAGAACTGCTGGACCAGGTACGTCCCGACGGCCAGCGCATGCTGTTCTCGGCCACGCTGGACCGCAACATCGACCTCCTGGTCCGTCGTTACCTCCATGACCCGGTAGTCCATTCGGTCGACCCGTCGGCAGGCGCGGTCACCACGATGGAGCATCACGTGCTGCAGGTGCACGACGCCGACAAGTACGCCACCGCCACCGAAATCGCTGCCCGCGACGGGCGCGTGATCATGTTCCTGGACACCAAGCATGCTGTCGACCAGTTCACCAAGCACCTGCTGAGCAGCGGGGTGAAGGCCGCGGCGCTGCACGGCGGGAAGTCGCAGCCGCAGCGCACCCGCACCCTGGCACAGTTCAAGACCGGTGCCGTCACGACGCTCGTGGCCACCAACGTCGCGGCCCGGGGCATTCACGTCGACGACCTCGATCTCGTCGTCAACGTCGATCCGCCCAGCGACCACAAGGACTACCTGCACCGCGGTGGCCGTACTGCCCGCGCCGGCGAGTCCGGCAGTGTCGTCACGCTGGTCCTCCCCGGCCAGCGCCGGGAGATGGCCCGACTCATGTCCGACGCAGGCATCAGGCCGCAGATCACGCAGGTCCGCTCCGGCGAGGCCGAGCTGAGCCGCATCACCGGCGCCCAGGCTCCCTCCGGTGTCCCCGTAGCCGGCAGCGGGCCGGTCGCGGAGCGCCCGAAGCGCGGCGGTGCACCCTTCCGAGGCCTGGGCACCCGCCCGGGGCGGGCCGGCGGCGGTGGCGAGTCTCGCCGGTCCGCTGAGGCTCGCCAGATTGCCGAGGCCCGCAAGGCCGCCCGGGTCCGTCGTGGCGCATAGGCCGGCAACGGTGCCCTCGTCGGCGAGGGGCCGGCTCAGGTCCCGGTACCGGACGAATGGCGAAGGGCCGGCTCAGGTCCCCGTAGCGGACGGGCCGGGCGACGGGACCAGGCCGAGTCGCTGGGCGCGCAGCACGGTGCCGACACGGTCACGGGTGCCCAGCTTGCGGTAGATGTTCTCGACGTGCTTGTGCACGGTGCGGACCGAGATGCCGAGGCGGCGGCCGATGGCGTCAGCGGTGAGCGCGTCCGTGAGCAGCAGCAGGACGGCGGTCTCCCGGGGAGTCAGCGCGCAGTCGGCCGCCCGCTGGTCCGGCGCGCCGTCCGGGCCCAGCGTCCGCCGCCATTCCTCCAGCAACTGCCGCTGCCGCTCGACCGCGGCCAGCAGCGGCTGCGCATGCTCGGCCATGACGAGGTGGTCGTCGGTGAAGTCCGTACCGGAGCGGTACACGAGGCACCCGGTGATCGGGGCCGTGCTGTCGGGAACGGGCACGCCCAGGACGTGATCGACGTCCAGGACCTCATCGAGCAGACGCGCTGTCGGACTGTCCGGCCAGCCGCGGCCCGCCGCCCGGCGCGCGGTGACCGGGACCCGGTCGGTCCTGGCCGCGTAGTGCTGCGCGAAGGGATAGCCCGCGCGGAACAGCCGCAGGTCCGCGTCCTGGAGCCGGTCCAGTTCGGCGGCGGCAGCGTGGGGCGTTGTGCCGATCCTGCCCTGGCTCTCGTTCCAGTCGTCGAGTTTGTGGATGACCGCCTCGCCGCCGCAGAGGTCCGCCAGCGCGGCGCCGAACATCGGCCACAGACGCTCCGGATGCCGTTCGTGCAGCGCGGCCACGGCGACCGCCGCCATGCGCTCGTAGGTCCTGCCCAGCTCCACGTGACCTCTCCGGTCGACTCGCGTCCTCGGTGTCTCCGTCCGCGTACGTAGTTGTACGCATACCCGCGCTCCTTCTGGCTGTCGCACACTTCAACCAGGCGACACCGGCTTGCCCGGACGCATGTCGGACGGGCCGCCGGCACGGGGGAACGGCGGCCCGACCGGTGTCCCCTGCCCTGCGCCCGGCCCGACCGGTGTCCCGCCGCTGCGCTTTCCGCGACCGCTTCTCAGCGCGATGCCCCCACCGCCATGTGGGTCGGCGGTGGGGGCGTCGGGAGTGAGAGGCGCCAAGGGGCGCTCGGCGTCAGGGGCGCGGGTTTGCGGCGCGCTCGGCGTTCTTCTCCTTGATCCGCGCGGCCTCCTTGCGGACCTCGGCCTGGGTGGCGCGCTCCTTCTCCAGCCACTCCGGCCGCTCCTGCTTGAGCGCCTCGATCTGCTCGGTGGTCAGCGGCTCGGTGACCCCGCCGCGACCGAGGCCGGCGATGGACACGCCCAGCTTCGCCGCGACGACGGGGCGCGGGTGGGGGCCGTTCTGGCGCAGCTCGCGCAGCCACTCCGGCGGATCGGCCTGCAGCTCGTTCAGCTCGGCGCGCGTGACCACACCCTCCTGGAAGGAGGCGGGAGTGGCGGGGAGGTACACACCCAGCTTCTTCGCCGCGGTCGCGGGCTTCATGGTCTGGGTGCTCTGCTGCGAACTCATGAGGTCAAGGGTATCGGCCGTGTGCGGGCGGGCCGACCACGGCCGGTAACCTGGCCTGGTGACAGGCTCGGAGGAATCACCGTCGTTCCGGCTCGCGTATGTTCCCGGAGTGACGCCCGCCAAATGGGTGAAGGTCTGGAACGAGCGCCTGCCCGACATCCCGCTCACCCTCATCCAGGCACCCGCTGCCGAGGCGCCGGGGCTGCTGCGCGCGGGGGAGGCCGACGCAGGACTCGTACGGCTGCCGGTGGACCGGACCTTCTTCAGCGCGATCCCCCTGTACACCGAGGCCACCGTGGTGATCGTCCCCAAGGACCACCTGATCACCGCGGTGGACGAGATCACGCTCGCCGACCTCGACGACGAGGTGCTGCTCCACCCCCTCGACGACGTCTTCGACTGGGCCGGCCCGCCCGGCGAGCCGGCCTTCGAGCGGCCCGCGACGACACCGGACGCCATCGACCTGGTGGCGGCGAACGTGGGCCTCCTGGTCGTGCCCCAGTCCCTGGCCCGCCTGTACCACCGCCGGGACCTCACCTTCCGACCGGTCCTCGACGCCCCTCAGTCGAGCGTGGCCCTGTCCTGGCCGGAGGAGGCCACCACCGACCTGGTGGAGGAGTTCATCGGCATCGTCCGCGGCCGCACGGTCAACAGCACGCGGGGCCGTACACCGGCGAAGACCGGGGCCGACCAGCAGCGCGAGCGGCCGGAGCAGGGGGGCGCCCGGCTGCAGAAGGCGCCCGCGAAGTCGGGGGGCGCGAAGCCGGCGGGCCGCACCCAGCGTCGCAGCGCGGGCTCGGGAGGCGGCAAGCCGGCCAAACGGGGGAAGCCGCGCCGAAGGTCATGAGACGGGAGGGCAGCCGAGGCCCGCGGGCGCCGAGCCCCCTCCTCGGCCTCCCCGCCCGTGCCCGGGCCTTTCAGGTGCCGCGCTGGACCCTCTCCTCGGCCCCGTCTTCCCCAGAACCCCGCCGGACCGTCTCCGCAACCTTCTCCGGTTCGGGACGCACGTGGCGTTCCCGCAGGTCGGCGACCGCCAGCACCAGCGCGACCAGGATGATCCCCACGGCGGTGAGCAACCCGAGCTGAATCGCCGTGGCGGGGCGCCCGTGGTTGGCCAGGTGCGCGAAGTACACCGCGCCCACGACGGCGATCCCGGCCGCCGAGCCGACGCGCTGGCCCGTCTGGAGGACGCCGCCGGCCGCGCCGGCTCGGCGTACGGGGACGCGGGTGAGGGTGAGCGTCGTGTTCGGGGAGACCGTCAGGCCGGAGCCGATGCCCCCGACGAGGAGCGGCAGCGCCGACGCCCAGCCGACGCCCTGCCCGGGCACCAACTGAACCGCGGCGACCACCCCGAGCAGCCCCAATGCCACACCGCACAGGCCGATGACGACGAGCTTGCGGCCGAAACGCACCACCAGCCGGCCTCCGGCGGCCGCACCGACCGCCGAGGCGGCCGCGAAGGGCAGGACGCTGAGACCCGCCCCGAGCGCGCTGTATCCCACGATGTTCTGCAGATACAGGGTGTAGACGAAGAAGACCGTGGTGAAGCCGGCGAAGTACGTGAGGCTGACCAGGGCGCCGAGCGTGAAGGAACGCAGGGAGAACAGCGCCAGGTCGACCAGCGGAGCCCGCCCGAGCCGGCCCTGCCGTCTCTCCCAGGCCCAGAAGGAGCCCAGCAGCAGCGCGGCCACCGGCATCAGCGCCCACTTCTCCCGCCCGGTCCACTGCTGCTCCTGGACCAGAGGCAGCATCAGCGCGAGCACGCCCGAGCCGAGGAGCAGTACACCGAACAGATCGAAATCCTCGCGCTTTCCCGCCGGCACCGGGAAACGCGGCAGCAACCGGAGCCCCGCGGCGAAGGCGGCCGCCCCGATGGGCAGGTTGACGAAGAACACCCAGCGCCAGCCGCCGTCGGTGCCCATGGCATCGATCAGCAGACCGCCCGCCAGCGGGCCCACCGCCGTCGACACCCCGATGACGCTGCCGAGCAGGCCGAAGGCCTTGGCCCGTTCGGTGCCCGGGAACATCTGCTGGATCAGCCCCGAGGTCTGCGGCGCGACCATGCCCGCCGCCGTGCCCTGGATCAGCCGGAACAGCACCAGCCAGGAGGAGCCGGGCGCGAGACCGCACGCCGCCGAGGCCACCGTGAACAGGGCGAGCCCGAACAGGAAGGCCTGCCGCCGTCCGTACATGTCACCCAGCCGGCCCGCCGGTACCAGGGCGAGCCCGAAGGTGAGGGCGTACCCGGAGACCACCCATGACTGGGCGGCCTCGGAGGCCCCGAGTCCGCGCTCCATCGAGGGCAGCGCCACATTCACGATCGAGGTGTCGAGCAGCGAGATGAAGCCCGCGGCCAGACAGACCGCGAGCGCCTTCCACCGCCGGTCGTCCGGGGCGGGCCGGGCCAGGTCTGTGGTCATGTGGTCACGCTAAGCAGCCGCGGCCCGCCGCGCACGGGGAACCACCGCGCGCGTCACCCCCTGACGGCGGCTTGCCGCATCCTCGGCTACACGCCGAGTCAAGCTCTGGGCACGCCTCTGCCAGGGGCGTATGACGCCTCTCAATCGCGTCGATGACCGGTCCAGGATGCCAAGCGTCAGCCGCGGGCCGCCCGGCCGACGGACTCCACCAGCGGCAGCAGCCGGTACGGGACGCGTTCACGCAGCGCCACCTCGGTGCGGGTGCGCACCACGCCCGGGAGGCTGATCAGCTTCTGGATCACGTCTTCCAGATGGGCGTTGTCCCGGCCCACCACCCGCGCGAGCAGGTCACCGCCGCCGGTGATCGAGAAGGCCTCCACGATCTCCGGCACGGCCGCCAGCGCGTCGCCCACATCGTCGAGGTGGCCCTGGGTGACCTCGATGTGCACGAACGCCAGCACCGGATGGCCCAGGGCGGCGGGGGAGAGCGACGGGCCCGTGCCGGTGATCACACCGTCCCGCTCCATGCGGTCCAGGCGGGCCTGGAGCGTGCCGCGGGCGACACCGAGGATGCGGGCGTACTCGCGCACGCTGGTGCGCGGCTGCTCCAGAAGCAGCCGCAAGATACGGGTGTCGAGGTCGTCCACGGCCATGACCTACGACTGTACCAATGGCTCAACCACCTACCGCTCGCCTGTTCCACCCGACCTGGTCCGTTGGCATTCCGGCCGACTCATCTGTCAGTCGTCTCCTGGGCCAATGGCTCAGTGATTCGCGCACCACTTGAGCCAGTGACCTCGGTGATGCTCTCATGGGCAGGTCGATGGCGCTGCGGACCTCCGCGGCGCCTTTTCTGTGCCGGTGATCCCAGGGGAGGACAGCAGTGCTGAAGAGGGTGTTCGTGGCTCCGGACCCAGGGCGGGCGCGGTTGCGCTTCGCCGCGCGGGCCGTCCTCGGCATCGGGCTGGCCGTAGTGGTCTGCCTCCTGGCCGGACACTCCCTCGCCGGTGCGGTCACCGGCGGCCTCGCGGCGCTGCTCGCACTGTTCACCGTCACCGACCCGACCGTGCGCGGGCAGGCGGTCACCACCGCGCTGCTGCCCCCCGTGGGCATACCGGTGCTCGCCGTCGCGGCCGGACTGCACGACCAGCCCGTGGCGCGTGACCTCGCCTTCCTGGCCGTCGTCGGCGCCGGCGTGTACGCCCGCCGCTGGGGTCCGCGCGGACACAGCCTCGGCGTGTTCGCCTTCATGACCTTCTTCGTGGCCCAGTTCCTGCACGCCACCGCGGCCCAGCTGCCCGAGCTGCACGCCGCCGTCCTGCTGTCCGTACTGAGCGCCGCCGTGATCCGCTTCGGCGTGTGGTGCTACGAGCGCCGCCTGCCCCCGGCCGCCGCCCCCGTCCCGCCCACCGGGACCGGGCTGGCCCGGGTCACCACCCGGCAGGCGGTCCAGGCGACGGCGGGCGCCGGGTTCGCGCTGATCGTGGGCCAGCTGGTGTCCGGACAGCGCTGGTACTGGGCCGTCGGCGCCACCTGGTGGATCTTCGTCAACACCGCCTCCCGCGGCGAGACACTGGTCCGCGGCTTCCGGCGCGTCCTCGGCACGGTGATCGGCATCGGCCTGGGCTTCCTCGTCGCCGTGCCCGTGCACGGCGCGCCCGTACCGACGGCCGTCCTCGTCGCGGTCGCCGTCTTCGGCATCTTCTACACGGCCGCCGTCTCCTACACCTGGATGATGCTCTGGGTGACGTTGCTCGCCGAAATGCTCTACGGCCTCCTCGGCGTCCTCAGTCCAGGCCTGCTCGCGCTGCGCCTCGGCGAGACCGGCGTGGGCGCGCTCGGCGCCACCCTCGCCGTGCTGTTCGTGCTGCCGGTCACCACGCACGCCACCACCGACGCCTGGATCCAGCGCGCCCTGCGCTGCGTCCACGCCTGCACGGCCGAGGCCGCGGCCCGGCTCGCGGGCTCGGCCACGGCCGACCCGGCGCCGCGCGTGGCGGAACTGGAGCAGCTCCTCGGCCGCGTCCGGCTCTCGGTGGCGCCGCTGGTGCACCCGCTGAACCCGATGCCGGCCCGCAAGCGGCGTGCCCGCCGGGTCCTCGCGCTCCTCGACGACTGCGCCCGCGAGATCCGTGGCCTGGTGGCGGTCGCCGCCGACCCCGAGGCCTCCCACGACGCCCGCCTGGCCGCCGCCTGCTGGCGCGTGGAGGCCGCTGTCGAGGCCCTGACCGCGGGCGGTGACCAGCCTCTTCGGCACCCCGCCGCCCCGCCCGCCGAACCGGCTCTGGCTCATCTGCACGGCCTGGAACGCGCCCTCGCCGACCTCGCCGAACCGCTGCGCACCCCTTCGGGCTCACGGCTGGCGGGGGCTTGAGGGGAAGCCCGCACCACGGGTTCGTGGCCGGAGCTTGAGGGGGAGCCGCCGTCGCGCCGACAGTTGGCCGGCCGTGCGCGGCAGCGGGCGCGCGGGAACCACGCGGCAATCGGAGGGCTTCTCGAATATCCACCCCGTTGGCCCGCATCTTGGTCTAGACCGCGCCTGATCGACTGCTACCGTCGGCCCCGGACCGGCACGGCTGGCTCGACCGAGAGGGGACAGTGGTGGCACAGCACGGCAGGGCGGACAGGCCCCGGGCGTTCATCGGCTCGTTCACGGCGGCGGGCGGCCCCGGACTGGTGACCGCGCAGGTCGCGCCGGGCGGCGGGGCCCTCACCCTCGTGGCCGCCGCGAAGGACCTGCCCGACCCTTCCTACCTGGCCCTGGCGCCGGGCGGTGACACGCTGTACGCGGTCAGCGAGACGGCGGAAGGAGCCGTCGCCGCCTACCGCCTCGACGGTGACCGGCCGGCACTCGTCGGACCGCCCGTGCAGGTGGACGGCAGCGGACCCACCCACCTCAGCCTGTACGACGGACACGTGCTGACCGCCAACTACGGCTCCGGCAGCGTCACCGCCGTACCCGTGCGCCCGGACGGCACGCTCGCCGCCAAGCCCTCCGGCCTCCTCCAGCACACCGGCTCCGGCCCGCACGACAGGCGCCAGCGCGGTCCGCACGTCCACCAGGTGCAGCCCGACCCCAGCGGGAGGTGGGCCGTCAGCGTCGACCTCGGCACCGACTCGGTCCGGGTCTGCGCCCTCGAGCAAGGCACCCCCGTCCTGCATCGCGAGTTCGCCCTGCGCCCCGGCTCCGGTCCCCGCCATCTGGCCTTCCACCCGGACGGCGAGCACGCCTACGTGGTCAACGAACTCACGCCGACCGTGACGGTGTGCCGCTGGAGCGCGGCGCACGGCTCCCTGAAGCCGCTGGCCGAGATTCCCCTGCTGGCGGGCGCCCCGGCCGGCGACGCCTACCCCTCGGGCATCGTGGTCTCGCCCGACGGCCGCTTCGTGTGGACCGCGACCCGCGGCGAGGACGTCCTGTCGGTCCTCGGCGTCGAGGGGGACGGGCTCCGGCTGACCGGCACGGTGCCCTGCGGCGGGCACTGGCCGCGCGCGCTGGCCGAGCACGGCGGGTTCCTCTACGCGGCCAACGAGCGCTCCGGAGACGTGAGCTGGTTCGCCGTGGACGAGACGACAGGGCTGCCCCGGTACGACGGCTCGGTGCGGGTCACCGCGGCCTCCTGCGTCGTCTTCGGCTGAGCACGCCCGCCCGGGGCAAGGCCAGGGCCCGCCCCGGAGACCGGAGCGGGCCCTGTGCCGTACGGATGCCTCGTCCGGTCAGCGGACCGGGGTACCCTGCGCCTGCTGCGGGGCGATGCCCAGCGCCGTCGTGTACTTGGCCAGCGCGAGCTTGCCGATCGCCGGGTACGCGCCCAGCGCCTCGGCCGTGGCGCAGCCCGCCTCCTCGGCGGCCGCCGCCAGCAGCCCCGGGTCGATCTCCGGGCCGATCAGGTACGGCGCGAGGGCCAGCTGCTGAGCGCCGGCGGAACGCAGCTGCTCGGCGACGGAGGCGATGGAGCCCTCCTGGTCCAGGGCCGCCGCCATCACCGGCACCGCCAGGCGCGCGGCCAGCAGCATGCCGGTGATCCCGGCCGCCTGTACGGCCTCCTCGCCGCCCACGGAGGCCAGGATGATGCCGTCCGCGGCGGTGGCCACGGTGAACAGCCGGGCACGGTCGGCGCGGGCCAGGCTCGCCTCCGACAGCCGCACGTGCAGCGCCTCGGCGAGCAGCGGGTGGGGGCCGAGGACATCGGTCAGCTCGGCGGCGACCCGGCTGTCCATGACGGACTGACGGACCTGCCGGAGCAGGGAGCTGTCCGGACCGGCCAGCAGCGGCACGACGACGGCGACCGGGCCGTCGGGCTCCTTGACCTCGACACCGGCGGCGACGGCCTGCTCGTAGCGGGCGGTGCGCTGCTCGGCGGCACGTGCCAGCACGGACCGAAGGGTGGGGAACTCGGTGTCGTCCCCGTCCAGGTACCCGATCCGGGCGTCCAGGCCGGGCAGCTCGGAGCGGGCGATGCTCACGACCTCCTCGGCGAGGCCGCGCGTGGCGGCGCTGGGCGCACCTGGCACCGCGAGGACGAGCGCGGGCGCGCCCTCGGGAGCCACCAGCGGTTCCGGTCGGCGGTGCCGTCCGGGCTGGCGGGGTCGCGGCATTCGTACTGGCAGGCCGGACGCGGGTCCAGTGGGGGAGCTCATGGCGCCGCATGTTACTGGTTTCCCGGGCTCCCCTGTTCGGGGAGGGTGCAGGTGAGCGGTATCCGTCCGGTTTTGTCTGATGAGTGACGCCCGCGGGGCACATGTTCCGGGCACATGCCGGGTACATGGGACCACAGTGGGATCAAATATCTTTTGTGGGGATGCCGGCCGCCGTCCGTGGGGCCACGTAGAGCATCGTCGCCGGTTCACCCGGCAGGGTGAGCCGATCGGCGGCGAGGTCGGTGGCGATCCGTACCGAGCCGTGCAGCGGGTCACCTTCGGCCGGCACCTGCCGGGCGTGCGGCAGCCTGCTCGCCAACTCCTCGCGCAGCGGTACTAGGAGGGCATCACCCAGCTTGAGCAGGCCACCCGTGAGCGCCACTTCGGGTTCCCCCTCCGCCGGGCACACGGCCGCGGCCGACTCGGCCATGTGCCCGGCCGCCGAGCGCAGGATGCCCGCGGCGACCGGGTCGTGCGCGGCGCACGCGGCCACCCGGGGCGCGAAGGAGGCCAGTACTGCGGGCCGGTCGGAGCGGGGGTACACCAGGCCGGGCAGCCCGGGCATCGCGCCGAACTGCTCCTGCGCGCAGGCCAGCAGCGGAGCGGAACCGCCGTCCCGCCCGTCGAACGCGCGCAGCGCCGCCTCCAGGCCGGCCCGTCCGATCCAGGCACCGCTGCCGCAGTCGCCCAGCAGATGCCCCCAGCCGTCGGCCCGCCGCCAGCCCCGCAGGTCGGTACCGAGCGCGATCAGTCCGGTGCCCGCAGCGAGCACCGCGCCCGGACGTGGCCCGAGTGCACCGACGTAGGCGGTGACCGCGTCGGCGGCGAGCGCCACCTTCCGCACGCCCAGCTCCCGGGCGAGTGCGCCGGGCAGTTCGGCGCGCAGGGCGTCGCCCAGGGTGGCGAACCCGGCGGCGCCCACGACGGCCGTGCCCAGCTCGCCCACCCCCGCCTCCGCGGCCAAGGCGCGCGCCAGCGGGAGGAGTTGTGCCATCAGGTGAGCAGGATCGATGCCCCGCGCACCCATGCGGACCGGTTCCCGGGTCTCCCGCTGGGCCGCGGGCTCCCGCCCCGGGACGCCGACGGCGACCCGGAGGCCGGAACCGCCGGAGTCCACGGCAAGATAACCGGGGGCGGTCACGGCAGACGCCAGTCCACCGGCTGTCCACCCTGCTCGATCAGCAGATCGTTGGCCCGGCTGAACGGACGCGAGCCGAAGAACCCGCGGTCGGCGGACATGGGCGAGGGGTGCGCGGACTCCACCGCCGGCAGCCTGCCCAGCAGCGGACGCAGATTGCGGGCGTCACGGCCCCACAGGACGGACACCAGCGGCTTGCCCCGCGCCGCCAGCGCCCGGATCGCCTGCTCGGTGACCTCCTCCCAGCCCTTGCCCCGATGCGCGCCGGGGCTGCGCGGCGCGGTGGTCAGCGCCCTGTTGAGCAGCAGCACGCCCTGCTGCGTCCAGGGTGTGAGGTCGCCGTTGGAGGGCTGGGGCAGTCCCAGGTCGCTGTTCAGCTCGCGGAAGATGTTGATCAGGCTCGGCGGCAGCGGGCGCACATCGGGTGCGACCGAGAACGACAGGCCCACCGCGTGCCCCGGGGTGGGATACGGGTCCTGACCGACGATCAGGACCCGCACCTCGTCGAAGGGCTGCTGGAAAGCCCGCAGGACGTTGGGCCCGGCCGGGAGGTAGGTGCGTCCCGCGGCGATCTCCGTGCGCAGGAAGTCGCCCATCTCGGCGATCCGTCCGGCGACGGGTTCCAGGGCCTTCGCCCAGCCCGGTTCGACGATTTCATGCAAGGGTCGTGGTGCCACGGGCGTCACCCTACTGCCGCACACCGGTCGGCGATCAACCGATGGCCGGAGCGCGGCCGGACAACCCCTCACCGCTTGCGCGAAGTCAGACCGGGCCCGGCCGCCCGCGGCTACGTCCGGGCGGCCCCGCACCGCTCGGCGCCGGGGTCAGCCGACCACCGCCGCGCGCACGCACAGCACGTCCGGCAGATGCGCGGCCAGCTGCTGCCAGCTGTCACCGTCGTCGGCCGAGGCGAACACCTCGCCGTTGCGGTTGCCGAAGTACACCCCCGCCGGGTCGGCGTCGTCGGTGCACAGGGCGTCCCGCAGGACCGTGCCGTAGTGGTCCTCCCGCGGCAGCCCCCTGGACAGCGGCTCCCACGTCCTGCCCGCGTCCGCGGTGCGGAAGACCCGGCACCGGTGCTCGGCGGGCACCCGGTCGGCGTCGGCGTTGATCGGGAAGACGTACGCCGTGTCGCCCCGGTGCGGATGGGCGGCGACCGCGAAGCCGAACGTGGACGGCAGATCCGCGCCGATGTCGGTCCAGTGCCCGCCTGCGTCGTCGCTGCGGTACACCCCCCAGTGGTTCTGCAGATACAGCCGGTCCGGGTCGCCCGCGTCCTTGGCGATCTTGTGGACGCACTGCCCGAACTCCGGGTTCGGGTCCGGCAGGAACACCGCGGACACACCGGAGTTGGACGGCTTCCAGCTCGTGCCGCCGTCGGTGGTACGGAACACGCCGGCCGTCGAGACGGCCACGGTCACCTCCCGCGGGTCGCGCGCGTCGGTCACCACCGTGTGCAGACCCTCACCGCCGCCGCCCGGCACCCACCGTGAGCGCGTCGGGTGCTCCCACAGCGGCCGGACCAGCTCGAAGCTCTCGCCGCGGTCCTCCGAGCGGTACAGCGCGGCCGGTTCCGTGCCCGCATACACCACGTCGGGCTCGGCGGCGGCCGGATGCAGCTGCCAGACGCGCTCCAGGGAAGCGCCGGTGTCCTTGGGGAACTTGACGGCCGGCTGCGAGGGCTCGGTCCAGCTGCGGCCCAGGTCGTCGGAGTGGAACACCGACGGGCCCCAGTGCGTGCTGTCGCCGCCCGCCAGCAGCCGCGGCCGGGCGCCCCTGGTGTCGATCGCCACCGAGTAGACCGCCTGCGCGTTGAAATACGGGCTCTCGTCGAACTCCCAGGCGCCGCCGCCCCGCCGCCGCCCGAGGAACAGGCCTTTGCGGGTGCCCACCGCCAGCAGTACCTCGGTCATGCCGATCACCTCCGGGACGCCTTCGTCCAGGTAGCCGTCAGATATCGGCCAGTCTGCACCCCACCACTGACACTCTCCCCTGTTGTGCGCGTCTGCGCAGGCCACAGCTGTGTCGCCGGCCTCCGACGAAGATCGGCCGGTTCCGTTCCGGAATGCGCCTGCGCGGCAGGGGTGTCTCGTGCGACCGTCGATGGACGGCTCGTCGTGAGCAACGGAGTGATCTCTCCCGTATGGGAGGGCGGTCAGCCGGTCGGTGCGCTCGTGAGGAGGATGCCCTTGAAGGCGTTCCGTGGTCCGAAGGTGTGGCTGTGGCGCTGGCGGCGCAACCCGCTCAAGCGCCGGGCCGACGTGGTGGAGGCCTGGGTGGTGCTCGGCGCCTGGCTGCTGACCGTCCTGGCCGGGACGCTGGTGGGCCTCACGGCGGCCCGGTCCGCGGAGCACGGACTCGCCCGGGAGCGTGCCGCCTGGCGTCCCGCGGTGGCTCGCGTGGTCCAGCGGGTTCCGGGATCGTCCCCCGCGCAGAGCCACGTCTCCTCCGGCGAGCGGGTGTGGGCCGAGGTGCGCTGGACGGTGGCCGACGGTTCCGCCCGCACCGGCCGGGTCCGGGTGGAGCCCGGCAGCAAGGCCGGCACCCCGGTCACCGTCTGGACCGACTCTCAGGGCCATCTCGTCGGCCGGCCCACCTCCGCCGGCGAGGCCGCCTTCCGGGCCGCACTCCTAGGCGGCCTGCTCGGTGTGAGCGCGGCCGCCGTCCCTCTCGTCGGCGGCCTGGCCCTGCGCAGCCGGCTGGAACGCCGGCGGATGGACGCATGGGACACGGAATGGGCCCGGCTCGGGCCGCAGTGGGGGCGGATGGTCTGACGGCCAAGGGCGTGCACCTGTGTTCGGCTCAGGTGAGGGCGAGGTGCCGGTGCGGCCGGGTGGTGAGACGCGCCTGGTCCTCCGGTACGGGACCCCCCCGAGGTGCCGGTGCGGCCGGGTGGTGAGACGCGCCTGGTCCTCCGGTACGGGACCCCCCCCGAGGTGCCGGTGCGGCCGGGTGGTGAGACGCGCCTGGTCCTCCGGTACAGGACCACCCGGTCCCGCCGGATCGTGCGGTGGCCCTCGCCGGGCCTGAGGCACCCGCCCGGCTCCGGCGAAGCGCGGAACTCCTCGAGCGTTTCAGGTGGTCCGCCGTCCATGGCCGCAGGACGGGCGGACGCCCACCCCGCGCTCCGGCGCGAACAGCCGCATCCACGAACTCAGCACATCGGGCAGTGCCCGATGTGAACCCCGCGTGCGCGCAGGTCTGTCAGAGGCCTCTACGCCCGCGCCAGCACCTCCCGGCACGCTCTCAGCAACGCCTCGTCCTCGGGGATGTCGCGGCTGCCGCCGTACCCCCTCTCACGGGCCAGGTGCCGACGTGGGGCGGCCAGTTCGGCCACCACCAGGTCCCGTAGCGGCGCGGCCGCCGGACCCATTCTGGTGAGGCACCCGGCGATCTCGCCGCGGGTCCGGGGGGCCTTTGCCCAGGCGGCACGCAGCACCGGCAGCACGATGTCGGGGTCCGCCGCGATCTGCCAGAGCGCGCACGCGGCCGATGTCCGCTCCCGCGTCGGACCCGACCGGGCGGTCCGGCGCAGCTCGGGCAGGGCGGCGCGGGCGGCCGGGCCCAGCCTGCCGAGCTGCCGGGCGGCGAGGCGGCGGTTCGCCGGGTCGCCCTCTTTCAACTCCCTTATGAGAACGGGGAGTACGGCGGTGGCGTCCCGGTCGGCCGACCAGAGCGCGCCCGCCGCGGTGGCCGCGTGCCGGGTGTCCAGCAAGGCGTGCAGGAGCGGTGTCGCCCGCGCGGCGGCGCCGAGCGCCTCCACCGTCCGGATCGCCTGCTCCGCGACCGCGTCCCGTGCCCCCAGGCCGTCGGCGGCATCGGCACCCGACAGCAGCCGCAGCACCTCCGGTACGGCCTCCGCGTCCCCGACGGCCCCGACCGCCGACAGCAGCGGGGCGGCGAGCCGGGCGGCGGCGGGGGAGGCCAGGGGGATCCGGCCGAGCCGGTGCCGTAGCGCGGGGGCGAGCGGGGCCGTGGCGCGGCCGAGTTGTGCGAGTTCGAAGCCCAGGTCGGCGGGCGCAGCCGGGCCGGCCAGTAACTGGGCGAGCGCCGGGACCGCCCGTGGATCGCCGCTCCGGGCCAGTGCCTTGAGCGGGTAGCCCAGCGTGGGGGCGCAGCGCTCCCAGCGGTGTGTCCACAGATCGGGCCGGGCACTCACCAACGCGTGCAGTCCGTCGGCGGCGGGCGCGGCCAGGGCGAACAGCTCCGCCAGGACCGAGACCGCCGCCTCCCGTAACCGGTCGTGCTCGGTGTCCAGTTGGGCGCCGAGCAGCTCGACGGGGCCGGTGTGGTCACCACGCCAGCCACGGAACAGTCCCGCCGCCATCCACACGGCATTGCACCGGTCCACCGGCTCCGGACTGGTCAGCTGGCCGGTGAGCAGGGCGATCCGGTCCCCGACCCGGTCCCCCAGCGCGGTGTGCAGGGTGCGCAGCAGATGAGAGCCCTCCTCGTCGAAGGGGCGCAGACGCCGTATCCGGCCCACGAGGGTGGCCGTGCCGGAGTACCGAGACTCACGGACGCGGTGCGCGGACCGCTCCCGCAGCAGCCGGACCGCGGTCGGCACCAGATCGGCGGGCAGCCGGCCGGGCGCGCCGAGCGCGAGCTGTCCGAGTGCGGCGAGCCGCAGCCCCGGAGCGTACGGTGGCGCGCTCTGCTCGGCCAGCAGGTCCACCGCGCCGTCGGCGTGCGCGGGGCACCGGCGGACGAACAGGCCGAGCGTCTCCGTGAGAGCGAGCAGTACACGGTCGTCCCGCTCGGCCCGGACGCGGCGCCGTAACAGATCCAGGGTCCGGGCGGGCTCGTCCAGGAACCGGACGAGCGCACCGGCCGCCGCTGCGCGCACCACCGGGTCCGGATCCCCGGCGAGGGAGACGAAGCCCTCGGCGCCCGCGCACACCGCCTCCCGCGCCCGCGCGTTCCCGTCCGCGCTCTCCGCGCCGATGCTGATCAGCAGTTCCACGACGGCGCCCCGGTCCGGCACCTCCGGCCGGGCCGCGACCGCGAAGAGGAACGGGACGCAGGCCAGCGTCGAGTCGTACACGTTCCCCTGGTGGTGCACGGCGCCGTACATCCCGTCGAGCGCGGTCGCCCGCTCGGCGGTGTCCGCGGACGCCAGCGCCCGTAACCAACCGGGCACGTCCTCCGCGCTGCCGTGCGCGTGCCGCAGCGAGGCCCAGTCGATCTCGTCGATCCCCGTGAACACGTTGTCCTCCCCCAGGCGAGTGTCACCTGATCGCGAGTGTGCACCACGGCACCGACAACGGTACGGAACCGCACGCTGACTGTGTGCGATCCGTCGGCTGTGATCGGCCAGCGGCGCCGACCCGGGAAGGACGCCCGAAGAGGGATCAGTTCCGGTCGGGCAGGGCGCGCTCCAGGATCGCGTCGAGGCCGGTCCCGGAGGGCAGCGTGCCGAACGCGTGCCCCCAGTCGCCACCCAGCCGTGTCGCGCAGAAGGCGTCCGCGACCGGGGACGGGGCGTGCCGGACCAGCAGGGAGGCCTGGAGAGCGAGGGCCATCCGCTCCACCAGCCGGCGGGCGCCCGCCTGATCGGTCTCGGCCAACTGGTCCCTCAGCCCGGTCACGGCCGCGTCCAGGCGGGCGTCCGCCCCGCGTGCGAGGGCGAGTTCCGTGAACAGGGCCTCGGCGCTGTCCGGTTCCCGGCCGAGGGCGCGCAGCACGTCCAGCGCGTTGACGTTCCCGGAGCCTTCCCAGATCGACAGCAGCGGAGCCTCCCGGTAGTGCCGGGGCATGCCGGACTCCTCGACGTACCCGTTGCCGCCCAGGCACTCCAGGGCCTCGGCGGTGAACGCCGGACCCCGCTTGGTGACCCAGTACTTGCCCACCGCGGTCGCGATCCGCCGGAACGCCCGCTCACCCGCGTCCCCGCGCACCGCCCGGTCCGCCGCCCCGGCCAGCCGCAACGTCAGCGTCGTCGCCGCCTCCGACTCCAGCGCGAGGTCGGCCAGGACGTTGCGCATGAGCGGCTGGTCGACGAGGCGGGCCCCGAAGGCGCTGCGGTGCCGGGCGTGGTGGCCGGCCTCGACGAGCGTCTTGCGCATCAGGGTCGCCGTGGACATCACACAGTCCAGCCGGGTGCAGTTGACCATCTCGATGATGGTCTTCACACCGCGGCCCTCCGGACCCACCAGCCAGGCCACGGTCCGGTCGAACTCCGGCTCCGAGGAGGCGTTGGACCGGTTGCCGAGCTTGTCCTTCAGCCGCTGGATGCGGAAGGTGTTGCGGCTGCCGTCCGGCAGGATCCGCGGCACCAGGAAGCAGGACAGCCCGCCAGGGGCCTGCGCGAGCACCAGGAAGACATCGCACATCGGCGCCGACGTGAACCACTTGTGCCCGCGCAGCGTGTACACGCCGGGCTCGTCGGTGGGTGTGGCCGTGGTGGTGTTCGTCCGGACGTCGGAGCCGCCCTGCTTCTCGGTCATGCCCATCCCGGCGAGCAGCCCGGGCTTCTCGGCCGGCACGCGCAGTTCCGGGTCGTACTCCCGGCTGGTGAGCAGCGGCTCGTAGACCTTGGCCAGATCCGGTTGCGCCCGCAGCGCGGGCACGGCGGCGTACGTCATCGACGTCGGGCAGCCATGACCCGCCTCCGTGTGCCCCCAAACCAGCCCGCCCGCCGTACGGGCCACGTGCGCGCCGGGCCGCTCGTCCGCCCACGGGGCTCCGGCCAGGCCCTCGGCGACCGCCGTGCGCATCAGGTGGTGCCAGCTGGGGTGGAACTCCACCTCGTCGACGCGGTGGCCGTAGCGGTCGTGGGTGCGCAGGACCGGCTCGTACCGGTTCGCCTGATCGCCCCACTCCTGCGCCTCCGCGCTCCCGGCGCGGGCCCCGAGCCCGCGGATGTCGTCCTCGGCCCACCCGGCGCCCTCCCGGCGCAGCCCCTCCAGCAGGGCCCGGTCGTCGGAGGCGTCGTACGGGGCGAGGGGCGGCGCCTGGTTGGTGACGTCGTGCGTGGCGAACTGCGGCTGAGCCGGCGACTGCGCGGGAATCGAGACCATAGGAGTCATGTTGCACTCTTCTTGCGGTCGTAGCAATGATGCAACAAGGAGGCGCACGTACAGTACGTGCTCATGCGCATGAACGTGTCGGCGGAGCCGGACGCGGCCGGCCTGCGGCCGCTGTCCGCGCGATCGGTCGTGCTGAGCCTGCTCCTCGGCGCGCACCCGCCGGAACTGCCCGTGAAGGACCTGGTCCGGCTGGTGGAGCCCTTCGGTGTCGGCGGCTCCACCCTGCGGGCCGCGCTGAGCCGGATGGTGGCCGCCGGCGACCTGCGGCGCACGGACGCCGTCTATGGGCTCAGCGACCGGCTGCTGGCCCGTCAGCGCCGCCAGGACGACGCCGTGCACCCCGGCACGCGCGCGTGGGACGGCGACTGGGAGATGGTGGTGATCACGGCGACGGGTCGTGGCCCGGCCGAACGCGCCGAGCTGCGGGGCCGGTTGGCCGCCCTGCGCCTGGCCGAACTCCGCGAGGGTGTGTGGCTGCGGCCGGCCAACCTCGACCGCCCGCTGCCGGGCGAGCTGCACGCTGCGGCCCGGACGTACACCGCCCGCCCCGACGAGCCCTCGCGCGACCTGGTCGCCCGGCTCTGGCCGCTGGAGGGGTGGGCGGGCACCGCGCGTTCCCTGCTCGGCCGCGCGACCGCGGCCGAGCGGCCGGCCGACCGCCTCGCCGCCTACGCCGCCGCCGTACGCCACCTGCTCACCGACCCCGTGCTGCCACCCGCCCTCGTGCCCGCGGACTGGCCGGGCGAGGCCCTGCGCACGGCGTACGCCGGCTACCGACGGGAACTGGCCGCGACGCTCGGTTCCGGGGGCGCGGCGCCCTGACCGCACGGGCCGGTTCTGCCGATGGGTGTCCGCGGCCTCGACGCATTGGGGTGGGGGCCATGAAAGCGGCATCCGCCTCCCCGACGGCGGCTCGGGAAGGGCCGGTTCATGGAGGCGCGGGTTGCGAGGAGGCCTGGATCGGCGCCTCCGGGGGAAGCCGCCCGCGGGGGCGCCGGTGACGCCCCCGCGGGTCGGCCAGGACTCACTTGTACGTGATGTTCGAGGTGGCGTACTTGCAAGAGGTGCCGTTGGAATGATCTTCCCGCGAGGGTGGCGGCGGCGACCGTGATGGTGGTGCGTCGTTGTCGTTGCACGGGGCGCGTTCCTTCGAGTGGGGAAGGTTACGTACGTGAATGCTGTACGTCACGCGGAACGCAGCTGTGCTGCAGCGGCCGTAAGTGCCCCCTCTGTCGGGGCTCCTCGGTCACGTTGATGAACGTGACCGTAAAGGGTAAGCGCTTTCTAGTCACGGTTCCCGCACGGCTCGTGCCAAACGCCGGTCTGTGCCGTGGGGGCGCTCCGCAGGGCGCGGGACCATAGCGGGGCCAGATGGCGCCGGCGTGATCGGTGGCGGCCCCTGGGAAGAGCTGGTGTTTCCCGGTGGGATAAGTGGATGACCAGCGCGGCCGTGGGCACTCGGGGGGCACGGTAAGCGATCTCACCCGAGGAGAGTCATGGCTGAGCAGAAGTCGTCGTCGACGCTCACGGCGCCCCTGCGCGGCGCGGCCTCGGTACTGCGCAAGGTGCCCGGCGCCGGGACGGTGGGCAGGGCGGCGGAGGAAACCCTGGACAAGGTCGGCGCGGTGTCCCCCCGCGGCCGGCGCATGGCGGTGTACGCGGGGGCCGGGCTGCTCGGCGCCGCGGGTGTGGTGGAGTGGCCCGTCGCCCTGACCGGCGCCGCGGTGGCCTGGCTCACCCAGCCCCGGCCCGTGCACCCGGCGGAGGACGTCTCCACGCACCGTCCGGAACCCGCGCACGACCTCGGCACCGCGGCGCTCAGGTCCGGCCACGCGCCCGGGCGCGTGGCCGGGCACGACCCGGCGGCGGGGCCGCACACCGGCGCCGCGAAGGCGTCGGAAGGCGCCAAGCCGTCCGGTCCCGCCGAGGCGCCCCCGGCCGGGAAGCCGGCGCAGAGCACGGGGCCGGAGCCGAAGTCGTCCTCCGGTCCGCTCGGCCCGACGGCGCGGCCCGACCGCACCACGCTCTGAGGAGGGTCAAGTGCTCGGTCTGCTCACGGTGCCCTCCGCCGCCGCACGCCTGCTGCCCGCGGCGCCCAGGCTCCTCGCGCGGGCGGCGGCGCCGGCCGTCGGGGCGGCGGCAGCAGCCGCCGCCGGGACCGCACGCGCCGGGGTGCGCGGCGCCGACGCCGCCGTGCGGGTCGCGCGCGTGGCTCGCAACACGCTGCCCGGCGCCGGTGACCACTGGCGGGCCGGCGCCCGCGCGCACCTGGCCCTGCGGCCCGTGGAACACGACCGGGTGCGGCGCACGGGCGGCATGGCCCACCTGGCACGACGGGTGGCCGAGACCCTGGCGGAGCGGCCCGACGTGCTCGTCGCCTACTGGGACGAGGGGCTCGCGCGGCTGGTGGTGACCGCGGCCGGGGACGAGGCGGTCGACCAGGTCATGGAGCACGCGGCCGAGCTGGCCGAGCGGCACGGACTGGTCCTGTCCGCCGGGGACGTGGAGGAGACCACGCATCCCGCCGACCCGGCCGGGGTGCGCGCCGCCGTGACCACGCTCGCGGCCGACGGCGTGGGCATCGGTGTCGCACTCGGCGCGTACGCGATGCGCCTGCCGCCCTCACCCCGCATGGTGACCGCGATGGTGACGCTGCTTCGGGAGAACCCGCGCTTCCGTGACCGGCTGCGCGACCGGCTGGGCGCCGACCGGATGGACCTGGCGCTCGCCTGTGTGAACGCCGTCGTCCACGGCGCCGGCCAGACCCCCACCTCCCTCGTGCTCGACGGCGCCCTGCGAGCCTGCCAGGTGGTCGAGACGGTGGCCCGCGCCGCCGCCTTCGAAACGGTCCACGACCAGTTGTGCGCACCGGACCGGATCAGCCTCGCCGCGGGCGGCTCTCCTCGGCCGCCACTGCGCGAGTCCCCGGCCCAGGAGTACGCCTCGCACGCCTCCACGGGGAGCCTGCTGGGCGCCGCGGCCACCCTGCTGGTGAAGCACGACGCCGCCGAGGCGGCGGAGGCGGTGCTGGCCGGCTCGCCGAAGGCGGCCCGCTACGGCCCCGCCGCCTTCCACGCCCTGCTCAGCGCCGCGCTCGCCCGCGCCGGCGTGCTGGTCCGGGACCCTGACCGGTTGCGCCAGCTGGAGATGGCCGGCACCGTCGTCCTGCACTCCGGTGCGCTGTGCACCGAGGACGGCGAGGCCGACCCGTGGGCCGAGGCGGTGCTGGACGCCGCGCGCCGGGCCGGTCTCCGGGTCGTGATGGTGGACGACCCCGCGCTGGAGGACTTCACCGGGCTCGCCGACCAGGTGGTCGACGCCCGGCGGCCGCTGGACGACGTGGTGTACGAGGCGCGCGGCGACTCGGGTGTGGTGCTGACGGTCGCCCGCGTGCGCGGGGCCGAGGAGCACGACGTCCTGGCCGCCCTGCGCGCCAGTGACGTGGCCGTCGCCCTGACCGACCACGACGGCGCGGTCGTGTGGGGCGCGGACATCCTGGCGCTGCACGGCCTGCCCGATGTGTGGCGCGTGCTCACCGCGATCCCGGCCGCCCGCTCGGTCGGCCGGCGGTCCCAGACCCTGGCGCGTTCCGGTGCCGCGCTGTCCGGTCTCCTCGTGGCCGTCGGCGAGTCCGGGGGCGGACGCGGTCGCATCGCCGTGCTGCCGGGGCTCCGGCACGCACCCGTCGACGCGGGTGCCGCGACCGCTCTGCTGTCGGGGGCGCGGGCCGCGTTCGGTGTGGCGACGGCCCGCGCCCCGCACCCGCGTCCGCGTGTGCACTGGCACGAACTGGAGCCCGACGAGGCCCGTGAGCGGCTGGAGCACGAACCGGTCACCGAGAGCACTGCCCTTGAGGAGCTGACCGCCCGCGTCCGCAAAGCGACCGCCGGAGTCTCCCGGCACCCGGCCGTCGTACCCCTGCGCTGGACCTATGGGCTCGGCCGGGCCGTCCGCGGCGAACTCCATGACCCGCTCACCCCGGTCCTGGCCGTCGGCTCGGCGGCGTCGGCGATCCTCGGCTCGGTCATGGACGCCCTGCTCGTCGTCGGCGCCCTGGACCTGAACGCCCTGGTCGGCGGCATCCAGCGGCTGCGCGCCGAACGGGCGCTGTCCGGACTGGTCGCCGAGCAGAAGCAGAAGGCGCGCGTCGTGGCACCGGAGGACGAGGCACCGGCCGGCGGGACCCGCACCGTGGAGGCGGGCAAGCTCCAGCCGGGCGACGTGATCCAGCTCAAGGGGGACGACGTGGTGCCCGCCGACGCCCGCCTGCTGTGGCAGGACGGCCTGGAGGTCGACGAGTCCGCACTGACCGGTGAGTCGCTGCCGGTGGAGAAGCGCACGGGCTCGACCCCGCACGCCGCGGTCGCCGACCGGCGCTGCATGGTCTTCGAGGGCACGACCGTGGTGGCGGGGCAGGCGCACGCCGTCGTGGTCGACACCGGCGACCGCACCGAGGCCGCCCGCGCCGTCCACCTCGCCGCGCGTACGCCCCCGGCCGGCGGTGTGCAGGCCAGGCTGCAGGACCTCACCCGCAAGGCACTGCCGTTGACGCTCGGCGGCGGCGCCGCGGTCACCGGTCTGGCACTGCTGCGCGGCACCCCCATCCGCGAAGCGGTCAGCGGCGGCGTCGCGGTCGCCGTGGCGGCCGTCCCCGAGGGGCTGCCGCTGGTGGCCACGGTCGCGCAGCTGGCGGCAGCCCGGCGGCTGAGCCGTGGCGGTGTCCTCGTGCGCACCCCGCGCACGCTGGAGGCGCTGGGCCGCATGGACACCATCTGCTTCGACAAGACCGGCACCCTCACCGAGAACCGGCTGCGGCTCGTGCGCACCTCCGACGCCGACGGCACGGTCCGCGCGGTGGACGACGCCGGGTCCGCGGACACGATCCGGACCGCGGTGCGGGCCTGCCCGCAGCTCAACGGCGGATCCGACCGTCCGGTGCACGCCACCGACGAGGCCGTGCTGGCCGCGGCCGGGCCCGACCCCGACTGGACGCAGCTCGCGGACCTGCCGTTCGAGGCCGCGCGGGGATACGCCGCCGCCGTCGGCCGCACCGGGGACGGGCCGCCCGTACTCGTCGTCAAGGGCGCCCCGGAAACCGTGCTGCCCGCCTGCTCCGGCCTGCCGAAGCACGCCTCCGACGCCGCGCACGCGCTCGCCGGGGGCGGCCTGCGGGTCCTCGCGGTCGCGGAACGGCGGCTCGGCGCGGGCGAGAAGGAGTCCGACATCCTCGAACAGCCGCTGGCGGAACTCGAGTTCATAGGTCTGCTCGCACTGTCCGACGTGCCGCGCGACACCTCCACGGCTCTCGTGAACGGCCTCGACAAGGCAGGCGTACGACCGGTCATGCTCACCGGCGACCACCCGCAGACCGCGCGGGCCATCGCCGCGGACCTGGGCTGGCCCGAGGACACCGTGGTGGTCACCGGGGACGAACTGGCGGCGGCGGACCGGGCGGCCCGGGCCCGCATGCTGCGCGACGCGGGTGTGGTGGCCCGGGTGGCGCCCGAGCAGAAGCTCCAGGTCGTGGAGGCGCTGCGGGACGCGGGCCGGGTGGTCGGCATGGTCGGCGACGGGGCCAACGACGCCGCGGCCATCCGCGCCGCCGACATCGGTGTCGGCATCAACGCGCGGGGTTCGGCCGCGGCGCGCAACGCCGCCGACATCGTCCTCACCGACGACGACCTGACCGTCCTCATCGA
The DNA here is from genome assembly GCF_056432605.1 of Streptomyces sp. NPDC045022. NCBI lineage: Bacteria > Bacillati > Actinomycetota > Actinomycetes > Kitasatosporales > Streptomycetaceae > Streptomyces > Streptomyces sp. NPDC045022. The sequence goes on from NZ_JBWKIR010000001.1 coordinate 146,148, forward strand.
CGCGGTCGGCGAGGGGCGCGCCCTGTGGCACAGCGTGGCCGACGCCATCGCCATCCTGATCGGCGGCAACGCGGGAGAGGTCGGCTTCGGCATCCTCGGCACGCTGCTGTCCGGGCGGGCACCGCTGTCCACCCGGCAGATGCTGATGGTGAACCTGTTCACCGACCTCTTCCCGTCGATGGCGGTGGCGGTGACGGAGAAGGAGGGCGAGGCGGACCTGGCTCACGTGGAGGAGGCGGCCGGTGTGCTGGGTGAACCCCTGCTGCGGCAGATCCGGCACCGCGCCCTCACCACCTGCCTGGGCGCGCTCACGGCCTGGCTGATCGGCCGCTTCACCCCGGGCACCGCCCGCCGCTCCGGCACCATGGCCCTGTGTGGAGTGGTCGGCACCCAGCTCGCGCAGACCCTCCTCGACCGGCGCGACAGCCGCCTGGTGCAGGTCACCTCCCTGGGGTCCGCCGTGGCCCTGGTCGCCGTGGTGCAGACCCCGGGCGTCAGCCGCCTCTTCGGATGCACGCCGCTCGGCCCGGTCGCCTGGGCCGGAGTCGTTGCGGCGATCGCCCTGGCGCTGGCGGGGCAGCGGACCCTGCCCCGCCTCGAGGAGACCATCGGGCGGCTGCTGCCCACATGAACCGCCGGCCGTCCGGCCGTCCGGCCGTCCGGCGGTCCATGGGGGCAGGCCGCCGGACGGCCGGAGCCGACGCGACGGGCGGACGCACCGCCCGCCGCCGCCACGGCGCCGCCGGACCGACGGGGGGAGCGGGGCTCGGGCGCCCGCGCCCGGAGCTGGGTCCGGGCGCCCGTGGCGGGAAGCCGGGTTGGTCCCGGAGCCGTCTGGGCAGGGGAGTGCGGTTCGATGAGTGGGGCTCGAACCGATGCCGTGCGGCTGCGCCACTGGGCCGACGGGTCGGAAGCCGGGCCCCGGGGCCCGATCACCGCCGCCGGGCTCGGGTCCGGCTGCCACAGCGGAGCCGGGCTCGAATCGGGCACAGGGACGGGGCCCGCAACCGGGCGGGGACCGGGGGTACGGCGGAGAGCCGACCGTGGTCGGCCGGCCGGGCCCGGAATCCGCCGGGCCCGGGGCCGACGGGGCCCGCAACCGGCCGGGGCCGGCCGGTTCAGGCTGACCAGCTGTACTGGTTCGGCACCCTCACCTCGCCGCCCAGGTCCCGGGCCGCCTGCCGGGCCCAGGAGGGGTTGCGCAGCAGTTCCCGGCCCAGGAACACCGCGTCGGCCTCACCGTTCGCGATGATCTTCTGGGCCTGCTCGGCCTCGGTGACCAGGCCGACGGCGCCGACGGGCAGCGACGTCTCGGCCTTCACGCGGGCGGCGAACGGAACCTGGTAGCCGGGCCGGGTCGGGATGCTCACGCCGGAGGCGTTGCCGCCGGTGGAGACGTCGAGGAGATCGACGCCGTGGGCGTGCAGGTCACGGGCGAAGCGGACCGTGTCCTTAGTGGTCCAGCCGCCGTCCTGGAGCCAGTCGGTGGCCGAGATGCGGAAGAACACCGGCTTGTCCTGCGGCCACACCTCCCGCACCGCGTCGACGACCTCGAGGGCGAACCGCGTGCGGTTCTCGTACGAGCCGCCGTAGGCGTCGGTGCGGTGGTTGGAGTGCGGGGAGAGGAACTCGTTGACGAGGTAGCCGTGGGCGCCGTGGACCTCGGCGATCTCGAAGCCGGCGGCCAGCGCCCGGCGGGCAGCGGCCGCGAACTGCGCGACGACTTCCCTGATCTGATCAACAGTCAGCTCTGTCGGAACGGGGTGGCGCTCGTCGAAGGGCACCGGGCTCGGGGCGACCGGCTGCCAGCCGTGGGCCTCCGGCCCGACCGGCGCGCCGCCCCGCCACGGCTGGTCCGTGGAGGCCTTGCGGCCGCCGTGCGCGAGCTGGATCGCGGGCACCGAGCCCTGGGCGACGAGGAAGCGCGTGATCCGGCGGAAGGCCTCCACCTGTGTGTCGTTCCACAGGCCGAGATCCTGGGGGGAGATCCGGCCCTCCGGAGAGACCGCGGTCGCCTCGACCATGATCAGCCCGGTGCCACCCGTGGCGCGCGCAGCGTAGTGCGCGAAGTGCCAGTCGTGCGGGGCGCCGGTCAGCGGGCCCTCCGGCTCGGCCGAGTACTGGCACATCGGCGACATCCACACCCGGTTCGGGATGGTCAGTTCGCGCAGGGTGATGGGCTCGAAGAGCGTGCTCACGACGGACTCCGTTCGTCAGGGGACCGGTGGTCGACTCGTACGATATCCCTCGTACTACGAGACATGTCAAACTACGATGCCTCTCGTACAATGCTCGTAGCCGAAGGAATCCCCGACGAAGGGCAGCCGCCGTGACCGACACCGCCACCCCCGGCCGTGCGCTGCCGCACCCGGACCGGGAGGAGATCCGGCTGGAGGCCGTGCTGCACGCGCTCTCGGATCCGATGCGGCTGCGGATCGTGCGCGAACTCGCCGCCGAAGAAGTCGAGTTGTCCTGCTCGCACTTCGACCTGCCGGTGACCAAGTCCACCACCACGCACCACTTCCGGGTGCTGCGGGAGAGCGGCGTCATCCGGCAGGTCTACCGGGGCACGGCCAAGATGAACGCCCTGCGGCGGGACGATCTGGACGGCCTCTTCCCGGGGCTGCTCGACAGCCTTCTCGCCGCCGCCGGCCACCAGTCCCTCCGCCTCGGCGACGGAACCTGAGCGTTGACCCGCCCGCGCCGCCTGAGCCTTGGCCGGCTCGCATCGACGGCGGTCGAGGAGACGGTTCAGCCCGATCGCGGACCGGCACCCTGGCCGCTCGGACTTCCTGGCGACGAGGCCTGAGCCGATCGTGCCGCTCCGAGCAGGGCGTCCCAGTCGGCCAGCTTGACCACACCCCGCCCCAGGCTCGCTCCCAGCGCGGCCTCGGCCCGTTCGATCGACAGCCACTCGCTCCAGGAGACGGGGTCGACGCCCGTCGCCCGGAGCGCCGCCACCGGATCCGCCGGAACGTCCTCGCGGGCCAGCGCGGGCGCGTCGGCGAGCAGGGAGAGCACCGTCTCCTTCGCGCAGGGCCGGTTGGTGCCGATGACCCCCGTCGGACCGCGCTTGATCCACCCGGCGACGTACTCACCGGGGGAGGGGGCGCCGTCGCGTACGACCCGCCCCGCCACGTTCGGCACCGTGCCGGTCGACGCATCGAACGGCAGGCCGTGCAGCGGCACTCCGCGATAGCCGACCGACCGCAGCACCAACTGGGCGGGCACGTCCTCGAAACGGCCCGTGCCCGTCACGCCGCCGCGCCCGTCCGGCACCGTCCGTTCGAAGCGCACCGCGCTCACCCGGCCGCCCTCGAGCCCTCGGCCGCCCTCGAGCAGGGAGGTACCCCCATCCGCGAGGAGTTCGACGGGCCGCAGGAAGAACCGCAGACGGATCCGCCGGTCGGCCGGCGCCGGGGGCCGCTCCGCCCAGCCGCGCAGCACCTCCACGTTACGGCGCTGGACGGCAGGCAGTGCTCCGGGATCGACCGGATCGAGCGCCAACTCGCCGGGATCCACGGTCACTTCGGTGCCGGGCAGGCAGCCCAGCTCGCGCAGCTCCTTCGTGGTGAAGCGGGCCTGCGCCGGACCGCGCCGCCCCACCATGTGCACCTCGCTGACCCCGCTCGCCGTCAGCGTGTCCAGGGCCGCCTGCGGGATGTCCGTCGGACGCAGCTCTGCGGCCCCCCGGACCAGCATCCGCGTGACGTCCACCGCGACATTGCCCACCCCGATGACCACCGCCGAACGCACCCCGCGCAGGAAGTCCGCGTCGGCCGCGTCCGGATGCGCGCTGTACCAGGACACGAACTCGGTCGCCGACCAGCTGCCCGGCAAGTCCTCACCCGGGATGCCGAGCCGGCGGTCGGTGGCGGCGCCCACGCAGTACACCACCGCGTGGTACAGCTCCCGCAGCCGCTCCACCGGCAGGCCACCGGGACCGCCCACCCGGATCCCGCCGAGGAACCGCACCCGCTCGTGCTCCAGCACCGTCCGCAGGCTGCCCTGCAGGGACTTGATCTTCTCGTGGTCCGGGGCGACGCCGTAGCGGACCAGGCCGTACGGGCACGGCAACCGGTCCAGGACGTCGACGTGCACCCCGGAGTCCAGCTGGACGAGACTCTGGGCGGTGTAACACCCGCTCGGCCCGGAACCGACGACGGCGACTCGCAGCACAGCGGTGCTCCTTGCCCGAAGGAGGGTGGTGTGCGGACGACTCCAGCATGGCACCGCCGGGCCCGCGACGGCAGGGGCCGCCGGGGTGACCCGGACGCGTGTCTATTCGTATGAGTGTGATCATGACCCAGCCGGCCCTGTCCGCGCCGTCCACCCTGTCCCTCGCCGACCCGACGATGCCGACGGGCTGAATCGGGGAACCGCTGGTCGAGGCATTCGGAGCGGGGCCTAGGGGTCGTACGAAGGTGGCGGCCACGAGCGCCGGGAAGGGCGCGGACGGCAAGCCGGGGCGAGCGGGCGGGCGCCTTCGTGCGGGGCCGCGCCGCGGCCGGCCGGCCGGGCCGCGCGGCATCGAGGTCCGCCGGCTCCTCGCGCTGAGGTACCGCGCGGCGCAGCGGCAGGGCGTCGACCAGGTGCTCGCCGTGATGAGCGCGACCGGGCACGGCCGTCACGGGCGCACCCTCCCCCTCAGGGCCGCTCGGCGGAACCCGTCAGGGGTGGCCCGGGCGTTCCTCCGTCGCGAAGAACCGGGACAGATCCTCGGCCTGTCGCCGTGCCCCCGCCTCCGTGTCGCTCTCCGGCGGTACGCCCAGTCCCCAGTCGAGCCCGTAGCGCTGGAACAGTTCGGCCCGCAGTGCCGGGACGGGCATCGGCGCCCCCGGCACCAGTGCCGCGTACACCGCGCCCATCAGCAGGGCCCGCAGCATCGGATAGTCGGCCGAGACGTGCTGGGAGCCGTACCGGGCGACGGTGTCGCTGAGCAGCTCCGACAGCCGCCGCTGCTCCGGGCACTGTACGAAGCCCTCGCCCTGGAGCAGCCCCGCCATGTGCTGGCGCATGAGCACGGGCCGGTCCCGGGCCAGGCCCAGAATCGCGTCCATGGCCCGGGCCAGCCGCTCCCGGCCGTCCTCGGTGCACGGCTCCCGCTCCAGCGCCTCCTCCAGTGTGCGGTGCATCAGCCGGTGCACGGCCGACTGCACCAACTGACGCTTGCCGGGGAAGTAGTACGACACCAGCCCGCGCGCCGAACCGGCGCGGTCCGCGATGTCGCCCAGTGTCGTGGCCTCGAACCCGTGCTCGCCGACCAGTTCCACGGCGGCTTGCAACAGCCGCTCCCGGGAACGCCGCCGCAACTCTTCATTGACCGAGGCGCTGCGCGGGGACATCCTGTAACTCCTGCGTTGACTGGCTGCCAGCCAACTATACTCACCGCAGGAGGCACCGCTCTGGGCGGAGCCGACCGAGAGCTGCCGTCCGTCTGGGGCGACGCGGGGGATCGTCTCAGGCGGACGGCGCGGGGCCGGCGGGCAACTGCGAGCGCCCGCAGGGCTACTCGTCCTGCTCGCCGTCGCCGTCGAGCAGAGCGTACTTTTCCAGCGGCGTGAACGACTTGGGCGTACCACCCGGCTGCGGCTTGCCCGCCTGTGACCAGCGCCCGCCTGTGACCAGCGCTCACCCCACCAGGTCCAGCACCGGCAGCAGCGCGTCGGGCCGATGCGCCACCGGCAGGTGGTCCACGAAGTGCACACGGCAGCCGAGCGCGGCCGCGCCGCCGTCCGCAGGCCTGCTGTCGCCGACCATCAGCGCCTGCCGCGGATCGACGTTCAGCGCCTCGCAGGCGATCGAGAACAGCCGCGGGTCCGGTTTCTGCACACCGTGCTCGTACGACAGCACGTAGGCGTCCACATAGGTGTCGAGCCCGTGCTCGCGGAACACGCATCGCAGGTCCCAGCCGATGTTGCTGACCACCCCCACCCCGATCCCACGCTCGCGCAAGGTGCGCAGCACTTCGGCGGTGTCCGGGTACGGGGACCAGGCGGCGGGGGACTTGTGCCGCTCGTACAGAGCGTCGTGGAGCCCCGGGTCGGGCAGTGGCACCCGCCGGGACAGGCCCGTGTAGGCGGCCCGGTGCAGTTCCGCGCTCTTGTCGCGCGCCGCCCACACACCGGCCAGGTCCGCCGGCAGCTCCACCGGCTCCGCACCCCCCGGCAGAGCCCCGGCCGCCTCCAACGCCTTTGCCATCGCGGCGAGTTCAGGCTCGGGCAGGACGACTCCGGTCTCGTCCAGCACCCCGCGCAGCCAGGACTCGGTGGACTCGATGCGGAACAGTGTCCCGGAGAAGTCGAACAGCACGGCAGTCATGCGCCGGACCTTACCCGGGCCGGTGTCCGGGCAGTTCCGCGCGGCCGGCCCGCCGCCACTCGTACACCACCACGGCCAGCGCCGCGGTCAGCGCCCCGAACAGCCAGCCGCCGAGCACATCCGAGGGCCAGTGCACGCCCAGCCACACCCGGGTCACGCCCACGCCCACCACCGAGACCAGCGCCGCCGCCACGGCCGTACGCCACAGGACGCGGCTCGCGCCGAGGCGGTGCAGGAGCCACAGCAGCAGCCCGCAGACCACAGTGGCCGTCATCGCGTGGCCGGAGGGGAAGGCCGCGTAATGGGCGGAGTCGACGGGGTCCCGCCAGACCGGTCGGGGCCGGTCGACGACGGTCTTCAGGGACTGTTGCACGATCGCCGCGAAGGCACAGGTGACCGCCAGCCACCCCGCCGTCCACCAGGCCGCCCGCCGCCACACCAGCCATACCGCCGCTGCCGCGCAGGTCAGGCGCATGGTCAGCGGATCCCAGACCCAGTCCGTCAACACCCTGAAGACGTGGGTGACCTCGCGGTCGTGCACCGCCCAGCGGTGGCTGGTCCGGGAGATGCCGCCGTCCACGGTGAGCAGCGGGTGCCACCGGACGGCGACGAGGATCAGGAGCAGTAGGGAACAGGCGCCGAGGGCGGCGGCCACGAGAGCCGCGGCGCGGAGCGCGTGGGGAGCGTGGGGAGCGTGCGGACGGGGTGGCGGGGACGCGGCGGGCCGATGGTGCATGCCGCGATCTTCGCCGACCGGATGGCCCCGGGGCCAGCACGAGGGTGCCATCACCGCTCGAGGGGCGGCGTCAGCCCAGTGCTCGCAGTGCCGGGACCAGGGCCACCAGCACCGGAACCACCGGTACCAACGCGGCGGCCGCCGTCAGCCGCAGTCGGCGCAGTGCGGGCAGCCGGTCCGGCGGGGTCAGCAGCCGGTGCACGCGCTGCGGCACATGCGCGTGTGGAGTCGGACAGGGCCCGAACACGCCCCGTTCCTCGTTGAGTTCGACCAGCGCGAGCGCGGTCGTCAGCCGGCCGAAGCGCCGGGAGGCCATGTCGTCGGCGGCCAGCTCGACGAGGCGGTGCATCTCGCCGCGGAACGCGGCGAAGACCGGAACCTGCGGGAATCCGGCGGCGAGCGCCGCCGAGCAGTGCAGCAGCCAGTCGTGCCGGGCCCGCGCGTGTCCCTGCTCATGGGCGAGCAGCGCGTGCAGTTGGCGTTCTTCCAGGCGGCGCAGCGCGGCCGTGGTGATGACCAGCCGGGGTGCCGCACCGGGCAGCCACCAGGCATCGGGTCGCTCGCCCTCCAGCACCACCAGCCGTCCGCCCGTCGGCTCCTCGCCCGGCAACAGAGGTGCGCGCACCAGGAGTTCGTCCCGTCGACCGCGCCGCCGGGCGCGCGCCCGTACGACCTCGCGCACGAGCATCGCGAGGCTCCACAGGCCGCCCGAGGCGAGCAGCACGGCGGTTGGCGCCGCCCATGGACCGGCGGCGCCGAGGGCGTACGCGTCCGCGACCCCGCGCGGAGCCGGGGCGAACACGTGCCCGCGCACCGCCCGCCAGGCCGCGGCGGCGCTGAGTGTCATCGACAGCGCGCAGCACAGCAGTACGGCGGCCACGACGCACTGCCACAGCCAGAGCGCGACGACCGGTTCACGATCCGGCCAGTCGGCCCGGGCGAGCAGCCGCGGGGCGCCGACGGCGGTCAGGGCACCGAGCAGCAGCAGGGTCACGGGGACCATCATGGTCAGCACCCTATGAGCGCGAAGCCGCTCAGGGGTACGGTCCGCGGTGCCTAAGTGACGCAAGCAACGCCTGCGCGCCAGGGGGCCCGGCGCTCACATCGTCAGCAGCATGGCGACCATGCCGATTCCCATCGACAGCCGGCACGCCCGTGCCAGCTCGGGCCGGTCGCCCCAGCGAGCGGTCACCACACCGGCCCCGGTGACCGCGGGCACGAGCCGGGCGCCCGAGAGCAGCACGTAACCCGTGAAGTACACAAGGAGCGCGCCGGTCAGCAACGGCACCCCGGAGCCGCCGTGCGCATGGTGTGCGGCGGGTGGGGCCGCGGCCATCACCACCGACATGTAGACCATGGCCGCCGTGCCCACCAGATGGTGCAGATGGTGCGGGCCGTGGCGCGTGGCCCACAGGGTGCGCAGGGCGGCCGCGCCGAACACGGCCGCGTACACCGGCCACGCCCACCCCGGCGGCGTGAACACGGCTGCCGGTACGGCCATCACGGCCATGCCGAAGCCCATCAGCGCCTCACCGCCCGCGGCCCGGCGCTGCTCCTCCACGCCGCTGCGCATGCGCAGCAGGCAGTAGGCCCCGGTCGCCCCGCACAGGGCGACCAGCAACCAGGCTGCCGGCACCGGTCCGTGCATGCGCACCTCCCCCGCTCGACGGTCGGTCGAGGGTGCGATGCCCAGGTCGGGCGGAGCGCACGCGAGCGCAAGGGTGTACACGGGGAGCGTGCGAGGGAACACACCCGGTGAGCGCGTGATAGCCTCGATCATTTACAGGTAAAACACATGCTAAATTGTTGGGATGAGCAGTGCGACTCCCCGCCGCCTTCCCCTCGCCGGAGTGCTCCGCCTGGGGCGGCCCTCCGACATCTGGTTCAAGCCCGCGCTGAGCGTCGTCGCCTCGGCGGCCCCGCCGAACCTGGCTCTGCTGGCGCTCGGCCGTCTCGACCTCGCCATGTACACGATGGCCGGATCGCTGTGCGCCCTCTACGGCCACAACCGGCCCTACGCCGCCCGCGCCAAGACCCTGACCTGGGTGGTGCTCGGCATGGTCGGCGGCCTCGCCCTGTCCCTGCTCGCGGCGTCGCTCACCTCCGACGCCGTCGTCCTCGTCGCGGTCGGCGCGCTCATGGCGGCCGCCCAGAAGACCGTGTGCGACGCCACCCGCGTCGGACCGCCCGGGAACGTGGTCCTGACCTTCATCAGCTCGGCCTCGATGTTCGCGCCGCAGACCCTCGGCCAGGTGCCCGGACACGTCGGGCTGGCGCTGGCGGCCGGCGCCTGGGCCTGGCTGGTCGGCATGGCGCCCGGACTGCTCCGCCCGCACGGTCCCGAGCGTCGCGCCACCGCGTCCGCCCTGAACGCCGCCGCCGCGTACGCGGGCACGCGCGGCACCGCCGAGGGCCACGCCCGGGCCCGCGCCGCGAGCGCCGCCGCCATCCACGCCACCTGGCAGTCGCTGCTCGCCGCCGGCGCCCGCGCCGACCGCACCCGGCGGGCCCTCGAACAGCTCCTCGTCCGCGCCGAGGTCGCCCTCGCCGCCCCCGCCGACGCCGACCCCGCACGGCTGCGCGCCTGGGCCCGAGAGCTGCGTGGCACCGGCCGGATCCCGCGCGTCGGGCCCACGCGCGAGTCCGCCGACGAACTCCTCGGCGTGGACGCCGAACTCGCCTCGCCGCGACGGCCGTTGGGGCACCGCCTCGCCCCCCTCGCCCCGCTCGCCGCACGCACCGCGATCGGCTGCGCCCTGGCCGGCTACGCCTCCCTCGCGCTCGGCGTCGGCCGCCCCTACTGGGCGCTGGTCACCGCGGCCTCCCTCTACCAGGCCAACGTCACTCTCACCTGGAGCCGGGGCATCCAGCGCGTCGTCGGCAACCTCGTCGGCGTCCTCGCCTTCGCCGCCCTCGCCCCGCTCGCCCATCTCCACCCGGCCGCCCTGGTCCTGTGCTGCCTCGCCCTCAACTTCGGCGCCGAGGCGCTGATCGGCCGCAACTACTGGCTCGGCAGCGTCTGTGTCACCCCGATGGCGCTGCTCATCACCGAGTTCGCCCGCACCCAGGACCCGGGACGACTGATGACCGAACGCGTCGCGGACACCGTCGTGGGCGCCCTGGCCGGTTTCGTGGCGGCCGTCGCCGTCACCAACCGCCGCGCGGGCGACCGCCTGGAACAGGCGCTGACCACGGCGGAACGCGCCCGCGAGGACGCCGCCCGCCTCCTCGCCGAGCCGCACCCGGCACCCCGCGCCCTGGAGTCCGCCGGTCGCGCCCTCGCCGCCGCACTGGTCGACCTGCGGGCCACCGCCGACGCCGCCACCGGCGAGTGGTGGCAGCGCGCCCTGCCCGAGGAGCGGGTCGTGCTCACCGAGCAGTCCGGACACCGTACGCTCGCCGCGACGGTACGACGGCAGGGCCTCGTGCCGCAGGACCCCGATCCCGGCAGGACGACGGAGGACATACGGCCATGACGGCGACCAACGGTGAACCCGTGCCCGGGAGCGACGCGCCCGGTGCGCGCCCGGAGCACGAGGTCCCGGCCGGCGTACGACCGCTGTCCGCGGCCCCCGTGGCCGGCGCCGCCCAGAGCGACACGGTCGCCACCGTCGTCCGGCAGTGGCGGGCCGTGCACCCGGAGCTGGACACCGGGCCCATGGAGGTGATCGGCCGGATCAACCGCTGCGCCGCCCTCCTCCAGCAGGCCGAGGATGCGCCGCTGCGCCGGGCCGGCCTCAGCCGGGCCGAGTTCGACCTGCTCGGCGCGCTGCGCCGGACCGGTCACGAGCTGACCCCGGGGGAGCTGGCCCGGGAGACCTTCTCCTCCGGTGCCGCCGTCACCAAGCGGCTCAAGCAGCTGACCGAACGCGGGCTGGTGGAGCGGCGCGGCGACACCCGTGACCGCCGCGTGGCCCATCTCCGCCTCACCGACACCGGCCGCGACCTGGTCGACGGCATCCTCCCCGAGCAACTCGCCTACGAGACGGCCGTACTCTCCGTCCTGGCCCCCGAGGGGCAGGGCGAGCTGTCCAGCCTGCTCGCCGGCTTGCTGAGCCGCCTGGAGGGCCGGACGGGTGCGCTGCGCGCGTAGGGGCGTCAGAGGACGTCGTGCGCCGTGCGGCGGTATGCGGAGCGGCGGTCGACGATGTCCTGCCAGCGGTCGCCGTAGACGTTGCGGGTGATGGGCGGCTCCCGCAGGAAGTCGTGCGGGAACCCGAGCGGGACCGCGCTCACCTCGTCCAGGCGGGCCACCGCGTCCCCGTCGAGCCGTACCCCGGTGGCCGCCAGATTGTCGGCCAGCTGCTCCGGCTTCGTCGCCGAGACGATCGGTACGACGTTGCCGGGACGGCGGAGCAGCCAGGCCAGGGCCACCTGCGCCGGACTCCAGCCGCCCAGCTCGGCGATGTCCAGGACGGCACTGATGACGTCCTCCTCCCACGCCTCCGGCTCGATCCCGAGCGTGTCCAGCCGGCCCCGCTCCCCACGCCGGTGCTTCCCGGTGAGCTTGCCCGACGCCAGCGGCGCCCAGGCGAACACCGCGAGGTCGAACGCCCGTGCCTGGGGCAGGAGTTCACGCTCCGGGGTCCGCTCCAGCAGGCTGTAGCGCAGCTGCGAGCCCGCGAAGCACGTCCAGCCCCGCAGCTCGGCCAGGGTGTTGGCCTGGGCGATCTCCCAGGCCGGCCAGTCCGACACTCCCACGGACAGCGCCTTGCCGGAGCGCACCAGGTCGTCCAGCGCGCGCATGACCTCATCGACCGGGGTGAAGTTGTCGCGGGCGTGCACCCACAGCACGTCGAGCCGGTCCGTGCGCAGCCGCTTCAGGCTCTCCTCCACCGACTGGACGAGGTTCTTGCGGTGGTTGCCCGCAGAGTTGGGATCCCCGTCCCGCGTGCCGCACGTGTACTTGCTCGCGAGGACGAACCGGTCACGGCGCCCGGCCAGCAGCTCGCCGAGGATGCGCTCCGAGCTGCCCGAGGTGTAGTTGTTCGCGGTGTCGATGAAGTTGCCGCCCGCGTCGCCATAGGTGTCGACGATCCGGGCGCTGGTGTCCTTGTCGGCACCCCAGCCCCACTCCTCGCCGAAGGTCATCGCGCCGAGCGCGAGTTCGCTGACGCGCATACCGGTCCTGCCGAACAGCGTGTACCGCACGTGGGCTCCGTTCCAGATCGGAAACGAACAGGTCGTGCGCTCGACGCTAGGCTTTGGAGCGCACTCCAAGGCAAGCCGGTACCTGCCGAGCGGCAGGCGCTCCGGGGCGGACCGAGCCGGCCGGGGGTCTCAGCCCTCCTCGCCCGCCCGGTGCACCCCGAACGCCGCACCCTGCGGATCCCGCAGCACCGCGATGCGCGGACCGTCCGGCACCGAGACGGGAGCCACGGCCACGGCACCGCCCGCCCGCGCCGCGACCTCGGCCGCCGCGTCCACGTCGTCCACCGCGAAGTACGGCAGCCAGTGCGGCGGCACCTCGGGCGGGAACCGATCACCCATGCCGGCCATGCCGCCGAAGTCCTCCCCGTCGATGCCCCACTGCGTGTACCACTGCGAGGCATTGACGCTCCAGCCGAACACCGAGGTGTAGAAGTCCCGCGCCCGGTCGGTGTCCCGGGTCGCCAGCTCCACCCAGCCGAGCGAGCCGGGCGCGTTGAACAGCCCGGCGCCCGGGAAGGACCGCGCCTGCCACAGCTGGAACACCGCGCCCGTCGGGTCGGCGGCCACCGCGAAACGGCCCACGTCGAACACGTCCATCGGGCCGAGTAGCACCGTCCCGCCTGCCTCTTCCACGCGCCGTACCGCCGCGTCCGCCTCGGTCACCGCGAACGAGACGTTCCACGCCACCGGCTGGGACTCCTGGTACAGCGGGCTCAGTGCGGCCACCGCCGCGTCCCCCAGGTGCGCCACCGTGTACCCGCCCGCCTCCTGCCGCGGGTCGGTCTCCGGCCGCCACCCGAACAACTCGGTGTAGAACCGCTTGGCCCCCTCCAGGTCACTGGTCCCCAGCTCGGTCCAGCAGGGACCGCCGGTCACCGGCTTGTCGAACTTCATGGCGGTTCCCTTCCGGCCGGGGCGGCCTGCCGCGTGGAAAGCAGGGGAAGACCAAGCTCTCCCGCGCGGGAGACCTGATGTCCGCACGCTAGCCTCCGGCCATCCGAACCCGGTACGAGGACCAGCGCCCGGCACGCCGAGAGCACGCACCTGACACCGCAGGCCCCGGCCTTCGGGCGGACGGCCGGAGTTCGACGACAGGACTTAGATGCCCGGCCGGTAGCGCAGTGGATGGTCCGTCGGCACCTCCACCAGTGCGATGCGGGTGCCGTCCGGGTCGGCGATCCACATCTCGACCAGGCCCCACGGCTCCCGCACCGGTGGCCGGACGATCGCGACGTCCTTCGCCCGCAGCTCCTCGTGCGCGGCCGTGACGTCCTCGACCTGCAACCAGAGCCCGACGGCTGGGGAGGACGGAGTTTCCGACCGTCCGGACACCTCCAGGAATCCACCGCCGAGGAAGTAGACCGTCCCGCGCTCGGGGCCCGTACCGAACTCGCGGTAGACGGGGAGCCCCAGCTGCCCGCCGTAGAAGGCGCGGGAACGTTCGGGGTCGGTGGGCCGCAGAAGTGTCCGGCTGCTGAGTACATGCACCATGCAGGCGGAGCCTAGTGGCAGGGTTACGCTCATCCCTGGCTCAGCCACGCCCGAGAAGGAGACCGCGCCATGGAGACCGCCGCCACCGGAGTCATCTTCCGCGACACCACCGACGCCGACGTCGACGCGCTGGTCGCGCTGGTCGAGTCGGCGTACCGCGGGGACGACAGCCGGGCCGGGTGGACCACCGAGGCGGACATCCTGGACGGCCGGCGGACCGACCCCGAGGGCGTGCTGGAGGTGATCAAGTCGCCGGACAGCCGGCTGCTGACCGTCGAGCAGGGCGGCCGGATCGTCGCCTGCTGCCAGCTCGAGCACCGCGGCGACCATGCCTACTTCGGCATGTTCGCGGTCAGCCCCACGCTGCAGGGCGCGGGCCTCGGCAGGACCGTCATCACGGAGGCCGAACGCCAGGCGCGCGAGATCTGGGGCGTCACCGAGATGCGCATGACCGTGATCTCCGTGCGCGACGACCTGATCGCCTGGTACGAGCGCCGCGGCTACCGCCGTACGGGAAAGATGTCCCCGTTCCCGTACGGCGATGAGCGCTTCGGTGTCCCGCAGCGCGACGACCTGCAGTTCGAGCTGCTGGTCAAGCCGCTGGTGTGACGCTCACCCGGGGGATCGGGCGCAGGGTCACGCGGTGAAGCGGCCCGTGCGCTTGATCTCCGGATAGTCGGTCGTCGCGCCGTCCAGCCCCAGCGCGCGCACCAGCCGCAGATGGTCCTGCGTGTTGACCACCCAACCGATGATCCGCAGTCCCGACGCGCGCGCGTGCTCGACGGTCTCCAGGGTGAGCCGGCGGATGTCGAGACAGACGGTCGCGGCACCCACGGCGACGGCGCGGTCCACGACGTCGATGCCGTAGCGGCTCGCGACCAGCGCGGTCCGCACCCCCGGCACCAGCCGGGCGATCTCGGCGACCGCCTCGTCGTGGAACGAGGACACCTCCACGCGTCCGACCAGGTCCCGCCGGTGCATCACGTCGGCCAGCGCCCTGGCCGCCGCGACGTCCTTGATCTCGGCCTGCACCGGCGTGCTCACCGCGTCCAGCACCTCCTCGAACACCGGCACCCGCTCGCCGCGGCCCGCGTCCAGGGCCCGCAGCTCCGCGAGGGTCTTCTCGGCGATCGGCCCGGAGCCGTCGGTCGTCCGGTCCACCTCCGCGTCGTGCATGACGACCAGGGCGCCGTCCTTGCTCAGATGCAGATCAAGTTCGATCAGGTCGAGGCCGGCGTGCTGCGCGGCGACGAAGGAACGAAGGGTGTTCTCGGGCTCGACACCCATGACCCCGCGGTGACCGATGGTAAGGAAGTTCAAGGTTCGACTCGCTTCCGTCGACGGCGGCTCGGCACGCGCGGGACGGGCGGACGCCGTCGTCCGCGCGGGCAGAGTCGCAGCCTAATGGCCGGGACCCGCGATGAACCCGCATGTGCGCGGGTGATCAGGGCGCGTGGCGGGCGCCAGCTGGCCGGTTCCCGCTTCCGCAGTCACCCTGGCGTGGGCGATTCCTGGCGCCCTTGACCGTCCGGTTCGCCCCGGTCGCAGCCCCTCTGTTCCGCCCTGGGATACAGCGGAAGTGACTGTAGTCACGGTTTGCGGCAGGAAAAACGTCGGTGGCGAAGGGGCTGGGCAGAACAATTTCCCGAGCTGCCCCTTGCTGAGAGAAAGCGGGTATGCATACGGTGTCCATACGCGAGCTTCTCCCGTGGAGGATGGGTCATGACGGAAATTCTTGTGCAGGCGGGTGCGGAGGACCAGGTTTCTTCGCTGACCAGGGTGGTTGAGCACCCGGCCTGGCCCGTCCTCAAGGATGCCGTGGAGCAGATCCGGCCATGGCAGTCGAAGGACGGTGCGATCGACTTCGACGCCGAGGGTGCCCCGCGGCGGGCCGACGCCGTCGCGGCCGTCGAGCGCGTCGCCGACGCGGTCGAGCAGCTTTCCCCGCTGCTCCCGCACGACGCCGTCTACCACCAGGCCCTGGTGAAGGATCTGCGCCGCTGGGCCGAGGGTGGCTTCGAGGTCCCGGACTTCCTCGACTCGCTGCTGGCCTTCCAGCCCGCCGCGGAGCGCGCGGACGGCCTGCAGCACCTGGTCGTCTTCCCGATGTACACGCAGAACGGCAACCCGGACCGCAACCTGGAGGCGGTCGTGCTGCGCATGGTCTGGCCCGACTGGCTGGCCGAGCTGGAGCGCACCCGGTACGACAACCCGCTCTTCTGCGGCATCACGTTCGAGGACTTCACCTCGGGCTACGACACGAACTCCGCCGTGCTCTTCCCGGAGACCATCGCCGTACGCGAGGCGCCGGAACGTTTCTCCTGGGGTGGCATCTTCTGCGACCGCGAGGCCGCCCGCTTCCGCCGGGTCACCGACGCCGCCGTCGACCTCCTCGGCCTGGAGCTGCCCGAGGACATCGCCGCGATGGTCCACGACCAGAAGCGCTGCGAGGAGGCCTTCGTGCTGTGGGACATGGTCCACGACCGCACCCACAGCCACGGCGACCTGCCGTTCGACCCGTTCATGATCAAGCAGCGCCAGCCGTTCTGGATGTACGGCCTGGAGGAGCTGCGGTGTGACCTCACCGCCTTCAAGGAGGCCGTGAAGCTCCAGGCGGACGGCGTCCCGCAGGCACGTGACGTGCAGTACGCCGTGCTCTTCGACCGCATGTTCCGCTTCCCGGTCACCGGCGACCGCGTCCGCAACTACGACGGCCTCGGCGGCCAGCTGCTCTTCGCCTACCTGCACAAGCACGACGTCGTCCGCTGGACCGACAACAAGCTCTCCATCGACTGGGAGCGCGCCCCGCAGGTCACCAACGAGCTGTGCGCCGAGATCGAGAAGCTGTACAAGGACGGCATCGACCGCCCCAAGCTCGTGCACTGGTTCGCCGGGTACGAGCTGGTCGCCACCTACCTGGCCCCGCACCCCGGCTCGAAGTGGGCCAAGGGTCCGGATGCCCTGGACCTGACCCAGCCGCCGCGCAAGCTCGTGGACGACGTGCTTCCGGACGAGTTTCCGTTGAGCATGTTCTATGAGGCCCTGTCCAAGAAGCTGAAGAATGTGATCGCCTCGACCAAGGGCATCACGGCGGACAGCGCCGAGCGGCTCGCCGCGTGAGCGACCGCCTCCGGAACACTGCTCAAAAGGGGAAGAACATGGTGGGGAACGGGTCTCTCAGTGGTGCGGTGATCGCGGTGGCCGGAGCGGGCGGACCCGCCGGGCACGCGACGCTGGTCCGGCTCGCCGAGGCGGGCGCGGTCGTGGTCGGCGCCGACAACAACCCCGAGCGCCTGGCCGAGGCCGTGGACGCGGCCCGCTACGCGCGCGGCGGCGCCATCGTCACCGGCGAGACGGTCGACCTGCTCGACCTGCGATCCACCCGCGACTGGGCCGCGCGCATCGAGAAGGACCACGGCCGCGTCGACGGCCTGGTCCACCTCGTCGGCGGCTGGCGTGGCAGCTCGACCTTCGCCGAGACCGACCTCGCCGACTGGGACCTGCTGGAGAAGCTGCTCATCCGCACCGTCCAGCACACCTCCCTGGCCTTCTACGACGGCCTGCAGCGCAGCGACCGCGGCCGGTACCTGCTGATCAGCGCCGCCGGCGCGTCGAAGCCGACGGCGGGCAACGCCGCGTACTCCGCGGCCAAGGCGGCCGCCGAGGCCTGGACGCTCGCCATGGCCGACGGCTTCCGCAAGGCCGGGATCGCCGAGGGCGCCGAGGGCCCACGCTCGGCCGCTGCCATCCTGGTGGTGAAGGCGCTGGTGCACGACGCGATGCGCGCCGAACGCCCCAACGCGAAGTTCGCGGGCTTCACGGACGTCAAGGACCTGGCCGAGGCCGTCGAGGGCGTCTGGAGCAAGACCCCCGCCGAAGTGAACGGAAACCGTCTGTGGCTGACCGAGAAGCCGTGAACCCCCCCAGGACCGACGCACGTCGCCACCACGACCCGCAGGTCCGCGGTTTCGCCAGTGACAACTACGCCGGAGCCCACCCCGAGGTGATGGCCGCCCTGGCGATGGCCAACGGCGGCCATCAGGTGGCGTACGGCGAGGACGACTACACCGAGAACCTCCAGCGGATCATTCGCAGCCACTTCGGGTCCACCGCCGAGGCCTTCCCGGTCTTCAACGGCACCGGCGCGAACGTGGTCGCGCTCCAGGCGGTCACCGACCGCTGGGGCGCTGTGATCTGCGCCGAGAGCGCGCACATCAACGTCGACGAGGGTGGCGCCCCCGAGCGCATGGCCGGCCTGAAGCTGCTGACGGTGCCCACGCCCGACGGCAAGCTCACGCCCGAGCTGATCGACCGGCAGGCCTGGGGCTGGGAGGACGAGCACCGTGCCATGCCGCAGGTGGTGTCGATCACCCAGAGCACCGAGCTGGGCACGCTGTACACGCCCGAGGAGATCCGCGCGATCTGCGAGCACGCCCACGCGCACGGCATGAAGGTGCACCTGGACGGCTCCCGGATAGCCAACGCGGCCGCCTCCCTGAACGTGCCGATGCGCACGTTCACCAACGCGGTGGGCGTCGACATCCTCTCGCTCGGCGGGACGAAGAACGGCGCGGTGTTCGGTGAGGCGGTCGTGGTCATCAACCAGGACGCCGTCAGCCACATGAAGCACATCCGCAAGATGAGCATGCAGCTCGCCTCCAAGATGCGCTTCGTTTCGGTGCAGTTGGAGGCGCTGCTCGCCAGGGACCTGTGGCTGCGCAACGCCCGGCACGCCAACGAGATGGCCCAGCGGCTGGCCGAGGGCGTCCGCGCGGTGCACGGCGTGGAGATCCTCTACCCGGTGCAGGCCAACGGCGTCTTCGCCAAGCTCCCGCACGACGTGAGCGAGCGGTTGCAGAAGCGGTTCCGGTTCTACTTCTGGGACGAGGGCGCCGGGGTGGTCCGCTGGATGTGCTCCTTCGACACCACGGAGGAGGACGTCGACACGTTCGTGGCGGCGCTCAAGGAGGAGATGGCACGCTGACCCTCAGTGATGCATAGGTATGCGATTACCTGAAAAGTCATTGACGTTCGGGTGATCGCATTCCTATGCTCCGCAGGCATGGAGCTTATCCAGAACACCACCGATCTGTCCGCCTACCTGGCTGCTGACGACGCCATCGACCATCACCGTCCCGTGGTCCGGAAAACGGCCGCCGGGCTGGCCGAGGGTGCGTCCAACTCGTATGAGTATGCGCGCGCCGCATACGAATTCGTGCGGGACACCATCCCGCACTCCCAGGACTCCGGTGATCTCCGTGTCACCTGGCGCGCGTCCGACGTGCTGACGATGCGCACCGGCATCTGTTACGCCAAGTCCCATGCTCTGGCGGCACTGTTGCGGGCCGAGGACATCCCGGCCGCCCTCTGCTACCAGCGCCTGGGTGACGGCGAGGGCGGACATGTGGTCCACGGTCTGGTCGCCGTCCGCTTCAACGGCGCCTGGCACCGCCAGGACCCCCGCGGCAACAAGCCGGGGGTCGAAGCGAGGTTCTCCCTGGACGGCGAGCGGCTGGCCTGGATTCCGGATCCGGCATCCGATGAGCTGGACTATCCGGCCCTGTACGCGGAACCCCACCCGGTCGTCCTGGGCGCCCTCAAGGCGGCCCCGGACCGGCCGTACTTGTGGAAGACGCTCCCCGACGCACTCTGAGGCGAGGCAGACGACCTCGCAAACCTCGTCAACGGATCCAGCACGGAGGGGAGTTCGGCCCCGTGGGGCGAGGTCGCCGGCCGTATCGCCGCCCGCCTCGACGGGCGCGCTCCGCACGAGGACCGCACCTGGCCGCCTGCCGCGAGGTGACCACCGCCTTCGGCGCCACGCCGTCGCCCACCGCAACTCGGCCGAGGCGCCGGCCAAGCAGGCCCTCTCGGCCCCATGCCGGTCGCCGAGGCAGCCGGCGCGGACGCCGAACCCGCCGGACCGCTCGAGAAGTTATCCGGTGACGGCTGCGACCCCCGCCTGGCCGACGTCCCGTCGGGCGAGGCCGGCGCTTCGGCGGTCCGCCGGCCCGGAGGGGGCTGTCGCTCCGCGGGTGGCGGGAGGACCGGTCGTGAGTCCCTGGGTCAGGAAGGCGCCGCTGGTCCGGCCGGGGGGTCAGGAGCCTGACGAGCGCCTCGGTCGGCCGGCATCGCTGGGAAACGGCCGGCTGCTCCTTCGCCGTGGCGCCGGCCCTGGCCGCGGATGCCGTCGCCGTGCCGCTCGCGCTCACCGGTGGCGACATCTCCCGCACCGAGCACGCCGCCTCCGAAAGGACATCGCGCTCCGCCGTTGCGACCGCGAACCCCGCCGGCCGCAGCACCGCGTTCTCAGGGGGTCAGTGCGCCTCGGCCGCGCGCAGCTGCTCGACCGTCGGAGCCGCACCACCGAGGTGCGCGGGCAGCCACCAGGTGTCCTCCGGGCCCTTGGGGCGGCCCGGGTAGGCGCGCTGCGCGGCGTCCAGCAGCTCCTGGACGCGCTCGCGCAGCCGGCGGGTGATGGCACCCGCGTACTGGTCGCGAGGGGCCTCGATGGCCTCGCCGACGCGAATGGTGACGGGCAGGTGACTGCGCTTGAAGTGGCGGGGGTGGCCCTTCGTCCACAGCCGCTGCGTGCCCCACACCGCCATCGGGACCAGCGGGACGCCCGCCTCCTGGGCGAGCCGGGCCGCGCCGGACTTGAAGCTCTTCAGGGTGAAGGACTGCGAGATCGTGGCCTCCGGGAACACCCCGATGACCTCGCCGGAGCGCAGCGAGTCCAGCGCGTGGGCGTAGGCCGCCTCGCCCTGGTTGCGGTCCACCGGGATGTGCTTCATTCCCCGCATCAGCGGACCGGAGACCTTGTGCCGGAAGACGGCCTCCTTCGCCATGAAGCGCACCAGGCGCTTCTGTGGCAGGGCCGCCAGGCCGTTGAAGACGAAGTCCAGATAGCTGATGTGATTGCTCACCAGCACGGCGCCGCCCGAGCGCGGGATGTTCTCCGACCCCTGACAGTCGATCTTCAGGTCCCAGACCTTGAACAGCGTCTTGGCGAAACCGATGACGGGACGGTAGACCAGCTCTGCCATGGGCGGGGTGGGCCCTTTCTGCTCTGCTCGGGAAAGGGGGCTCCCGGCGGGAGGTTACGCAGCCGTAGGTTTACGGCGTCTCGCAGATCGTGCCCCAAGAACGGACGGGTAGCCAGTCCTGGTGCCCGGCCGTGGCGAGATCCTCGTCACGTCGGCCTACATGCCCTCTATAATCTTTAAGTCCCCTTTACTCCGCCCGTACCGTTGCCCTCTTCGCGGAGCCGGGAATCTTCGCGGTCTCATGAGTGCTTGTGGGGATGACGACCGGAGGGAGAGTGCGGTGCGAGGGCGGGACGACGGCAAGCGGCTCGGAGCGGCCCAGCTGGGCGGCGAACTCGGCGCGCGGGCGACGCTCGTCCAGTTCTCCAGCGCCTTCTGCGCGCCCTGCCGGGCCACTCGGCGCGTCCTCGGCGAGATCGCCGGCATGGTACCCGGGGTGACCCACGTCGAGATCGACGCCGAGGCCCACCTGGACCTCGTACGTGAACTGGAGATCCTGAAGACGCCCACCGTGCTGGTGCTGGACGCGGGCGGCCGGGTGGTGCGCCGCGCGACCGGACAGCCGCGCAGGGCCGACGTCATCGCGGCGTTGGGGGAGGCCGTGTGAGCGGGGTGAGGTATCTCCCGGATGCCGGGACGAACTTGACTGTGCGCGCCGCCTATCGTCAGCCTGACCGTATGCCGATCGAAGTCCTTCTCTTCGGGCGGGTCCACGTCGACCTCGCTCGCACCGCGAGCGCGACCTGTCCGGGCTGTTGAGCACCAACGGCCCTTCCCCCGGTCTCGGCCGCGCTCGACCGGGGGGACCCCCACGTCACCTCCGGCAGAAGGACAACTCCATGACGGCCACGCCCGACCTCGGCACTCCCCAGCTCGGCTCTCCCGACCTGCTGCGCTCCACCTTCCGCCGGCACGCCGCCGGTGTGGCGGTGATCACCGCGCGTGGAGCCTCCGGGCCGGTCGGCTTCACCGCCACCTCGCTCTCCTCCGTCTCGGCCGAGCCCCCGATGCTGTCCTTCGGTATCGGTACGGGCGCCTCCAGCTGGCCCGCGATCGCCCGGACCGAGTACGTGGGCGTCCACATACTCGGCGAGCACCAGAGTGAGCTGGCCGCCACCTTCGCCCGCAGCGGCGCCGACCGCTTCGGCGCGCCGACCGCCTGGCGTGACGGCCCGGAAGGTGTACCGGTGCTCGACGGCGTGCTCGCCTGGCTGGTCTGCCGGATCGTCGGACGCGTCCCGGCCGGTGATCACCGGATCGTGCTCGCCGAGGTCGCCCTCGGCGATCCCTCGGGCTCCGGCCGCCCCCTCCTCTACCACCAGGGCCGCTTCAACGGCCTGCGGGATTGATCACGCCCCTCCGCTCCTGCGAAGCCGTCGAGTTCCGGTTACGCTGCGTTGCGAAGGTCACAGTTCAAAGCGCTTGCTTAGCGAGCAGGAACTGGGTGTACTGACGAGTAATGTTTCGGTCGGAGCGCGCGGACGTCCCGACCGGGATCGGCCACTTGAGGCGCCTATGCTGCCTGCAAGAGGCAGCCAGGAAATGACGATGCAGTAGGAGAGCCGGCGTGAGCTTGAGGATCGTTGTCACTGTGAAGTACGTGCCCGACGCCACTGGCGACCGGCACTTCGCCGATGACCTGACCGTCGACCGCGACGACGTGGACGGTCTGCTCTCCGAGCTGGACGAGTACGCGGTCGAGCAGGCGCTGCAGATCGCCGAGGACGCGGACGACGCCGAGGTCACCGTCCTGACCATCGGCCCCGAGGACGCCAAGGACGCGCTGCGCAAGGCGCTGTCGATGGGCGCCGACAAGGCCATCCACGTCGAGGACGACGACCTGCACGGCACCGACGCCATCGGCACCTCCCTGGTGCTGGCCAAGGCGATCGAGAAGGCCGGGTTCGACCTGGTCGTCTCCGGCATGGCCTCCACCGACGGCACCATGGGTGTCGTACCGGCCTTGGTCGCCGAGCGCCTGGGTGTCCCGCAGGTCACCCTGCTGTCCGAGATCTCGGTCGAGGACGGCACGGTCAAGGGCCGCCGTGACGGCGACGCCGCCTCCGAGCAGCTCGAGGCGTCCCTGCCGGCCGTCGTCTCCGTCACCGACCAGTCGGGCGAGGCGCGCTACCCGTCCTTCAAGGGCATCATGGCGGCCAAGAAGAAGCCGGTTCAGTCCTGGGACCTGTCCGACCTGGACATCGAGGCCGAGGAGGTCGGTCTCGACGGCGCGTTCACCAAGGTCGAGACCGCGACCGAGCGTCCGGCCCGCACGGCCGGCACGATCGTCAAGGACGAGGGCGAGGGCGGCAAGCAGCTCGCTGAGTTCCTCGCGAGCCAGAAGTTCATCTAAGGGCTCGCCCCCCGCTGACCGCCCCTCAACTTCGTTACGCAGGAGAGCAATCCCATGGCTGAAGTCCTCGTCTACGTCGACCACGTGGACGGTGCCGTCCGCAAGCCCACCCTGGAGCTGCTGACCCTGGCCCGCCGCATCGGCGAGCCCGTCGCCGTCGCGCTGGGCAACGGCGCCGCCGACACCGCCGCCACGCTCGCCGAGCACGGCGCGGTGAAGGTCCTCACCCACGACGCGTCCGAGTACGCCGAGTACCTGGTCGTGCCGAAGGTGGACGCCCTGCAGGCCGCCGTCGAGGCCGTCTCCCCGGCCGCCGTGCTGGTCCCGTCCTCCGCCGATGCCAAGGAGATCGCCGCCCGCCTGGCGCTGCGCATCGGCTCCGGCATCATCACCGACGCCGTCGACCTGGAGGCCGGCGACGAGGGCCCGGTGGCCACCCAGTCGGTGTTCGCCGCGTCCTTCACCACCAAGTCCCGTGTCATCAAGGGCACCCCGGTCATCACGGTCAAGCCGAACTCGGCCGCCGTCGAGGCCGCCCCGGCCGCAGGCAGCGTCGAGGACCTGTCCGTGACCTTCTCCGAGCAGGCCACCGGCACGAAGATCACCGGCCGTACGCCGCGTGAGTCGACGGGCCGCCCGGAGCTGACCGAGGCCGCGATCGTGGTCTCCGGCGGCCGTGGCGTCAACGGCGCCGAGAACTTCTCGATCATCGAGGCGCTCGCCGACTCCCTCGGTGCGGCCGTCGGTGCCTCGCGTGCCGCGGTGGACGCCGGCTGGTACCCGCACACCAACCAGGTCGGCCAGACCGGTAAGTCGGTCTCGCCGCAGCTGTACATCGCCAACGGCATCTCCGGCGCCATCCAGCACCGCGCGGGTATGCAGACCTCCAAGACGATCGTGGCCGTCAACAAGGACGCCGAGGCCCCGATCTTCGAGCTGGTCGACTACGGCGTGGTCGGCGACCTGTTCGACGTCGTCCCGCAGTTGACCGAGGAGGTCAAGGCCCGCAAGGGCTGAGCCGCTCCCTGGCTGTCCGAGGCCCCTGTGACCGACGTGGTCATGGGGGCCTCGGTGCATGCTGGACGAAGCCGAGCAGGTGTTGACCAGCGGGAAGCACCCCGGATAACTTCATTCTACGGATTGTTGATTCCGTAGAGCGGAAAAATGGAGGGTGTGGGATGGGTCAGGGCCAGCAGGAGCAGGGCCGGCAGGAGAAGGTGACGACGAGCCTCGCGGGCGCCGTCAGCGAGGAGATCAGCGCCTCCCTCGCACCGGTCGACGCGGAGCTGGAGCGCCGCTACCCCGGGGACCCCGGCACCCGGCAGCCCGTCCACACCGTCTACGTCCCCGGTGACGCCTTCGCTGCCGACACCCTCCGCTCCTGGGGCGACCGGGCTCTCGCCGCCCTCGACGAACACGCCCCGGACGCGGCCTCCTTCGCGGCCGTCCTCGGCCTCTCCGACGACCTCGCCGAGCCGGTCCACTCCCGCGTCCGCGCCAAGCTGGAGCGCGAGCCCATCGAGGACCTGCGCGTCGACTTCGAGGACGGCTACGGCCCCCGTCCGGACGCGGAGGAGGACGAGACGGCGGCCCGCGCGGCCCGGCTGATCGCGGAGGCGTACAAGAACGGCACGGCCGCGCCGTACATGGGCATCCGCATGAAGTGCATGGAGGCCGCGGTACGCGACCGGGGCATCCGTACCCTCGACGTCTTCCTCTCCGGCCTGATGGAGGCCGGCGGCCTGCCCGAGGGTCTCGTCCTCACCCTGCCCAAGGTCACGTACCCCGAGCAGGTGAGCGCCTTCGTCCGCCTCCTGGAGGCCTTCGAGAAGGTCCACGGCCTGAATGCCGGCCGCCTCGGCTTCGAGATCCAGATCGAGACCAGCCAGTCCATCCTCGCCACCGACGGCACCGCCGCGGTCGCCCGCATGATCCAGGCCGCCGAGGGCCGCGCCACCGGACTGCACTACGGCACCTTCGACTACAGCGCCTGCCTCGGCGTCTCGGCCGCCTACCAGGCCAGCGACCACCCGGCCGCCGACCACGCCAAGGCGGTCATGCAGGTCGCCGCGGCGGGCACCGGCGTCCGGGTCTCCGACGGCTCGACGAACGTCCTCCCCGTCGGCCCGACGACCAAGGTCCACGACGCCTGGCGCCTGCACTACGGCCTCACCCGCCGCGCCCTGGCCCGCGCCTACTACCAGGGCTGGGACATGCACCCCGGCCACATCCCCACCCGCTACGCGGCCGTCTTCGCCTTCTACCGCGAGGGCTTCGAGCAGGCCGCGGGCCGCCTCGCCCGCTACGCCAACCGCACCGGCGGCGACGTCATGGACGAGCCCGCGACCGCCAAGGCCCTCAGCGGCTACCTGCTGCGCGGCCTGGACTGCGGCGCCCTCGACATCGCCGAGGTCGCCCGCCTCACCGGTCTGACCCGCGCCGACCTGGAAGGTTTCGCGGCACCCCGCCGCGGCGACCTGACGGCCTCCGCGAAGTAGCGCGCCGTACGCACGGCCACGGCCGACGGCACGAACCGCCCCCGCTACCCCTTGGGGAGGGCGACGGGGGCGGCCGTGTGTCCGACGCCGGGGACCGCCTGCCGCTGGGATTCGACGCTGATCATGGGACAGCTCTCCCACAGAAAGGCTGACGTCCCTGCTGCGTCGTTCCCTGCTGGTCGCGTGTACCGCGGCGACAGCTCTCCTCGCCTCCCTCCCCTGGGCCATGGCGACATCCATCGCACACGCCGAGACGGGCCCTCGTGAGCCCTGGGTGGTGCGCACGGCGGTGCTGCGCGCCGATCCCAAGGAGTTCGCCTCTCGCCGTAAGCAGAAGGAGGGGGTGCCGGAGCATCGCACGTTCCGTCTCTTCAGCGGCATCCGGGGCAAGGGCGTCGACGGCGACTCAGCGCTGCCGGGGCTCCCCGGTCCGCTGACCGTGCGCGTACGGCTCGAGACCCGACTCCGTCACCCAGTCGTGGTCGGCGAACAGCCGGGTGCCCCGTGCGCACAGCTCGGGATGTGCGCGGGCCCGAGCGCAGAACTCCTCGGGAGTGACACCGAACAGCTCCCTCAACGGCGCCGACCTCAACAGGAGTTCGGTGAGGAGGACGTGCTGGTCGCCGGGGTGCCGGCGCGGCGCACGAGCGCCGTTGCGCAGCACCCCGTGCCGGTTGACGTACACGTACGCCCCGGCGAGCACCGAACCGTCCGGCAGCTCGATCCGCACGTCGGGCGCGGGCAGCCAGGCCCGCCAGAAGTTCCCTCCGGGCAGCGGTACGCCCTCACTGGCGTCGATCACGGCCAGCTGCCGGCGGTCCAGCCAGATGACGAACAACTCACGTAAGGCATGGGGTGACTTCACCGGAGAGGCGGAGACATACCCCAGACGGCTCACGTGCGCGGAGACGCCCACGTCGACTCCGGTCACCCGCGTCCGCACCATGGGGATGGGGCCGTCGATCCCGAACTCGGCCATCTTGTGCCGCAGTTGAGCGGGCGAGGCGTTGGAGCCGACGGCGAGCACCGGTGCCCGGTCGGCGTACACCAGGCGCTCCAGCGGCAGCATCCGGTCGCCGTGCAGCAACCCGGAGCCGGCGGGCCGGGCGCCGGGATAGGTCAGCGGATGGTCGCGGGGTGCCTCGGCGAGGCCGAGTTCCTCCAGGGTGTGGCCGGCCACGCGCGGCTCAGTCGGCCGGCGGCAGCTCGCCCGAGCCGCGCGTGATCAGCCGGGTCGGCAGCTCGATGCGCTCCGGGCCGAGGAGGGTGCCGTCCAGCTGGCGGAAGAGACGGTCGGCGGCGGTCCGGCCGAGGGCGGCCGCGTCCTGCGCGACGACCGTGACCCCCGGCTGGAGCAGATCGGCCAGTTCGATGTCGTCGAAGCCGACGAAGGCGACCCGGCGGGACTGCTCGGCCAGGACCCGGATCGCGGTGACCGTCACCCGGTTGTTGCCGGCGAAGATCGCGGTGACCGGGTCGGGCCCGGCGAGCATCTCCTCCGCCGCTCGGCGCACCCGCTCCGGATTCGTCGCCCCGAGGGACGTCCACCGTTCCTCGACCGGTATCCCCGCCTCCTCCATGGCCGTCCGGTAGCCCCGCAGTCGCTCGGCCGCGGTGTGGATCCGGGGCATGTCACCGATGAAACCGATCCTCCGGTGCCCGTGCGCGATCAGATGGGCGACGCCGTCGCGGGCACCGCCGTAGTTGTCGGACAGCACCACGTCCGCGTCGATCCGTCCGGCCGGGCGGTCCACGAACACGGTCGCCACGCCCGCCCTGATCTCCGGCTCCAGATAGCGGTGGTCGTCCCCGGCCGGAATCACCACCAGGCCGTCCACCCGCCGCGCGCACAGGGCCAGCGCCAGCTCCTGCTCACGCTCCGGGTCCTCCGCGCTGGAACCGTTGATCAACAGGGCGCCGTGGGCGCGGGCCACCTCCTCGACCGCGCGGCTGAGCGGGCCGTAGAACGGGTCCGCGAGGTCCTCGAGGACCAGGCCGATGCTCGCCGTACGGCCCTTGCGCAGCACCCGGGCGCTGTCGTTGCGGCGGAAGCCGAGGGCGTCGATCGCCTCCTGGACGCGGCGCTCGGTGTCCGGGGTGACGCCGGGTTCGCCGTTGACCACGCGGGACACCGTCTTCAGGCCGACCCCGGCGCGTGCGGCCACGTCCTTCATCGTGGGACGGTTGCCGTACCGGTTCCCGGAGTGGTGGTCTGCGCGGCGGGTGGTCTCGGGCACGATGCGCTGTCCTGTCCTGTCATCCGTGTTCACCCATGGGGTGGTGCGGCGATCAATGAGGTTGTATGAGGATGTGGCGTCGAGCATAGAGCCTGGACAACGTTGTCAGATGCGAGAGAGACTGTCCACCGCTGTCTCCGGCCTGCGCCCCCACCGCTTGACCGGCCTGCCCTTCTTTGGTTTCAAGCTTCAACGGGGAGATCTGACTCTGATGCACACCGACCTCGTGGCGGCCCTGGACATCGGCGGCACCAAGATCGCCGGCGCGCTGGTGGACGGCGACGGACGGATCCTGGCGCGGGCCCAGCGCCCCACGCCCGCCCAGCAGGACGGCGAAACGGTCATGCGGGCCGTCGAGGGGGTGCTGGGTGACCTCGGCGGGTCGCCCCTGTGGGGACGCGCCGGCTCGATCGGTATCGGCAGCGCGGGCCCGGTGGACGCCTCGGCGGGCACCGTCAGCCCGGTGAACGTGCCGGGCTGGCGCGACTTCCCGCTGGTCGAGCGGGTGCGCGCGGCCACCGGGGGGCTCCCGGTCGAGCTGATCGGCGACGGCGTCGCGATCACGGCGGCCGAGCACTGGCAGGGCGCCGCCCGTGGCCACGACAACGCGCTGTGCATGGTGGTCTCGACGGGCGTCGGCGGCGGCCTCGTGCTGAACGGCCGACTGCACCCCGGCCCGACCGGCAACGCCGGGCACATCGGTCACATCAGCGTCGACCTCGACGGCGATCCCTGCCCGTGCGGCTCGCGCGGCTGTGTGGAGCGCATCGCCAGCGGCCCCAACATCGCCCGCCGAGCCCTGGAGCAGGGCTGGCGTCCGGGTCCCGACGGCGACACCTCGGCCGCCGCGGTGGCCGCCGCCGCCCGCGCGGGCGAGCCGGTCGCGGTTGCCTCCTTCGAGCGGGCCGCCCAGGCGCTGGCCGCCGGCATAGCGGCCACCGCGACCCTGGTCGAGATCGACATCGCGGTGATCGGCGGGGGCGTCGGCAAGGCCGGTGACGTCCTCTTCACCCCCCTGTGCAAGGCGCTCGCCGACTACGCGACCCTGTCCTTCGTGCGGCGGCTGACGGTCGTGCCCGCGCAGATGGGTACCGACGCGGGTCTGGTCGGCGCCGCCGCGGCCGCGCTGGCCCGCAGGCCGGACCCGACCGCGGCGGGCGTCTGACGGAGTTCAGCAGCTCAGACGGGCGTCCGCCCAGTCCGCGTGGTCCGAGTCGACACCGTCCCCGCCGTCGGTGACGACCAGCCGGACCACCCGGGCGCCGCTGATGTCGGCGGTGACCGGCTGGGCGGGCTGTGCGTTGGTCAGCACACCGGTCGAGGCGGCCTTCGTGCCGTCCGCCCAGATCTCGAAGGCGACGGTGCCCTTCGCGCCCTTCTCGTCGTCCACGCCGACGTCCGCGGTGACCTTCTCGCATCCCTTGCCGGTGTAGAAGGAGAGGTCGCTCGGTGCGTGCACGCCGAGCCCCTTGGCGTACCCCACCCCGCCGATGGTGAGCGGATGCCCGTCGCCCGCGGCGCTCTCCCCGTTGCTGGCGTCGCGCTCCACCGGCCCCCAGCCGCTGGCCGCCGACAGCCACGGCAGATCGCTGAGGTACGACGTCCCGGAGGGCGGCGGCAGGACGACGGAGGCGGTCAGCGGGAGGGTGCTGGTCGCGAGCTGTCCCGAGGGCGAGCGGTAACTCACCTGGAGCGTGAGGCCGTAGGACCCCCTCGGTGTCCCGGCCGGGACGGTCACACGCCAGCCGGTGCGCAGGGACCTGCCCGTGGCCAGGGCGGTGGCCGTGGTCGCCGACGTGGGCCGTACGTTCCACCCCTCGGGGCCGGTCAGCGACACGGACACCCGGCGCGCGGGCGTACGCCCGAGGTCGGTGACCGTACTCGTCAGCGTGGCCGGGGTGCCCGCCTCCAGCAACGGGCTGTCCTCCAGGCCGAGTTCGGTGGCCGGAGGGTTGGCGGCCCAGTCCGGGTCGGCCGAGACGCGCAGCAGGACCGTGCCGTGGGCCGGGACGGTGGCGGCGATGGTGCCGGCGGTGTTGTAGCCGCGGTGCTGCCACAGGTCGCGCAGCGTGTAGGCGTCGGCGGCGGGCAGGCCCAGGGCGCTCGCGCTGGTGGCGATCCGCTGGGCGGCGCCCGACTCGTTGAAGAGGGCCACCGCGCGGCTGCCGTCCCTCATCTCCTTGGCGACGACCCAGCGTCCGCCCGCGGAGGAGACGACCGTGCCCTGCTTGCCGAGCGGGTCCTGGTCGACCGCGATGACCTCCTTGTTGTCCAGGATGTCGAAGGTCGCCTGGGAGGCCCTGCGCAGATCGGTGCCGATGAGCAGCGGTGCGGCCATGACCGACCAGAGGGAGAAGTGCGAGCGGTACTCGGTGTCCGACATGCCGCCGTTGCCGACCTCCAGCATGTCGGGGTCGTTCCAGTGGCCGGGTCCGGCGTACGGCGCGAGCGGGAGGTTCTGCTTGAGGATGGACAGCATCGAACCCCAGCTGTCGCTGATGTCACCGGTGGTCCGCCACAGGTGGCCGACGTCCGAGGCCCATTCCCAGGGCTTGTTCTCGCCCCATTCGCAGATGCTGTAGACGATGGGCCGGCCGGTCGCTCTCAGCGCGTCGCGCATGGTCCGGTAGCGCAGCTTGGCGTCGACGCCCTGGTTGTTGCAGTTGTCGTACTTGAGGTAGTCCACGCCCCAGTCGGCGAACTGCCGGGCGTCGCTGCCCTCGTGCCCCAGGGCGCCCGGGAAGCCCGCGCTGTTGCAGGTCTTGACCCCGGCGCTGGTGTAGATGCCGAGCTTGAGACCCTTGGCGTGGACGTAGTCGGCGACTGCCTTGATGCCGTTCGGGAAGCGGGCCGGGTCGGGCACCAGCTTGCCGTTCGCGTCGCGGTCGGGCAGCGCCCAGCAGTCGTCCAGGTTGACGTACCGGTAGCCCGCGTCTTTCAGGCCCTTGGCGACGAAGAGGTCCGCGATCCCCTTGACCATGGCCTCGTTGAAGTCGGCGTGGCAGTGCGTGGAGTTCCAGTTGTTGAAGCCCATCGGCGGGGTGAGGGCGAGGCCGTCGGCCAGGGTGGGCGCGACGGGCTCCTGCGCGGGAGCCGCCAGGGCGGGGGTGGCGAGACCGCCCGCGCACAGCAGTCCCGCGGTCAGTGCTCCGACCACTCTTCGGCGGGTTGTGCGGGTGTGAGGGTGACGCATCGTTGACGTTCCTCCGACTCGCGAAAGGTGGATGACGGCATGCCGCCCCTGGGCGACATGTACGCGTCATCGGTGCGCGTTCACGGTAGAACCTGTCGGACTGTGTTGGAAGAGACGTGTTCGGTTTGGTGGATGTCTCGTCAAAACCCTTGACGCCTGGGGCATTTCGCCGCGCCGGTGTGGTCGGGCGTTCGGATGTGTTCGGCTTGGGTGAATCAGACCTCGTCGCCGACCCGGCCCCAGCCCGGCAGCGGCGGCTGGGGCCAGGCCGGTGGGGACGGCAGCAGGTGTGCGGGGCGGTCGGTCGTCAGTCCGTTGGCCGGCAGCCTGCCGCCGAGCCAGCCGAGCCAGCCGAGCAGCCGGTGCCCGGCTCCGGCAGCGTCACTCCGTCGGGCGGCAGCCTGCCGCCGAGCCAGCCGAGCAGCCGGTGCCCGGCACCGGCGATCGAGGGGCCGTCGGGCGCCAGGGTCCAGTGCCGGCCGAGATCCATGGCCGCCACCGAGGCCGGCGGGAACCCCTGGGCCCGCAGCGTGGTGAGGGTGTCGTCCAGCGCCCAGGTGACATACCTGTCCGGCTCGGTGCCGTGGCCGATACCGAGGTCCAGGTGGTGTGTCTCCAGCTCCCGCAGGCAGCGGAGCAGGAGGTACCAGGCCGGATGCCGCCAGCCGGCCAACGCCGGGACCAGGCGGTCCCAGGCGGGGGCGGGCATCGCATGCGCCTCCGCCGTGAACCGGTCGAGGCTCTCCCGAAGCCGGGCGACCAGCCGGCCGGCGGGCAGCGCGGCGTCCCGCCCGAGCGCCGCGGCCAACGCCGCCGCGTCCGCACGCGGCCCGGGCTCACGGCCGGTACGCGCGAGCCGCAGGAGCCACACATAGGCATCGGCACCGTGCGGGACGTGGGCCGGCACCTGAGCACGCGTCCACGACTTCAGCCCGGAAGGGACACGCAGCTCGGCGTCGGACAGCCCGGCCGCGCCCCGGACGAGCCGGTCGCCCGACCGTACGAAGTCCCCGACGAGGTCGCCGCCGGCCGTGCGGACACAAGGGAACCGCTCATGCTCACTCCGGGACTCACCGGAACTCGTGCACGACCTCGATCCGGCCGGCGATGTGGGCGTTGAACTCCGCCAGCTCCTCCGCCGGGACCCACAGTTCGAGGATCGTCCGTCCTCCCGCCTGCCGGACCGGATAGCGGCCGAGGAACTCCGTGTCGACCTCGAAACGGGTCACGAAGCCCGCGCCGTCGTGCTTGACGTTCCAGTCCCGGGCGATCCGGATCGCGTAGTCCTCGTTGAGGACCGGGTAGAAGATGGGCTGCTCCGGCAGCCGGGGCGGCCACGCCCGCCACTCGAGCCGGCGCACCAGCTCCAGCTCCTCGGGGCCCGTCGGGCGCCAGAGGGTCGTGGTGGAGCGGGGGCCGGTCATGACTGTGCCCTCCTGGGCGGTTACGGCGTTGGCACCGAACGGCGGATGCGGCGATCCAGAACTCCGGGACGATACCCGCGGTTTGATCGTCGGAGCCACGGTATTTCCGGCCCTGGCCCGGGTCGGCCCTCGCCCGTCCCGAGCGGAAGCGCGGGGATCCGCGTGACCCCCGGCCGCTTCCGCAGTTGATCAGCACATGAAGAAGCGCAGCATGCTCGCCATCGCCTCCCTCGCCACCGGATTCGTCGTGGCCGCCATCACCCCGCCCCACGCCGCGGACGCCGGGTCCCTCGGCGACGTCAAGGTGGCGGACACCCTCGACACGGCTGGCCAGCCCGTCAGCCACGAGAGTCTCGCCGTCGACGACAGCGCTCTCGGGCAGGAGTAGACCCGGCCGCGTACGGCGTGAGTGCCGGTGTCCCCGCCGCAGGGACACCGGCACTGGCGTACGGGCGCCCTCACCGGGGCGGGGTTTCCGTGGCAGGGTGGAGCGGGCAAGCCACAGGGGGCCAACAGAAGAGGGGGAGTCCGTGACCGTCGTCTGGATCAACGGCGCGTTCGGTGCGGGGAAGACCGCCACCGCACGGGAACTGATCGAACTGATCCCGAACAGCACGCTCTTCGATCCCGAGGTCGTCGGCGCGGCGCTCACGCATCTGCTGCCGGCCAAACGCCTCGCCGAGGTCGGCGACTTCCAGGACCTGCCGATCTGGCGCCGGCTCGTGGTCGACACGGCGGCCGGGATGCTCGCCGAGCTGGGCGGCACCCTCGTGGTGCCCATGACCCTGCTCCGCCAGGATTACCGTGACGAGATCTTCGGCGGCCTGGCCGCCCGCAGAATCGCCGTGCACCACCTGCTGCTCGCCCCGGCCGAAACGATCCTGCGCGCGCGCATAGCCGGCCGGGAGGTCCCGCCGGACCTCCCCGACGGCGAGCTGCGGGTGCGGCAGTGGTCGTACGACCACATCGAGCCCTACCGGGCCGCCCTCGCCTCCTGGCTCACCGCCGACGCCCACCTCGTGGACACGAGCGCCCTCACCCCGTACGAGACCGCCGCGCACATCGCCGAGTCCGTCGGCAGCGGTGCCGTACCCGTCTGCGACATCGTGCAGACCCCCGAGCCGGCCGCCGAGACGCTCGCCGCCGGGGTGCTGCTCTTCGACGAGCAGGACAGGGTGCTGCTCGTGGACCCCACCTACAAGCCCGGCTGGGAGTTCCCCGGCGGTGTGGTGGAGCGTGGTGAGGCCCCGGCGCGGGCCGGCATGCGCGAGGTCGCCGAGGAGACCGGGATACAGCTGCGGGAGGTGCCCCGGCTGCTCGTCGTGGACTGGGAGCGGCCCGCGCCGCCCGGCTACGGCGGGCTGCGGCTGCTGTTCGACGGCGGCCGGCTGGGGCCCGGCGCGGCGTCCCGGGTGCTGCTGCCGGGGACGGAGCTGCGGGCCTGGCGCTTCGCCAGCGAGCAGGAGGCCGCCGAGATGCTCCCGCCGGTCCGCTACGAGCGGCTCCGCTGGGCCCTGCGAGCCCGCGAGCGGGGGACCGCCCTCTATCTGGAGGCCGGTGTGCCGCTCGGCTGACCCTTTATCGGGGCGAGCCCTCGGTCACGATCAGGACGTGGCCGCTGCCCTGCGCAGAGCGGCGGCGGCGCTTCCCACCACCGGGTCGCCGTGTCCGAAGCAGGCCACTTCCGCGTCGAGGTCCGCCAGCCGGCCCAGAGAGGTGATGAGCCGGGGGCGGTCGAGGTTGAACACCCCCGGAAGCACCGATCCGTCGACCGGTGAGGCCGCCACCGTGTCCCCGGTGAACAGCACGCCCTCGTCGGGCAGGAACAGCGCGATGCTGCCGTCCGTGTGCCCGGGGACGTGGAGCACCCGGGCGCCGCCGCCGAAGTCCAGCACGTCACCGTCCGACAGCCCGGTGACCGCGGCCGGAAGCACCGGCGTGCCACCGGGCAGGTGCTGGGCCGCCTGTGCGTGGATCGGCAGCTCCCACTCCTCGAACCGGGGCGGCGGGCCCGGGAGTTCGCCGCGGACGAACGGCGCGTCCAGCTGGTGCGCCAGCACCTCCGCTCCGCTCAGCGCGGCGAACTCGCCCGCTCCACCCGCGTGGTCCTCGTGGAAGTGGGTCAGCACGATCCGCCGTACGTCCTCCGGACCGCGCCCCAGCGCCGTGACCGCCTGTGCGATCGTCCGGCCCGCGCCGAGCGCGCCCGCGTCGATCAGTGTCAACTCGTCGTCATCACGCCAGAGATAGGCCTGGCCGACCGGGAAGCGCAGGAGATGGAGGCGGGGGAGCAGTTCGATGACGTCCATGCGCCGACCGTAGGCGGGGCCCCCGCCCGAAGGCGAGGACCCTCTGCCGTCGGCAGAACCGTCAGCCCGCCGCGTAGTTGCGCAGGAAGAGCGCCTCGGCGACCGACAGCCGCTCCAGCTCCTCGGGCGAGACGCTCTCGTTGACCGCGTGGATCTGCGCCTCCGGCTCGCTCAGGCCGATGAGCAGGATCTCCGCCTGCGGGTACAGGCCGGCGAGCGTGTTGCACAGCGGGATGGAGCCGCCCTGACCGGCGTACTGCATCGTCTGGCCCGGGTAGGCCACCGCCATCGCGTCGGCCATCGCCTGGTAGGCCGGGCTGGACGGGTCGGCGCGGAACGCCTGGCCCTGGCCGATCTGCTCGGTGGTGACCCGGGCGCCCCACGGGGTGTGGGCCTCGATGTGCGCCTGGAGCAGCTTGGTGGCCTGCGCCGCGTCCACGCCCGGTGGCACCCGCAGGCTGATCAGGGCGCGCGCGGTGGACTGTACGGAGGGAGTGGCGCCGACGACCGGCGGGCAGTCGATGCCGAGGACGGTGACCGCCGGACGGGCCCAGATCCGGTCGGCGACCGAGCCGTCACCGATCAGCTCGACGCCGTCCAGCACCCTCGCGTCCGTACGGAACTGCTCCTCGGTGTACTCCAGGCCGTCCCACGTCGCCGTGGCGTCCAGCCCGTCGACCGTGGTCGAGCCGTCCTCGGCGCGCAGCGAGCCGAGGATCTGGATCAGCGCGGCGAGGGCGTCCGGGGCGGCGCCGCCGAACTGGCCCGAGTGAAGGTTGCCGGCCAGGGTGTCGATCTGCACCCGGACCAGGGTCATGCCACGCAGGGTGGTGGTGACCGTCGGCAGGCCGACGCGGAAGTTGCCCGCGTCGCCGATGACGATGGTGTCCGCCCGAAGCAGCTCGGGGTGCTCCTCGGCGTACCGCTCCAGGCCGCCCGTGCCCTGCTCCTCCGAGCCCTCCACGATCACCTTCACGTGCACCGGGACGCCGCCGTTCGCCTTCAGGGCGCGCAGCGCGAGCAGGTGCAGGATCAGGCCGCCCTTGCAGTCGGCGCTCCCGCGGCCGTACCAGCGGCCGTCGCGCTCGGTCAGCTCGAACGGCGGGCTGGTCCAGCCGGCCTCGTCCAGCGGCGGCTGCACGTCGTAGTGCGCGTAGAGCAGAACCGTTTTCGCGCCCTCGGGGCCAGGCAGGTAGCCGTACACCGACTGCGTGCCGTCCGGAGTGTCCAGCAGGGCGACGTCGGCGAACCCCTCGGCGCGCAGCGCGTCGGCGATCCAGCTCGCTGCGGCCTCGCTCTCGCTCTTCGGGAACTGCGCGAAGTCCGCCACCGACTTGAAGGCGACCAGCTCGGTCAGCTCCGCCTTGGCCCGGGGCAGCAGCGAGGCGACGGTCTCGGCGACCGGATTCGACGACATGGGCACGCTCCTCGTGGGTGCGACGTTGAACGGGGTGAGTAGCCCGATCCTCCCACAGTGGCCTGCGACGACGGCCGCCGTAGGATGCGAGGGACACTACGGCAGCGGCTTGATCGGAGCGGTAGACCATCGTGAGCGGCGAGTATTCTTCGGCGGACGACGTGCAGCGGGTGTGGGACATCGTCGTGGTGGGCGCGGGACCCGCGGGGGCCTCGGCCGCCTACGCCGCGGCGGTGGCGGGGCGGCGCGTGCTGTTGCTGGAGAAGGCCGAGTTGCCGCGCTACAAAACCTGCGGCGGTGGCATCATCGGACCCTCGCGTGACGCGCTGCCGCCCGGCTTCGAGCTGCCGTTCCGGGACCGGGTGCACGCGATCACCTTCTCGAACAACGGCCGCTTCACCCGCACCCGCCGCTCGAAACAGATGCTGTTCGGGCTGATCAACCGGCCCGAGTTCGACCAGCAGCTGGTCGAGCACGCCCAGAAGGCGGGCGCCGAGCTGCGCACGGGCGTCACGGTGCAGCGGGTCGAGCAGCACGGCTCGGCGGTGCCGGACCGGCGCACGGTCGCGGTCGTCCTGCAGGGCGGGGAGACGGTGCTGGCCCGCGCGGTCGTCGGCGCCGACGGCAGCGCCAGCCGCATAGGAGCACACGTCGGTGTGAAGCTGGACCAGGTGGACCTCGGTCTGGAGGCGGAGATCCCGGTGCCGGAGCCGGTCGCCACGGACTGGAAGGAACGGGTCCTGATCGACTGGGGCCCGATGCCCGGCAGTTACGGCTGGGTGTTCCCGAAGGGGGACACGCTGACGGTCGGCGTGATCTCCGCGCGTGGTGAAGGCGCCGCCACCAAGCGGTACTTGGAGGACTTCATCGCCCGCCTCGGCCTGTCCGGCTTCGAACCGGCCATCTCCTCGGGCCACTTGACCCGCTGCCGGGCGGATGACTCGCCGCTCTCCCGCGGCCGGGTGCTGGTCTGCGGTGACGCGGCCGGCCTGCTCGAGCCGTGGACCCGTGAGGGCATCTCCTTCGCGCTGCGCTCGGGCCGGCTCGCGGGGGAGTGGGCGGTCCGGATCGCCGAGGCCCATGACGCCGTCGACACCCGGCGTCAGGCCCTGAACTACGCGTTCGCGATCAAGGCGGGGCTCGGCGTCGAGATGAGCGTCGGCAAGCGGCTGCTGGCCGTGTTCGAGAAGCGTCCCGGGTTCTTCCACGCGGCCCTCACCGGCTTCCGTCCGGCGTGGAAGGCGTTCAAGGGCATCACGCAGGGCTCGACCTCGCTGGGTGAGATGGTGCGCGCCCACCCGCTCGCCCAGCGCGCCCTGACCGCACTGGACCGCGGGCCGGCCGCCCCGGTGGAGGAGCCCGTCAGTTCGTGACGGTGATCCGGAAGACGGGATGGTCGGGGGCGCAGCCGATGATCTCCTCGTCGGAGGACCGGGCGGTCACCCCGTCGAAGTACTGGTTGACCTCCCAGCCCCACTTCTCCAGGTAGGTCCGCAGGACCGGGAGCTTCTCGGCGTCGGGAAGCTCCACCGCGGTGAAGGCGCGCACCTTGCGGCCGACGCGCAGTTCGCCGCCGCCGGCGGCGCGCATGTTCCGCACCCACTGGGAGTGGCCGCGCGCCGAGACCAGGTACTGACCGCCGTCGTAGCTGTGCGGGTTGACCGGGACGCGCTGCATCTTGCCGCTCTTCCGGCCGGGCACGGACATCTCGGCGGTGCCCGCGAGGCTGAGCCCGCGCCGGGCGAGCCAGCCGATCACGCTGTTCAGGCGGACGTTCAGCGGGCTGCCCTCGAGGTAGTACGGAGAAGACGACGACATGGTGACCCCCACGGTTTGGGAGAGCGGTGCTCTCGGTCGACTCCAGTGTGGCGCAGACGGGCGCTTCGAAGCAAGAGCAGTGCTCTCTTTTTTGGGCGCCGCTCACATATGTGTGCACTGCTCTCCTCCGTGGCACACTGCTGGCATGAGCACCGCACAGGGCGCCCGCGCACGGGCCAGGGCCGAAGTCACCGCGGCCATCAAGGACGCCGCCCGCAGACAGCTGGCGGCCGAGGGTGCGGCCAAGCTCTCGCTGCGGGCCGTCGCCCGCGAGCTGGGCATGGTCTCCTCGGCGGTGTACCGCTATTTCCCCAGCCGTGACGAGCTGCTGACCGCGCTGATCATCGACGCCTACGACTCCCTCGGCGAGGCGGCGGAGCAGGCGCGGGACGCGGCGTCCGGCACCGCACCCATGGAGCGCTGGACGACCGTGTGCGAGGCGGTGCGCGGCTGGGCGCTCGCCCACCCGCACGAGTACGCGCTGATCTACGGCTCGCCCGTGCCCGGCTACTTCGCCCCCGAGACCACCGTCCCGGCCGCGTCCCGCGTCGGCCTGGTCCTCATCGGCATCGTCCGCGACGCCCACCAGGGCCCCGGCCTCACCACCCCGCCGCCGCCCGCCGATCTTCGCCCGGAGGCCGAGCGGATGGCCGCGGACCTGGCGCCCGACCTGCCGCCCGAGGTCGTGGCGTCGCTGGTGGCGGCCTGGGCGCAGCTGTTCGGGCTGATCGGCTTCGAGTTGTTCGGGCAGTTCAACCGGGTGGTGGAGGACCGCGAGACGTTCTTCCGGCACGCGGTCGCCCCGCTGGCGCGCGGTGTGGGTCTGGGGCGGCCCTGAGCCGCGTACTCCGCGGGGAGTACCGGTGATCACCCCGCCCGGCTGACGCCCTCGCGCACCGGCGGCGTCTAGCGTGGCGTGCATGGAAGAGGAGCGCGGGGGCGGTACCTCGCACTGGTGGCGGCACGGGTCTCCGCGGTGGAACCGCCGGGACGACCCCGAGGCGCAACCGTGGCGCCCGGACCATCTCGACGCGCACCCGTGGAAGAACGGCCTGGGCCGTCCCCAGGCGCACTCCTGGTGGAACCGCCCCGACCCTCCCCAGGACCCTCCCCAGGCGCACCCGTGGAGGCACCGCCCGCACCACCCCGAGGCGCAGCGCGCCCGGATGCCCTGGCGCTCGACCCTGCTCCTCACCGCGTTCGTGCTGGTCGGCACCAACTTCGCCGCGCACGCACAGCACCACCGCGTGCAGCTCGACGGTTACGGGCGCGCGCTGCTGCTGGTCGCCTCGGTCCTGCTGCTGTGGCGGCACCGCCGTCCGGTGCCCGTGGCCTTCGGCACGGCGACGGCGACTCTCCTCTACCTGGCCCTGGGCTACCCGTACGGCCCGGTCCTCCTCACGGTCGCACTCGCCTGCTTCAGCGCGGTCGCCGCCGGGCACCGGCGGGGTGCCTGGGCGGCCATCGGTCTGCTGTGGGCCGGCCACGCCCTCGTCGCGCTCTGGCTCTACCGCCGGCTCCCGCCCGCGGGCGACGAGAGCGCGGGCCTCACCCAGGAGATCGTCATCGCCACCTGGGTGCTGGCCATCCTCGCCATCGCCGAACTGGCCCGGGTACGGCGCGAGCAGTGGGCGCGGGAGCGCGCGGACCGCGCCCGGGCGGCCGAGCGGCGCGCCGACGAGGAACGGCTGCGGATCGCCCGCGAGCTGCACGACGTCCTCGCGCACAGCATCTCCGTCATCAACGTCCAGGCGGGCATGGGCCTCGTGCTCCTCGACAGCGACCCCGAGAAGGCGCGGGCCGCGCTCACCACCATCAAGGCCGCCGGCAAGGAGGCGCTCGGGGAGGTGCGCCAGGTCCTCGACACCCTGCGCGCACCCGGCGCCGCGCCGCGGGCCCCCGCCCCCGGCCTCGGCCGGCTTCCCGAGCTGGTGGAACAGGCGGCGGCCGCGGGCCTCACGGTGGAGGTCGAGGGTGAGCCGCCGCGGCTGCCGCCCGGCGCCGAGCTGGCCGCCTTCCGTATCGTGCAGGAGGCCTTGACCAACGTCGTACGGCACTCCGGATCGCGGCACGCGCGCGTGCGCTTCGCCCACGGCGGCGGCACGCTGCGGCTGCGGATCGACGACGACGGCCCCGCGACCGGCGCGGCCGCCGGGGGCAGCGGGAACGGGCTGGCCGGTATGCGGGAGCGGGCCGCCGCGCTGGGTGGCACCATCGAGGCGGGCCCGCGCCCCGACGGCGGCTTCCGGGTGCTCGCCGTACTGCCGACGCACCTCGGGGAGGGCCAGTGATCCGGGTACTGCTCGCCGACGACCAGTCGCTGGTACGGGCCGGTTTCAGGGCGCTGCTCGACGCCCAGCCGGACATCGAGGTGGCCGGGGAGGCGGCCGACGGGGAGGAGGCGCTGCGGCTGGTGCGCGAACTGCGGCCGGACGTCGTCCTGATGGACATCCGCATGCCCCTGCTGGACGGCCTGGCCGCGACCCGGCGCATCACCGGGGACGCGGCACTGAAGGACGTGAAGGTGATCATGCTCACCACCTTCGAGCTGGACGAGTACGTCTTCGAGGCCATCCGGGCGGGCGCCTCCGGCTTCCTGGTGAAGGACACCGAGCCGGATGAACTCGTGCGCGCCGTAGGGGCGGTGGCCGAGGGCGACGCGCTGCTGTCGTCGGGCGTCACCCGCCGTCTGATCGCCGAGTTCGCGGCCCGTTCCAAGGAGCCGGCGGCCGCCGGAGCGCTCTCCCGGCTCACCGAGCGGGAGCGGGAGGTGATGGCGCTGGTCGGCATCGGCCTGTCGAACGAGGAGATCGCGCGGCGCCTGGTGGTCAGCCCGCTCACGGCCAAGACGCATGTGAGCCGCACGATGGTGAAACTGGGCGCCCGCGACCGCGCCCAACTCGTCGTCCTCGCCTATGAGTCGGGGCTGGTACGGCCGGGCTGGCTGGGCTGAGCCGCCCGCCGGGCGGGGTGACCCGCCCGTACGTGCCCGCGTCGGGTCGAGTAGAGGTGCGCCCGGCGGAGCGGCCGACTCCCGCCGGGCGCACGCCTGGAGACGGTCCCTCTCTTTCCGGGGCGGCTCAGTCGGGGACCGCCACGCGTTCCGTTTCCACCTCCGCCACGGTGGACCTGGCGACCACGACCGACGGCTGGGGACGACGGCCGCGCAGACCGGTGAGGCTGATGAGCAGACCGGCCACGGCGATGCCCGTGACGACGATGAAGCCCGGCCGGTAGCTGTCGAGGACGGCCTGCGGGGTGGCGTGCGCGGGCGCGCCCGCGGTGACCACAGCGGTGACCACCGCCAGGAAGATGGCCCCGCCCACCTGTATCGAGGTGTTGAGCAGCCCGGAGACCATGCCCTGCTCGTGGTCCTCGACCCCATTGGTGGCCTGGATGTTGAGCGCGGGGAAGACCAGCGCGCAGGCCGCGCCGATCAGCAGCATGGACGGCAGGACGACGGCCGCGTACACCGGGTCGAGATCGACGCGCAGGAACAGCGCGTACCCGAGGACCATGAACGCGAAGCCGGTCGTGATCAGCCGGGGGGTGCCGAACCGGTCGACGATCGCGCCGACCTTCGTCGAGGACACCGCCACCAGCGCGCCCGCGGGCAGGAAGGCGAGCGCCGTGTGCAGCGCCGACCAGCCCAGCAGCGACTGCATGTACAGGGTGGTCAGGAACTGGAATCCGACGTACGAGCCGAAGAAGGCGACCGCCCCGAGCTGGGCACGGACCTGGCTGCCCGCGCGCAGCACGCCCAGCCGGATCAGCGGGCTCGGCGAACGCCGCTCGACCAGGACGAAGGCGGTCAGCAGGGCGGCGACGACCAGGAAGGACAGCAGGGTACGGGCGGAGGTCCAGCCGGACTCGGACGCCTGGACGACAGTGAAGACCAGCAGCAGCATCGACGCGGTGCCGAGGACGGCGCCGGGGATGTCGTAGCCGTCGTGGTTCTCCTCGCGGGCGCTGCGGGGCAGCAGCTTCAGGCCGGCGACGAGGGCGATCAGCGCGATCGGCGCGGGCAGCAGCATGGTGAAGCGCCAGCTGGCCTCGGTGAGCAGACCGGACAGCACCAAGCCCATGGAGAAGCCGGTGGCGGCGCAGGTGGTGTAGATGGAGAGGGCGCGGTTGCGCAGCGGGCCCTCGGGGAACGTCGTGGTGATGATCGACAGTCCGGCCGGTGCGGTGAAGGCCGCGCTCAGGCCCTTGATGAAGCGGCTGGCGATCAGCAGCGGTCCGGAGTCCACCAGCCCGCCGAGCAGCGAGGCCAGCGCGAACACACCGAGCGCCACCAGGAACACCTGGCGCCGGCCGAGCAGGTCGGCGGTGCGGCCGCCAAGGAGGAGCAGACCGCCGTATCCCAGGATGTAGCCGCTGACGATCCATTGCAGCGTCGATGTGGACAGGTGGAGATCGGAGCCGATGGACGGCAGCGCGACGCCGACCATCGACACGTCCAGCGCGTCCAGGAACATCGCGGCGCACAGCACCAGCAGGGTGCCCCACAGCCGGGGGGTCCAGCGAACCGCCGGGGACGGGGCCGCGGAGGTGGTGAGCGGAGAGGTCATGCCGGGGAGACTACATGCATGTGCATTCGATGCAAACACATTTAATTACGATGCAACAAACTCGTTCCTCTGCTACGGTGCGCTCATGGCGGCGAAGAAGGCCGAGCAGGCGCTCGTGGAGCAGTGGCGGGACATCCTGGCACTGCACGCCCGCACCCAGTGCGAGCTGGACCGGGCGCTGCACGGACACGGCCTGTGCGCCAGCGACTTCGAGGTCCTCGACCTGCTGGCCGAGGGTGCGGCGGCGGACGGCGGCTGCGCCTACCGCGTGCAGGAGATCTCCGACCGGGTGCACCTCAGTCAGAGCGCGCTGTCCCGGCTCGTCGGCCGCCTGGAGAAGGACGGCCTCGTCGAGCGGGCCATGTGCGCCGAGGACCGGCGCGGGGTGCGCGTCGCGCTCACGGCGAAGGGGCGCGCGCTGCACGGCGAGGTGCGGCCGGTGCAGCGCGCGGTGCTGGCCCGCATGCTGGACGAGGTCGACTGACCGGGCGTCAGATACCGGACGCGTCCCGCCACAGGTCGGCGAGAGAGCGATCCCCGGTCACGGTCGGCACCGGCGCCCGGTTCCACAGCGCCAGGTACAACTGGTCGGCGGGTCCGGACAGTTCGGCCTCGGCCTCGCCGGCCGCGCCCCGCACGGTCACCGGCGGCTCGGTGGTGAGCCGTACCGTCCACACCGCGTCCGCCCCCGCGTCCACCGCCCGCACCCGCAGCACGCGCGGCTCCTCGGTGCGCACCCGGCTCCTGGGCC
The DNA here is from genome assembly GCF_056432605.1 of Streptomyces sp. NPDC045022. Lineage (NCBI taxonomy): Bacteria > Bacillati > Actinomycetota > Actinomycetes > Kitasatosporales > Streptomycetaceae > Streptomyces > Streptomyces sp. NPDC045022. The sequence goes on from NZ_JBWKIR010000001.1 coordinate 189,464, forward strand.
GGGCGTGGAAGCCGCGCAGCAACTCGTCGATGCCGTCCGCCGCGAAGTCCGGCGCGATGGGCGAGGCCGTACCGCCGCGCGCCGCCTCCGCGTCGTAGCGGTGCACGGTCGTCTCGTGCGCCTGCCGCCGGGCCCAGAACGCCAGCGGCGACGGGCTGGGCACCGGCAGGAAGGTCCAGCACCGCACGTCGGCCGGCGCACCGGACAGGGTGTCGACCAGCAGACGGTGGCTGTCCCGGTACCAGGCCACCAGCTCGGCGCCGTCCAGCTCCGGCGGATCGCTGATGGGGAGGGGCGCGGTGTGGGCGTCGGCGACGAGCGCGGCGGCCCAGCGATGCACCGCCCCGGTGTGCCGCAGCAGGTCACGCACCTGCCACTCCGGGCAGGTGGGCACCTTGGCGTCGGGCCCCGCCGCCGCGGCGGCCGCGGCCAGCAACCGGCCCTCCCGGTCCAGGGTCTGAAGGAACTCGGCAGTCTCCATGGGGTGAGTGTGCCGGATGGGGCGCACTCCAGGGACAGTATTTTCCGGGGCCGCGTGCCGTACCGCGGCGGCGAGTTCACGTCCACGCCGCGGGGCCGTGCGGCGGTGGCGGCACGTGAACCTGCTCGTACGGTTCACGCGCTGACTGCCGCCTCGCACCCCGCTCCGGGCCCGTGGGACTCGACGCACCGGAGTCCGCGTCAACCGCCCATCGCCCGCCGTGTCGACACCCCGATGACCGCGGCGACGGCGGCCAGTGCGGCGACGCTGGTGAGCGCCACGGGCAGGGAGAACCAGTCGGCCATGAAGCCGATCGCGGGCGGCCCCAGGAGCATGCCGCCGTAGCCCAGCGTGGAGGCGACGGCGACGCCCGACGGGCCGGCGAGGGCACCGGCCCGCTCCACGGCGACCGGGAAGAGGTTGGCCAGCCCGAGGCCGGTGACGGCGAAGCCGATCAACGCCGCCCACACGGACGGGGCGAGCGAACCGAGCAGCATGCCGGCCGCCGCGACGGTGCCGCCGGCGATCACGGTACGTGCCCGGCCGAGGCGCGCCAGCAGCGCCGAGCCCGTCAGCCGGCCGATGGTCATGGCCAGCGCGAAACACGCGTATCCGGCGGCCGCCGTGCCCGAGGGCGCCGCCAGGTCCTGCTGGAGGTGGAGCGCGCCCCAGTCGGCCATGGCGCCTTCGCCGTAGGCGGTGCACAACGCGACCAGCCCGAAGACGACGACCAGCCCACGAGTGCCGGTCCGCCGTGTCCCGCCGGCCGTCCCCGCTTGCGGCGACGGCGTACGGTCCGCCGGTGCGGGAGGCTCGTGCCGCAGCAGGGTGCGCCCGGCGACCGCCGCGACGAGCAGCCCGATCAGCGTGAGGCCGAGCAGATGACGGACGGGGGAGAGGGTGCCGGCGACCAGCCCGCCGAGACCCGCGCCGATCATCCCGCCCAGGCTGAAGGCGGCGTGGAAGCTCGGCATGATCGGCCTGCGCAGGGCGGCCACCAGGTCGACGGCGGCGCTGTTGAAGGCCACGTTCACGCCTCCGTACGCGGCGCCGAAGAGCAGCAGAACGGCGCCCAGCGCCGGTGCCGAGTGGGTCAGCGGGGGCAGTGCGACGCTGAGGGCGAGCACCACCATGCATACGACGGTCACCGGATGACTGCCGTAGCGACGGCACAGCCGGCCGGTCAGCGTCATCGTGAGGACCGCGCCGGCGGACACCCCGAGCAGGGCGAGCCCCAGGGCACCGGCGGAGGCATGCGTCTGGTGCTTGATGTCGGGGATGCGCACGACCCATCCGGCGAAGATGAACCCGTCCAGCGCGAAGAAAGCGGTGATCGCCGCCCGCAGCCCGGCAAGATCCTGGCCCGGCACGACGCTGTGCGTTGGGGTTTTGTTTATTAGCGGCACAAAGTCAGCCTAAGGTGAGCCGGGGAGGGGAGCAAGCGCTTTGACGGTGTCCAGCTGAGCGACTCCACGCCGCGTCCCCGGACCACCTGGGGCGCAGCGCGGTCAGCAGCTGGACGGGTCACGTTCGACTTCGTGGAGACGGGGGAGAACCTCGCGGACGGGCGCGACGGATTCGGCGACCTCGCCGAGGAGTTGGCCATGCGCAGCGGCGGCAGGGAGCCGAACCCCGCGTGGGAGCAGGGGCTTTCGCTCCTTGGCCGCTGTTCCGCGGCCCCGTCGATCCCCGGGCGTGGTCATCGGCTTGGTCCGCCTGGCGCGCGCACTCGGCAGGGATGACTGGCTCGGCGAACACGTCGGCCCTCTGCTCGGTTCGCTGTCCCCGGCATCGCTCATGCGGCTCAGGCCCACCGATGCCGACGCGCTGCTGGACTTCGTGACGCAACCGGACCATTGGGTTGCCTGTTCGGAGGGTGCACCCGTGTGTGGGTCGGGGTGCCCGTCGCGGATACAGGTCGGTTAATGCTTGCTCACCAGCTGGTTGCGGGCGGGTGAGCGCGCCATGATGGGCCCATGACGTTGGCCTCGCGCGCGCTTGCGCAACTGGCGACCTGGCCGGACCTGAGACAGGCCGTCCCGAGCTGCGGCCTGGGAGAGGCGGTGAGTTCGGCCGAGGGCGAGATCGCCCACTTCCATTCGGACCGGGATGTCGACCTGCGACTGACCGACCGGGCCATCCGCCGGTTCGCCAAGGACCTCAAGGGCTCGGGGGCGATAAGGATCGTGCCCGGCTCGCAGTGGGTGACCCTGCGCCTCGACGCCTCGAGCGACGTCGACCTGCTGCTGACCCTGGTGAGCGTGGCGCTTCAGGCCCAGCAGAGCTGGCCCGACCCCGCCGACCGCCCCCTGGTCGGCTGCAACGATCAGCGGGGCACCGGGTTCGTGAAGGCCGACCTCGGCGCGTTCTGAGGCCGCCGGCCGTCACACCGCGAGGACCCGGACGCCGGCGTCCTCGAACCGCCGCACCGTCTCCTGCCCCACCGCCGTGTCCGTCACGAGCGTGTTCACCAGCTCCGCCCCGCAGATCCGGGCGAACGCCCGCTGGCCCAGCTTGCTGGAATCGGCGGCGACCACCACCCGCTCGGCGCGCTCGCACAGCAGCCGGTTGATCGCGGCCTCCGCCTCGTCGTGCGCCGCCGCGCCGTGCGTGGCGTCGAAGGCGACCACCCCCAGCACCGCCACATCCAGTGTGATCTGGCCGAGCACCCCGTCCGCGAGCGGGCCGATGAGTTCGTACGACTGCGGACGCGCCACCCCGCCCGTCACCACGATCTTGAACTGCGGTCGCACGGCAAGCTCGTTGGCGATGTTCAGCGCGTTGGTGACGATGGTCAGCGCCGGCGAGCCGCTCGACAGGTCGCCGCGTACGGCCAGCGCGCGGGCCACCTCCGTGGTGGTCGTACCGCCGGTCAGTCCCACCGCCTCGCCCGGTGCGACGAGGCCGGCCACCGCCTTGGCGATGCGCTGCTTCTCGGAGGCTCGGCGGGCCGTCTTGTAGCGCAGGGGGAGTTCGTACGACACCCCGTGCACCACCGCTCCGCCCCGGGTGCGCACCAGCATCTGCTGTTCGGCGAGCTGGTCGAAGTCCCGGCGGATCGTGGCCGCCGACACCCGCAGCTCGGTGGCCGCGTCCTCGACGTCCAGCCGGCCGCGCTCGACGAGCAGTTCCAGCAGCGCCTTCCAGCGGGCGTCCCGGGACATCCGCGGCCTCCGTTCTCCGATCGGTCTGTCGAACGCTCCTCGATCATTTTCCGATCGTTCTCCGCGTCTCTCCGTGACCCTAGCGCACCACCCTTGGCTCCAGATGCTTGATTCTGCTCGAAAGACCGCTATATCTTGCAGGAACAATCAGCAACGGGAGGGTGTGGGCATGACCCATGTCGAGGACGAGCTGAACAGCCAGCCGCAGTGCTGGATGCGAGCGGCCGAGGAGGCGGGGCGGCACCGCGCCGCGCTGCCGGGAGACGGGGAGCGGGTCGCCGTCGTCGGGTGCGGGACCTCGTACTTCATGGCACAGGCGGTGGCCGCCCTGCGTGAGGGCGCCGGGCAGGGCGAGACCGACGCGTTCGCCGCCTCCGAGTTCCCGCACGGGCGGTCGTACGACCGGGTGATCGCCCTCACCCGCTCCGGCACCACCACCGAAGTGCTGGAGCTGCTCGATGCGTTGAAGGGTCGTACGCGCACCACGGCCGTCACCGCCGATCCCGAGACCCCCGTCATGACGGTCGCCGACGACCTCGTCGTCCTGGAGTTCGCCGACGAGACCTCCGTCGTCCAGACCCGGTTCGCGACCACCGCCCTCACCCTCCTGCGCGCCCACCTCGGCCTGCACGCCGGCACCGTCGTCGCCGACGCGCGCACCGCCCTCTCCGCTCCTTTGCCCCAAGGGCTGGTCGACTGCACCCAGGTCACCTTCCTGGGCCGCGGCTGGACCGTCGGACTCGCCAACGAGGCCGCGCTGAAGATGCGCGAAGCGTCCCTGTCCTGGACCGAGGCCTACCCGGCGATGGAGTACCGGCACGGCCCGATCAGCGTCACCACCGAGGGCACGGCCACCTGGATGCTCGGCGAGGCGCCCGACGGGCTCGCCGAACAGGTCCGTGCCACCGGCGCGTTCTGGATCGAGGGCGGGCTCGACCCGCTCGCCGAACTCGTCCGCGTCCAACGGCTCGCCGTCGCCGTCGCCGCCTCCCGCGGCCTCGACCCCGACCGGCCGCGCCACCTCACCCGCTCGGTGATCCTCGCCCCCTGAGCCCGCTGCCCCACGTCCCGGAAGGACACCTCACGTGCCTCTCGCGTCAACCGGCGAGCTGGTCACCCGCGCCGCCGAAGCCCGCTCGGCCGTCGCCGCGTTCAACGTCATCACCCTGGAACACATCGAGGCCGTCATCGCCGGCGCCGAGTCGGCGGGCGCGCCCGTCGTCCTCCAAGTCAGCGAGAACGCCGTCAAGTTCCGCTACGGCCGGCTGCTGCCGCTGGCCCGCGCAGCCGTCGCGGCCGCCGAACGCGCCGCCGTGCCCGTCGCCCTGCACCTGGACCACGTGCAGAGCGACGACCTGCTGCGCCAGGCGCCCGGCGCGGGCTTCAGCTCGGTGATGTACGACGCTGCCCGCCTGCCGTACGCCGACAACCTCGCCGCGACCCGGGCCGCGGCCGACTGGGCGCATGCCCAAGGCCTCTGGATCGAGGCCGAGTTGGGTCAGGTCGGCGGCAAGGACGGACGGTCCGCGCTGGACGCGCACGCGCCCGGCGCCCGCACCGACCCCGCTCAGGCCCGGGACTTCGTCGCCGGGACGGGAGCCGACGCCCTGGCCGTCGCGATCGGCAGCGTGCACGCCATGACCACCCGCACCGCCACCCTGGACCACCGCCTGCTCAAGCGGCTGTCCGCGGCGCTGGCCGTCCCGCTCGTCCTGCACGGTTCCTCCGGTGTGCCGGACGACGGACTGGTCTCGGCCGTCGTCGGCGGCATCGCCAAGATCAACGTCGGCACCGCCCTCAACGTCGCCATGACCGGGGCGATCCGCGAGTTCCTCGCCGCGCACCCGGAGGCCGTCGACTCCCGTAAGTACCTCAGCGTCGGCCGGGAGGCGATGGCCCGCGAAGTGGCCCGGATCATCCGTGTCCTCTCCCGCACTCCCGGCTGATCACACGCCGGTCGACCCCGCACCCCGGCCGCAGGCGTCGGTGTGCACGGCGCCGGGCGCCGTACGGACGACTTCCGGCGCCCGGAACTGTGGCAGCCGCCCCGGTACGGCTACGCCGCCGAACCGGCCGTCGACGGCACCCCGAGCATCCTGCGACCGGGCCGGGCGAGTCTCGTACCGCCCGGCACGGCGTCCGCTGCGGCTGCCGCCCCGAGCACCTGGACGCACACCCGCGCATCCCGGTTGACCCTGCATGATCCAAACGAATGGCCCTAGCTCTTCCTGACGGCCTTCAGCACCACGAACTTCGGGTCGCCCGCGATCAGCCGGCAGTTCCCGAACAGCCGCTTGAGCTTGATGTGGTAGCCGAGGTGCCGGTTGCCGATCACCCACAGCTCGCCGCCCGGCCGCAGCGCGCGCTTCGCCCCGGTGAACATCCGCCAGGCCGTCGCGTCGGTCGTCGCCTGGTGGGAGTGGAACGGCGGGTTGTTCAGAACCAGGTCCACACTGCCGGGCGCCACCCCGGCCAGCCCGTCCCCGACCCGGAACTCGGCGTGCCCGGGCACCCCGTTCGCCTTGTACGTCGCCTCCGCCGAGGCCACCGCCTGGAACGACTCGTCCACGAACAGCACCTCGGCCGCCGGGTCGGCCAGCGCCACCGCCGTACCGACCACGCCGTTGCCGCACCCGAGGTCCACCACGCGGCCCGCGCCGGGACCGGGCAGGTGCTGGAGGAAGAAGCGGGTGCCGATGTCGAGCCGGTCGGCGCAGAAGACGCCCGCGTGATTGACGACCGTGCGCCCCGACACCGCGCCCACGTCCTCCGGGAGGGCGTAGCTGTACGGCCACGGGTTGGCGGGCCGCGCCGGCGCCCGGTCCGGGGCGCAGAAGATCAGCCGTGCCTTCTGCTGGGCCGGCGAGGTCCGGGTCGGGCCGAGGATCCGCTCGAACAGCCGGAGCGTGGAGGTGTGGATCTCCTTCACCATCCCGGTGCCGACGACGACCGTGCCGGCATGGACGACGGGCGCCAGCCGCAGCAACTGGTCCTCCAGCAGAGCCAGGCTCTTCGGCACCCGCACCAGCAGCACGTCCACGCGCTCCGGCGGCGGATCCTGCGTGGTGAGGAGCCGCACCGCACCGGGCTCGACGCCGGCCCGCGCCAGGTTGACCCGGGTCGCCTCCTGGCTGAGGAAGGAGTCGGTGATCTGCGTCGGCCCGTGTTCCGCCAGCGCCGTGACCAGTGCGCCCCAGCGGTCCCCGACCACCACGACCGTCCCGGTGAGCGGCACCCGCTGCTCGGCCAGGTGACGCAGCAGATACGCGTCGGAGGCGTCCCAGGCACGCAGCCGGTCGCGCGGATCCTCGGGGAAGCGGGTCAGCTCGACCTCGCCCCACGGTGTCGTCATACGGTCGCTCATCGTGCGTCCAGGCTAGCGGAGCCGCAGATCAGGGGCGGTGGGGTGGGCATGCGGCAGGATGGAGCGCGTGGACGTGGAGCTGTTTCCCAGGGAGCGCGCGGAGGTCGCGCCGGGCGCCGTGCACGTCCCGGACTGGCTGGACCCGGAACGGCAGCGCGAGCTGCTCGCCGCCTGCCGGGAGTGGGCGCGGCCCCCGGCCGGCCTGCGCACGGTCCGCACCCCGGGCAACGGCACGATGACCGCGCGCCAGGTCTGTCTGGGCTGGCACTGGTACCCGTACGCTTACGCCCGCACGGCCGTGGACGGCGACGGAGCGCCCGTGAAGCCGTTCCCGGCCTGGCTCGACGAGCTGGGCCGCCGCGCGGTGGCCGACGCACTCGGCCAGGACATCGTCAGCGCCGGGGCGTACGACATCGCGCTGATCAACTTCTACGGCGGCGACGCCCGCATGGGCATGCACCGCGACAGCGACGAGCAGGCGGACGCGCCGGTGGTCTCGCTGAGCCTCGGCGACACGTGTGTGTTCCGCTTCGGCAACACCGAGACGCGCGCGAAGCCCTACACCGACGTGGAACTGCGCAGCGGGGACCTGTTCGTCTTCGGGGGGCCCTCCCGGCTCGCCTACCACGGCGTCCCGCGCGTGCACCCGGGCACGGCCCCGCCCTGGCTGAACCTCGCCGGGCGACTGAACATCACCCTGCGGGTGAGCGGCCGGTAGCCGACCGCACCGGCCGCCACGGGTATGAGTGGGCCGTGCCGGCCGCCACGGGTGAGCGGCCGGGCCCGGCGGCGCCGGTCACCACGGGTGCGGATCATGGGAGACTCACCCTCATGAGCGGCAAGGCGGATCCCCGGACTGCGGGGGAGAGGACCACCTCCAGGGCGCGACTGGACCGGGGGCGGGGCGCGCTCGGTCCCGCGCTGGAGCTGGTGCACACCGGGCGGGCGCCGACCCGGGCCGTGCTCACCGCCGAACTCGGCGTCACCCGCGCCACCGCCGGCGCGGTGGCCGCCGAGTTGGAGGCGCTGGGCCTGATCCGGGTGGACGCCCGGCCGGCCGTGGCGGCCGGCTCGCAGGGCCGCCCCTCCCACCGGCTGGAGATCGCCGAGGACGGGCCGGTCGCCCTGGCGGCACAGGTCCACGCCGACGGTTTCCGGGCCGCGCTGGTCGGCCTCGGCGGGCGGATCGTGGCGACGGCACCGGGCTGCGAGACCGTCGACGCCGACCCGGCGAAGGTGCTGGGTTCGGTCGTCGAGGCGGGGGCCGAACTCCTGCGCACCACCGGCCGACGCTGCGTCGGCGCCGGGCTCGCCGTACCGTCGGCCGTCGCCGAACCGGACGGCCTGGCCCTGAACCCCCTGCACCTGGCCTGGCCCGTCGGCGCCCCCGTCCGGCGGATCTTCGCGGAGTGCGTGCGCGCCGCGGGCATCACCGGTCCCGCGTTCGCGGCCAACGACGTCAACCTCGCCGCGCTCGCCGAACACCGGCACGGTGCCGGCCGGGGCGCCCGGGACCTGCTGTGCGTGGCCACCGGACACCGGGGTGTCGGCGGCGCCCTGGTCCTGGACGGCCGCCTGCACACCGGGAGTTCGGGCCTCGCCCTGGAGGTCGGCCATCTCACCGTGAACCCGGAGGGGCGCCCCTGCCACTGCGGCAGCCGTGGCTGCCTGGACGTCGAGGCCGACCCGCTCGCCCTGCTGGTCGAGGCGGGCCGTGCGCCGGGTCCCGAGGTGTCCCTGCTCCAGCAGGCCAACGACCTGCTGCGCACCCAGTACGCCGACGCGTCCGTGCGCACAGCCGCCGAGGCCCTGATCGACCGCCTGGGACTCGGACTGGCCGGGCTGGTCAACATCCTCAACCCCGACCGCATCATCCTCGGCGGGCTGCACCGCGCCCTCCTGGACGCCGACCCCGGCCGGCTGCGGGCCGTCGTCGCCGACCGCAGCCTGTGGGGGCAGAGCGGTGGCGTACCGATCCTGCCCTGCACCCTGGACCACAACAGCCTGGTCGGGGCGGCGGAGTTGGCCTGGCAGCCGGTACTGGACGACCCACTGGGGGCCCTGCGGTGACGGATACCGAGGGCTCTCCGGGTTCTCCGGTTCCCGAGGCGTCCGAGGTGGAATTCCTGCCCGCCACACGCATCCGGCTCGTGGAGACGGCCGCACCGAAGCTGTCGTCGCGGCACCGCTCGGCGATGGACCGCGTGTGGGAGAAGGCGTACGGGCCAACCCGGCGCTGTTCGACGGCCCGGTGGCGGCGCTGACCGGACTGGAGCGGGACGGACACGACGGTCTGCTCCTGTCCTGGGCGCGGGCCACCTACCGGTACCGGGCGCTGCGCCAGGTGCCCGGGGCACCCGTGTGCTCCTCCCTGTTCGTCTCCGTGCTCCAGCCCACTGACGACGGGCGTCTGCCGATCGGCCGGATGGCACCCGCGACCGCGGCTCCGGGCCGCTGGCAACTGCCTGGCGGCACCGTCGAACCGCCGCAACGGGAGCGGGAGTTGGACCTGGCCGACCTGCGGGCGCACGCGGCCCGCGAACTGGCCGAGGAGACCGGCTCCGACACCCCCGCAACCGCCCTCACCCTCTGGCTGACCACCCGCGGCGCGCGAGGCAACGTCGGCGTCTTCTTCGCCGCCCCGCCGCGCCCCGCGCCGGAACCGGGAGACCGGTACGCGGCGCTGGTGGATGCGGAGAACGCACGCGGCGCCGACCCGGAGTTCGACCGCATCGAGCTGATCCGCTCATCCGCCGGCCTGGCCGCTCTCGAAGGGCCGCACGTCGACTATCTGCGACCGGTCGTAAGCCGTCATACCGGAACCTGAGGCGTCACACCCTCCAGCACCGCCACGAGCGGCCGCCGTGGATCCGACGCCGTCGGAAGCCCGGCCCGACCGGCAAGCGTTCCGGCGCCGGGGCCGGACGGTCGCGCGTGGGCATCACGACCCTGAGGACAGGGTGGCCCGCTCGGGGTCGTCGTGGGTCGGCGCGACGGCCACGCGGCGGGGCCGGGCGACCAGTTCGCCGCCGCAGTTGGCACAGGTCCGCCCCATGGCCTCGGCGCACGGCACGCAGAACGTGCATTCATACGAGCAGATGAGGGCCGGGCCGTCCGCCGGCAGGGCAGTGGTCGTACAGCGCTCGCAGCGGTCGCGCATCTCCAGGGGCATGCGGTCTCGACTCCTCGGATCGTGGCCGGCGCTGTTCGCCTCGGGCCGGTGGTGTTCCCCTCAGGCCGGTGATGTTCGCCTCGGGCCGGTGGTTTCTGTGGCTTCTTCCCGCTCCATCCTCCGGACGGCGCCCGGCATCGAAACCGTCCGAAGGGACAGAGATCCACACGATCGGGCCACAGCGCCCGCACCCCGGCTCGACGGCGGGTGTCCTCACTTCCGGTCCACCGTGGGCGGCGTCCTTACTTCCAGTCGGCCGCGAACGCCCGCCCGGGATGCTCGGTGAGGATGCGCTCCACCAGCTCCGCCCCCACCGCCTCCGCCAGCCGCGGCCGCACCCGGCGCAGCAGGTACGGCATCCCGGGGCCGCCGTCGACCGAGCGCGCCCCGGCGGCCACCGTGTCCCCGCCGAGCAGCAGCCGGTCCCCGAACCCGGCCTCCACCAGCGCCCGTACCGCCTCCGGCAGCCGCCAGTCGGTGGCGTGATGGGCGCGGGACGGCCCGTCGAACGCCAGCCAGCAGCCCGACTCGGCGGCCTGCCGCTGCACCACCGGGTCGGGGAAGCGGTTCAGATGCCCCAGGATCACCCGGTCACCCGGCACCGCCAACTCGCCGCACAGCAGGTCGAGTACGTCGAGCGCACCGGTGCCCAGCTCCAGATGGACGGCGATCGCGGCACCGGTGGCGTGGTGCGCCTCGGCCGCCGCGGTCATGGTCCAGCGGGCGTGCGCGTCGAGCCAGTGGAAGCCGCCCGCCACCTTGATCAGACCGGCACGCACACCGCTCGTGCCGATGCCCTGGGTCAGCTCGGCGACGAACACGTCCGCCAGCCGGTCGCGCAGGCCGTCGAGCAACTCCCGGTCGTAGTGCGCGGCCTGGTGAAGTCCCGTGGCGCAGACCAGCCGCACCCCCGTGGACCGGGACAGCTCCGGCAGGTCCGCCACCCGCCGTCCCATGCCGTACGGCGTCCACTGGACGACGGCCGCCCCGCCCGCCGCGCGGAACGCGGCCAGTTCGGCCCGCGCGGCGCAGACGTCGTCCAGCTCCTGCCCCGGCAACTGAGGGCTGCGCAGGAAGAGATGATCGTGCGCGTCGCACACGCCCAGCTCATCGGGGTCGATGTCGCCGAGGGCCGTACGGACGCGGCTCACCACTGCCGGCCACGGGGAAGCCGGTCGCGGCCCGGCGCGGACAGGTGCAGCACCTGGAAGACGTCCCCGTCGGCCTTGGGTGTGTCGTGCTCCCAGAGGGAGAAGTGCAGCAGCTCCCAGCGGTGCGGGTCCACGGCCGCCGCCGCGAGCACCACACCGTCCTCCTCGGCCAGCCGCTCCGTCTCACCGGCCGTGTCCTCCATCAGCGCGGACAGCTCGATCCCGGCCGGCACCGGCACCCGCCGCCGTACGGCGAACGCGGCGCGCGAGCCCGCGCCCTCGGTGCAGGCGAGCCCGGTCCACTGCCGCACGGCGGGCCGCCCGAAATCGTCGACCAGCCCCTGGAAGGCGCCGCCCCACAGGAAGCGGTTCATGCCCTCCACGGTGTTCCACAGGTAGAGCGGGGCGTACTGGTTGACCGGGGAGCCGTGTTGCCCGCGTTCGCGCAGCAGGTAGGCCTTCAAGCCGAGGCCGTCCCAGTCGTCGAGCAGGTGCCCGACGCGGGCGACCCGTGCGCGGATGATGTCCGTGTCGTAGTCGGCGGGGAGGGTCAACTCGTACTGCATGGCGTGCATGAGGCGGTCCTTCCGCGGTAACCGGCTTGCTCAGCGGGGGTATTCGGCCGTCGACACGTGGACGCCCCACTCCGTGGTGGTGCCGTCCTCGGCGACCTCCACGACCGCGAGGTGGGTCATGAAGGTGCGTGGCCCGGCCCCGTGCCAGTGCCATTCGTCCGGCTCGATCCATACGGTGTCGCCCGCGCGAATCTCCTCCACGGCACCGTCCTTGCGCTGCACGAGCCCCTCGCCCTCCAGGACGTGCAGCACCTGCCCGTGCGGGTGCCGGTGCCAGGCGGTGTGGGCGCCCGGCGCGAAGTGGACGTTGAACATGCGCAGCCGGGACGGGGCCGCGGGGGCGGCTATCTCGTCCAGCCACACCGTGCCGGTGAAGTTCTCCGCGGGGCCCTGCCGGGTGTCGGGACGCCGTCTGGTGATGTGCACGTGACTCAGTTCTCCTGTCCGGGAGTTCGGGGAGTTCGGGGAGTTCGGGGAGCGAGCAGAGAGAGCAGGCCGCGGACACCGGCGTCGAAGGCGGCGGGGGAACCGGAGGCCCGGGCGAGGACATAGCCGCCCTGCACGGTGGCGAGGACGGCCGCGCCGATCTCCTCACCGTCCAGCTCCGGCGCGAACTGCCCCTGCCGCTTGCCCTCTTCCACGATCTCGGCGACCAGCTCCCGGATCCGCGCGATGGTCTCGTCCACCGGCGCCCGCAGCTCGTCGCTCGCGATCACCTCCGGGTCCATGGTCAGCCGGCCGACCGGGCAGCCGCGCAGCACGTCACGCTCACGCAGCAGATACGCCTCGATCCGCTCGTACGGCGTGCCCGGCCCGCTCAGGACGCGCTCGGCGGTGGCCCGCAGCTCCGCGGCGGTCCGCCGGATCGCCGCCAGGGCGAGGTCCGGCTTGCCCTTGAAGTGGTGGTACATGCTGCCCTGCCCGGCGCCCGCGCGCTCCAGGATCGCCTTGGGGCTGGTGCCCACGTACCCGCGCTCCCACAGCAGTTCACGGGTGGACTCGATCAGTCGTTCCGGGGTGCTCATGTCGTCACTGTACATACTAGTAGTTACAGCTCGCTAGTCCCCGGGAAGCGGGCTGGCGGGTCCACGTGTACTCCCCGGGCGGTACGCGCACTGCCGCCGGCCGCACGACGACCCTGGCCCTCTTGCGGAGGGAGGCTCGTGACATCACCCGAGACCCAACCGATGAGGGAGATGACCGTGATGCAGACGCTGGCGAACTGGGACGGCGGACCCGGCCCCTGGATCCTGTTCTTCCCACTGATCTGGGCGGCTGTCGTGATCGGCGTCGTCACCTTCCTGCGTCGTACCGGCCGGCGGGGCCCCCGGGGACACTGGGGACCTTGGGGACCCGTGGAGGGCGGCCGCCCGGCGGGCGACTCCCCGCTCGCGGTCCTCGGCCGCCGCTTCGCCTCCGGCGAGATCGACGAGGACGAGTACTGGCGCCGCCTGTCCGTCCTGGAGGAACGGTTCGGCCATCTCGGCAAGGGCGGTGCGGCTTGATCATTCTCACCGGCGCTGCGGGGCGCGGCCGGCCGCGGAGCCTTCCTCGGCCGGGTGCTGGTCAGGACCCCGGACGGCGGCAGCAGCGCGGCGTTCGCCTGCATGTTCCCGCCCTCGCGGCTCGCGGCTCGCTGTGGTGATGCTGGTCGGCGTCACGGCCGGTGCCCTCGCCGGTCTGGGCCCGGCCCGGAGCGCGGCCCGCGTTGACGTCCTGCGGGCGATCGCGACGGAGTGACGACCGTCCGCCGGCCGCGCGGCGATGGCTCACGGGCGGCGCGAACCCCGTACCCCGTGCGTGGGGCGGGGCGCGCCAAGCCGTTTACTCCGAGGCGCGGGCCACGGCAGGCGATGTGGCCCCGGCCGAGGAGGGAGCGGCCGGAGTGACCACAGTCCCGGCCGCGACCGGAGACCCCGCACGGGCCCCGACCGGAGTCCCGGCCGTGACCGGGGACCCAGCACGGGCACTGACCGGGGTCCCCGCGCCGACCGGAGCCCCGGCCGTGACCGGGGACCCAGCACGGGCCCCGACCGGAGTCCCGGCACCGACTGGAGTTCCGGCCGTGACCGGGGACCCAGCACGGGCACTGACTGGGGCCCCCGCGCCGACTGGAGTTCCGGCCGTGACCGGGGACCCAGCACGGGCACTGACTGGGGCCCCCGCGCCGACTGGAGTTCCGGCCGCGACCGGGGACCCAGCACAGGCACTGACCGGGGTCCCCGCGCCGACCGGAGCCCCGGCCGTGACCGGGGACCCAGCACGGGCCCCGACCGGAGTCGCCGCGCCGACTGGAGTTCCGGCCGTGACCGGGGACCCAGCACAGGCACTGACCGGGGTCCCCGCGCCGACCGGAGCCCCGGCCGCGACCGGGGACCCAGCACGGGCCCCGACCGGAGTCCTCGCCCCGACCGGAGCCCCGGCCGCGACCGGGGACCCAGCACGGGCCCCGACCGGAGCCCCCGTGGCCACCGGAGTCCCGGCCGTAGTGGGCGCAGGTGCCGGTCGTACCTCCCTGGGCCCGGTCGTCGTCTGCTGCCGGTCCGCCGCACGGTGGCGCGTGCCGGCCGCCGGGGCGCGTACCGCCGTCAGGGCGGGCAGCGTGAACCACACGACCTTGCCGTTCTCGCCGTCCGGGCGCGCACCCCAGCTCTCGCTCATCGCGGCGACCATCGCCAGCCCCCGCCCGCAGGTGGCCAGCGGGCCGGTGTCCGGCACGTCCGGGCCATCGGCCAGTACCGGAAGACGCGGATCGTGGTCGCGTACCGACACGGTGAGCCGGTCCGGCAGCAACTCCAGCTCGACGGTGCACGACTTGTCGGGTCTCGCGTGCCGGTGGACGTTGCTCAGCAGCTCCGTCACACCGAGCGCGGCCCGGTCTATCAATGGGTCCATATGCCAGTAGCGCAACTGCGCAGATACGATTCTGCGGACCTGGCCGATCCGCGACGGCAGGGCTTGGAGCTCCACCGTGCAGTGCCTGCTTGGGTGACTGATCACGGCTGCGACTCCCCGATGTAGAGGTCCGGAAGAACCGGAAAACACGGAGAACAACGGATCCAGCAGGGTGCTTGCGTCCAAACGTCCGCCTGCTGTCGTGGCCGGCGGCTGGTTCGCAGCGTTATCGCCGGTAAACCCAGAGTGACGTGGGACCAGCGTGACGCAGCGGATGCGCTCTTGCAACTCGCCGCGACGGGCCGCTGCTCGGAGTCCGCAGCGACCGAACGTCCTCAGCCGCCGCGTCCGGCCGCCCGGCGCACCGCCTCGATGAACCGCCGCGCCGCAGGCGGCCCCGGCTCGCCCGGCGCGGGGTCGTGCTCACCCAGCGTCAGCAGGTACCGCTTGCCGTTGAGGTCGGCCAGCGCCCGGTCGTCCGGTGCGAACCACGGCTTGGAGGCCCGGACCGCCTGTACCGGCGCGCTGTCGATCTCGCTGCCGTAGCTGGTGAGCAACTCCAGCCTGCCGCCGCTGATCCGGACCTGCCCGGCGCGGGTGAGTGAACGCAGCCGCTTGCCGATCCGCACGCCCGTGGCCGTGAACTCCGGCTCCGCCATCCTTCGCCGCCCCCTTGCGCGTGTTCTCCTGGACCCGTGTGCGCCCCCGTTCGGGACGATCGTCCCGACGCGTGCAGTCTGCCCCGATGCGGCCTGGAGCACCAGTACACACCAGGCGCGTGCGACGGGAGGCCGGAGCACTCCCGCCAATGCGCCCCCCGATTGCCTCGCACGCCCGTCCCCAGGGCGCCTTTGGGTGGCTCAAAGATGCGTTTATGCAGGTGGGATGCGGTCTGAAAGATGCCTATGCTCGAGGTGTCGGCCGCGCGCGGCGCTGCCGACGCCCAGCGTAAGGAGCACCGCCGTGAGCATCGTCCCCCAGGCCCGGACCGGCGCCACCCTCGACGTCGACCGCGGCGACACCGCCTACCGTGACTGGCTGAAAGAAGCCGTCCGCAAGGTCCAGGCCGACGCCAACCGCTCGGCGGACACCCATCTGCTGCGCTTCCCGCTGCCCGAGCGGTGGGGCATCGACCTCTATCTGAAGGACGAGTCGACGCACCCCACCGGCAGCCTCAAGCACCGGCTCGCCCGTTCCCTGTTCCTCTACGGCCTCTGCAATGGCTGGATCCGCCCGGACCGCCCTGTGATCGAGGCGTCCAGCGGCTCGACCGCCGTCTCCGAGGCCTACTTCGCGAAGCTGATCGGCGTGCCCTTCATCGCGGTCATGCCACGCACGACGAGTGCCGAGAAGTGCCGTCTCATCGAGTTCCACGGCGGCCGATGCCACTTCGTGGACGACTCCCGGAAGATGTACGAGGAGTCCGCCCGCCTCGCGGTGGAGACCGGCGGCCACTACATGGACCAGTTCACCTACGCCGAGCGGGCCACGGACTGGCGCGGCAACAACAACATCGCCGAATCGATCTTCCGGCAACTGGAACTGGAACGGTTCCCGGAGCCGACGTGGATCGTCGCCACGGCCGGCACCGGCGGCACGTCGGCGACGCTCGCGCGCTACGTCCACTACATGCAGTACGACACCCGCATCTGTGTGGCCGACCCGGAGAACTCCTGCTTCTTCGAGGGCTGGACCACCGGCGATCCGGACGTCACCTGCGACTGCGGCTCCCGGATCGAGGGCATCGGCCGGCCGCGCATGGAGCCGAGCTTCGTGCCCGGCGCGATCGACCGGATGATGAAGGTCCCGGACGCGGCAAGCGTGGCCGCCGTACGCGCCCTGGAGCGGGTCATCGGCCGCAAGGCGGGCGGCTCGACGGGTACCGGGCTGTGGAGCGCGCTGAAGATCGTTTCCGAGATGGTGGCCGAGGGGCGCCGGGGCAGCGTGGTCACCCTGCTGTGCGACCACGGGGACCGGTACCTCGACAAGTACTACTCGGACGTGTGGCTCGCGGAGCAGGCCCTGGACATCGCGCCCTACACGGCGGCGATCGAGACGCTGCTGGCCACGGGCGTCTGGCCTGACTGAAAGCGGAGGCCCGACGCGGAGCCGGAGGCCCGACGGGAGCGGGGCGCGAGCGGGGCGCGACGGGAGCCGGAGGCCCGGCACCCGGTTGTCGGTTATCCGAGCCGCCGGTCCAGTGCTGTGACCGCGCCGCGGAAGGCGCGCCCGACGCCCGGCCGGACCAGGCGGCACACCAGGCGGAACGCGGCCGTACCGTCGAGCGCGAAGGTCATCCGCACCCGGGTCCCGGTGCCGGCCGGAGTCAGGCGCCACTGCTCGACCCAGGCGCGGGCTCCCGGTGTGTTGGTCACATCGACCCGGTAGACGTACACCTGAGGCTCCTGGGCCAGCAGCACTGTCTCCTCGAAGCGCGTACCGCCCCGCAGCCGGACCTCGCGGCCCCCCTGCGTCGGCCGGGCCGAGGACACCGCCGGGAACCACTCCGGCCAGCCCGTCACGTCCTCGGCGAGGGCCCGGAAGACCACCTCCGGCGCGGCGGCCATGTCCCGGGCGAAGACCAGCCGCACGGGCGCGGCCTCGACGAACTCCGGACCGACCGGGCGCAGACGCTGAGCCATGGCGACGGACCCCTCGTGAAGTCCCCTGCGGAAGCGGGGCGCTGGCCGTCAGCCTAATTGACGTACCGTCAGAAGTCCCCGTCCGGGACCGGCTCCGGCTCACCCGCCACGATCAGCCGCGGCAGGTGCTCCGAGATCTCCGAGCGCGCATCGGCGGGCAGGCCCGCGTCCGTCACCAGCGTGTCCACCTGCTCCAGCGCGGCGAACGAACTCAAGCCCACCGTGCCCCACTTGGTGTGGTCGGCGACCACCACGACCTGGCGCGCGGAGTGCACCAGCCGCCGGTTGGTCTCGGCCTCCGCGAGGTTCGGCGTGGACAGTCCGGCCTCCACCGATATGCCGTGCACCCCGAGGAAGAGCAGGTCGAAGTGGAGCGCGGCGATCGCCTGGTCGGCCACCGGACCCACCAGCGAGTCGGACGGGGTGCGCACCCCTCCGGTCAGCACGACCGTGGCCGCGCCCTGCCGCTGCCCCGAGGTCCGCTGCGCGGCGTGGAAGACGTCCGCGACCCGCACCGAGTTCGTCACCACAGTCAGGTCGGGCACCTCGAGGAGATGCTGCGCGAGCGCGTACGTCGTCGTACCGCCGGACAGGGCGATCGCCGTACCCGGGGTGACCAGCCGTGCGGCGGCGCGCGCGATGTCCTCCTTGGCGGTCAGCTCGAGCCCCGACTTCGCCTCGAACCCCGGCTCGTGGGTGCTGGGCTCCACCACCGGCACCGCGCCGCCGTGCACCTTCTCCAGCATCCCCTGGCGGGCGAGCGCGTCCAGATCGCGGCGCACGGTCATGTCGGACACGCCGAGCTTGCGGGTCAGTTCGTTGACCCGCACACCGCCCCGGCGCCGGACCTCGTCCAGGATCAGGGCGCGGCGCTGCTCCGCGAGGAGGTTCTGATTCTCGCTCACGTACGCTCCGGTCCTTTCGCCGCCAACCGTCCGACACACCCGGCGCGACTGCTCCGACCAGGACGTACCAGCTGTTCTGGACATGCGCGGGCGTCCCATCTTTTCACGGGACGGTACTGGTTGCGCCACCGCCCGTCAGGACGCGCACATGCCGACTCCGGCCGGCGCCGCCCCGCCCGTCGTCACACGGATCGGGGAGATTCCGTGAGGGCGGCTGCACGCCGCGGCGGAACCGGAGATCCTGAAGCGCGCACCGACACAGGCCGTCACGGCGTCACGGGGGAAGTGCGAAACAGTGGAACGCGCGCAGCGACGCCCCGCGGGGCAGCGATCGACCGAGCCGCGGCACGAGCCGGACACCGACCTGGAACTTCTCGTGCACGGGGTCGGCGGCACCACACCCGAGAAGATGCTGGGTGATCCGCGCACGGTCCGGATCACCGGCGACGACACGGCCGCCGTGTTCCGGCGCGCCGCGGACGCCGAGGCCGGGAGCCGCGCCGGGCACGGGCCCGTCCAGGAGGCGTACGTCTGGTGCAACCTGACCTCCGGCAACGGCAGCCGCGCCCTGTGGCTGTTGCTGCTGCCGTTCATGGTGGTGAACCTCGCTCACTGGATGCGCCCCGCCGCACGGGGCCGGCAGCGCACCGTCCGGCTCTACGGCCTCCTCGTCCGCCTGGCCGCCCTCACCCTGACCGTGCTCCTGGTGGCCGCCGCCTGCGAAGTGGCCCTGGACCTGGTGGCCTGGCAGTGCGCCGGGGTCCGTGCCTGCGCCCGCCGCCACACCTGGCTGGGCTTCCTGGCGCCCGGCCTGGACACCGGCGGCTGGTGGAGCGCGCCGGGTCGCCGGCTCGCCCTCGCCGCCCTGGTCCCGGCCGCGCTCACCGGCCTGCTCTGGTACCTCTCCCACCGCACCTGGAACGCCTACGAGTCCCACCAGCCGATCTCCCGCGACCCCGAACCGGCCGGCGACGGCAGCGCGCTGGCCCGGCCCGGCTTCTGGTACGGGCGCCGCCTGGTGGCCCGGCTGCGCGCCGCACACACCGGGGCCGGCCTGCTCACCGTGGCCGCCGCCGTCGCCACCCCTGCGGTCCGCTTCGACCACCGCCCGGGCGGACCCGCCGCCCTGGACGCCCTGAGCTGGCTGCTGACCGCGGCCCTGCCGGCCTGGGCGGGTGCGGCCGTGGGCGTCGTCTGCCGCCGGGGCCGCAGCGAGAACCACCTCGACCGGCGACTCGACCGCCACCTCGTACGATGCCTGCCGCTCGGCGCGCTCGCCCTGCTGCTCCTCTCCCTGCTGTACGCCGGCTGGTCCCGGCCCGGCTGGCAGTCCACCGGCCGGCTGCCCGGCGACCCTGCCTTCGGCGCCCTGATGCTGGCCCAGGGGCTCCTCGTGGTCGCGCTCGCCGCCGTGGCCGGGGACCTGTACCGCCGCCGTCCGGACCCGCGCGCCGGAATGCGCGGCCTGGGCGGTCCGGCCGTCGCGCTGCTGGCCTGCGCGCTCGGCGGGGTGATCTCCGGCGGAGTCGCCCAGCGCGTCGCCGACTGGCTGGACGGCACCCGCGCCCTGCTGCCAGGGCCACCCGTCCTGCTCACCTGGCAGGCGTCCGCGATCCCTCCCCTCCTCGCCGTCCTGCTCCTGCTGGCCGCCCGGCTCGCCTTGAGCACCGCCCGGCTCGCCCGTGCCGAACGCGACCGCGTCCGCCGCGAGCACCCGGGCGAACCCGAGGACCCGGCCCGCACCCGCGCCATCGCCCACGCCCGGGCCATGGCCACTCTCACCGACCGGGCCCCGCTCGTCCTCGCCGTGCTCACCGCCACCTCGCTACTGCTGGGTGCCGCCGGGCTGGCCGGGGCCCTGACCACCGGAAAGACGCCCGACAGCGCGGCCCACCGCGCCTCCGACGCCGTACAGGCACTGGCCGAGACCGCGCAGGCAATGGGCTCATGGCTGATCGGGTTCGGGTTCCTGCTGTTCGTCACCTGGGGCAGGCGCGCCTACAAGGACGCCTCGGCCCGCCGCACCATCGGCATCCTCTGGGACGTCGGCACCTTCTGGCCGCGCGCCGCCCACCCCTTCGCACCACCCTGCTACGCCGAGCGCGCCGTGCCGGACCTGACCTGGCGGATGGCGACCTGGACCCAGCGCACCGGAGGCCGGCTGGTTCTCTCCGGGCACTCCCAGGGCAGTGTCCTCGCCGCCGCCGCGGCCTGGCAGCTGACACCGTCGGTACGCGGACGCGTCGCCCTGCTGACCTACGGCTCCCCGCTGGAGCGTCTGTACGGCCGCTGGTTCCCGGCTCACTTCGGCCCGCCGGCGCTCGCCGCGCTGCACCGGGACGTCGCCTGCTGGCGCAACCTCCACCGCCTGACCGACCCCATCGGCGGCCCCGTCCGCGTGCCCGGCGAGAGCACCCCGCCGGTGGACCACGAGCCCCTCAAGGACCCCCTCGCCTACGGCCGCACCCCCGACCACCCGCTGCCGTCCCCGATCCTCGGACACTCCGGCTACCAGACGGACCCGGCCTTCACCCGCGAACGGGCCCGGCTGCTGGCTCGCCTGCGTCCGGAACTGCCCGGGCAGCGCCCGGATCCCGAACCCCCGGGGTGAGGTACGGCTAGGCCGTGTGCTCGACGTACTCCACCACGGCCCCGCCCGGATGCCGCACCGTCGCGTTCCGGCCGGTGGGCACCCGGTTCGGGCCGGCGACGACCTCCCCGCCGTGCTCCGCCAGGAACGGGTGCAAGCCGTCCAGGTCGTCCACGAGCACGGTGCTCTGCACGTTCCGGAACGGGGCGAGGGCCTGCTCGCTCCCCGCGACGAGCAGGAACCCGCCGATGCTCGCCACCTCCACGCCCTGGTGGGGGAACCGTGTGCGCACGTCCTGGCCGGTCAGCTCCCGCAGGGCGGGCAGCGCCGTGTCAAGGTCGTCCACATAGAGCCGGGCGAGCGTCGCCAGCGCCTTCATCGCGAAATCCTCCAAGAGCGGACACGGCCGCCGGGCTGATCACGGCAGCTCCGGCAGATCCTCCGCGTACAACAGGGTCAGGTCGTCGGTGGTCGGGTCGGCGAGCTGGGCGACGCGGCTCGCGTGCCGCTCCACCATCGCCTCGAACGTCTGGCGGGCGGTACGGCCGTTGCCGAACGCCGGTCCCTTCGGGATCTGCGTGAAGTACTTCAGCAGCGCCTCGGACGCGCCCGGCGCTAGCCGGTACTCGTGCTCGTCGGCCTGCTGCTCCACGATCCGCAGCAATTCCCCGGGGCCGTAGTCGCCGAAGGTGATGGTGCGGGAGAAGCGGGACGCGACCCCCGGGTTGACCGAGAGGAAGCGCTCCATCTCCGCGGTGTAACCGGCGACGATCACCACCACCGCGTCCCGTTGGTCCTCCATCAGCTTCACCAGCGTGTCGATGGCTTCCTTGCCGAAGTCGCGCCCGGCGTCCTCCGGGGACAGCGCGTACGCCTCGTCGATGAACAGCACCCCGCCACGCGCCCGTTGGAAGGCGTCCTGGGTGCGGATCGCCGTGGAACCGATGTGCTCGCCGACCAGGTCGACGCGGGAGACCTCCACCAGGTGCCCCTTCTCCAGCACACCCAGAGAGGCGAGGATCTCGCCGTAGAGCCGGGCGACCGTCGTCTTGCCGGTGCCGGGGGAGCCGGTGAAGACCAGATGCCGCTTGACGGAGGCCGCCTTCAGGCCTGCCTGCTGCCGCCGCCGGCCCACCTCGATCATGTCGGTCAGCGCCCGCACCTCGCGCTTGACGCTCTCCAGGCCCACCAGCGCGTCGAGTTCGCCCAGCACGTCCTTCGACGTCCGCACCGGCTTCGCCGGCTCCGCGGCGGCGACCAGCGGTTCCTGCTCGGTGGTGCGCTGCCCGGGGATCGAGCCGCCGAGCAGGCCGGGGGACTCCGTCACCGTCCGCAGGGCCGTCTCGTGGACGACCGGCGTCCTCAGGCTGCCGCTCTCGTCGCTGGTGCAGTCCTCCACGACCGGGCCCGTCCCGGACCCGGCGTCCGGGCCCGCCTCGGCGAACTCGTAACCGCCGCGCGCGCACCGCTCCGTACGGCACTTCCGCAGCGTCGTACGGCAGCCGTCGAGCACATGGAAGCCGTAGCCGCCGCTGCCGCTGACCCGGCAGTTCAGAAAGCTGCCGCGACCGCCCGCCGAGACGTAGAAGCCGGCCTCGGCCGGGGACTCGACCGTGCAGCGCTCGATGGTCGGATCGGCGCCCTTGGTGACGATCACCCCGGTCTGGGTGCCGTCCAGCGTGCAGTTGCTGAGCGTGCCGCCGCTGCCGTGGTCGCGGAACCACGCGCCGGTGGCCGCGTCCCTGATCCGGCAGTCGTCGAGCTGCGCGGTCGCCCCGTCGCTCACCGACACGGCCGTGTTGCGCACCTGGGACAGGTCGCTGTCCACGACGTCCACGCGGGAACCCCGGTCCAGCACGAACAGCGCGTCCGGCACGTCATGCACCCGGCAGGAGTCGAGGACCGCGGTGGCCCCGTCGCTCACCCACACCGCGGGGTAGTCGCCGGTGCTGTCGAAGATCTCGCACTGGTTGGCGTCCACCCGGGTGCCCGGGTCCCATACCGACAGGCCGTTGCGCCCGAACTGACGGACGGTCGTGCGGGTCAGCGTGAGCACCGAACGGGAGCGCAGATCGACCGCGTTCTCGGGGATGTCGTGGATGTGGCAGTCGGCGAGCGTGAGCACCGCGTCCGTGTCCAGCGTGACGCCGTCGGCGGTGGTGCGGTGCACATCGCAGTCGGTCAGGTGCGCCGTGGCCCGCTGGGTGACCTGCACCCCGGAGCCGCGTACCTCGTAGATCTCGCAACCCACCGCCTCCAGCGCGGAGTTCTCGCCGGTCGCGGTCAGCCCGGTGCCGGAGGCGTGGTGCACGCGGCAGCGCTCCAGGCGCGGATGGCCGCCGCCACGGACCGCCACACCCGCCTGCCCGGCCGCGACGACCTCGCACTCCTCGAACACCCCGCCCCCGCCGTCGAGTACGGCGATGCCGATGCCGGCCGGGTTGTCGACGGTGCAGCGGCGCACGGTCGGACGGGCGCCGCCGCGCACCTCGATGCCGACGGCGGACCGCGTGACGATCCGTACGTCCATCAGCTCGGGCGTGCCCTCCTCGACCAACAACGCCGGCGCGGCCGCGTCCTGGCCCTCCACGTGCAGGTCCTGCACCACCGCCGAGGCCCGTACGGTCAGCGGCACCCCGTCCACGGGAGCGATCCGCACCGAGCCGGGGGAGCCCTCGGGCCCACGGAGCGTCACCGCCCGCTGGACGACGAGGTTCTCCCGGTAGGTGCCGGGGGCGATCGTGAGGACGTCGCCGTCGGCGGCGGCCTCCAGGGCGGCGGCGAGCGAAGCGTACTCACCCGTGCGGCGCCGCCACCGCGAAGTACCGGTGTGCGTCACCTGGACCGTGCCCTGTGCCATGGCGTTGCCGTGCCCCCACCTCGTCGTACTGATGGCTCGCTCCCGTCGGGGCGTCGCCGCCGGTGCCGGGACCGCGAGCGAAGCCCGGCCCCGCGGGCCCGAGCGCGTTCGCGCCTTCGAGAACCCGCGCGCCCCTGGGATGCGCTCACTCGCGGTTCGTCGCCGAAAGCGCTTCGGCCGGTCCACCGTAGCGTGTGCGTGCACGGTGGGTTGACCAGAGCCGCAAGGCCGTCAGCTGCCGGTGCCCGCCTTGCCCCAGTCCGGGCCCGCCCGGTCCCAGGCCTGGTCCCAGCAGGCGTACCGGCGGCGGACCATGCGCCAGACGGCCAGGCGCCGCCCGCCCTCCACCAGGGCCGCGGTCACGAGGGCCGCGCCGACCCCGGCGAGCACCGCGTGTGTCGTCGCCGTCGGAGAGTCCAGCGGGCGGGTCGTTATTCGGCCGTGCGGGTCCGTCCAGAGCCTGAAGTGATCCCCCGGACGCGGGGATTCGAGGTCCGCGAGGACCGGGCCGTGCTGCCGGGCGCCGTCCGGGGCGGTCCAGTCGGCGACGACCCGGCTGCGGGCCTCGTGCGCGGTGGGGGTGTCAGGGTCGGTCTCCAGAGGGACTTCGCCCAAGTCACGGACCACGGTGGCCGTGACCAGGTGGCGGGTGTGCTGTTGCTCGCGCACGGACCGCTGCAGCGCGTCCTGGGCGGCGGCCCCGACCAGACAGCCGGTCACGGGTGCGGCCACGGCGATCAGCACCAGCGCCACGAGGGCCACCCATGCCTCGGCCAGATCGGTCGCACGGCACAGCGGGTTGTGCCGCCAGCGCCACAGTGCCCCCAGTGCCCGCATCTCCCCACCCCCTTTCGCACCGTCTTAGCCCCCCATGCGGGCGCGCACCCCCCGTCCGGGCCAAGAGAGAGCGACGTCACGTCCGCCGTGACCTGTGACGGACGGGGCCTCTCACGAATTTCTCACGTCCTCTCAACGGCCGGGACCCAGCACCGGGTTCCCGGCCGCCGGGCCCGTTGGCGCGTCACCGGCGCGTGCTACTCCAGCACCCGGACCGGGTCCCCGATCCTGATCGTGCCGGGTGCGAGGGGCACGAGGTTCTGGCCGAAGAGCAGCTTGCCGCCGACCCTGCGATGACGTGCCAGGGTGCGCAGCGGTTCCCGGCCGCGTACGGCGGTGTCCTGGTCGGTGGTGGTCACGACACATCGTCCGCTGGGCTTCGGGGCCCGGAAGACCACCTCGCCGATGGAGATCCGCGACCACTGGTCCTCGGCCCAGGCCTCGGTGCCCGCCACGACGACGTTGGGCCGGAAGCGGTTCATGGGCAGCGGGCCCTCGTGGGCGTGGTCGCCCTCGGCTATCAGTGAGTTCAGGGCGTCGAGAGAGGCCGCCGTGGTGACCAGCAGGGGGTAGCCGTCCGCGAAACTCACCGTCTCACCGGGCAGGGCGTACTCGGGGTCGACCGGGCGGCGGGTGGCCGGATCGTCCAGGTGGACCAGGCGGACCTCCGCCTCCAGATAGGCGCTGCACCAGGCGTGTGCCGCCGCCGCTGCCGGGACCGCCTCGACCTTCGTGCCGAAGATGTTCACCGGCACCGTCGTCACCGGCTCCGGCACCGTGACCGTCAGCGGCGCCTGACCGGGCGCCGACAGACGGACGCCGCCGCCGGCCAGAGGCTCGGCGGCGGCCCGCGCGAGACGCGGCTGCTCTCGCTGTGTGACGACCTTTCCCCCGTCGTCGATCAATGTCCAGCGCCGGTCCCCGGCCAGGCCCCAGGGCTCCACCACGGCCTCCCGGGCCGACAGGCCCCGGAACGCCTTGACCGGATGGACGTGGATCGACTGCACTTCGGCGTTTCCCATGACGCCATCGTGCCAGGCGGCACCGACAGCGCCGCTGCGCCGGTCAGTACCCGCGGTACTGCTGCTGCTGGTTGTAGTACGGGTCCTGGTAGGAACCCTGCGGGGGCCGCGGCGCGGCCGGACGCATGGCCTCGTACCCCGTGCCCGTCGCCATCGGGCGCTGCTGCTGCGGGGCCTGTGGGCCGGGGTACCCCCGCGGGGCGCTCGCCTGCTGCGGGATGTACGGCGTGGGTGCCTGCTGCAGCGGGGCGTGCTGCTGCATGTGCGGATACCCGTAGGCGGGGGCCTGCGGGGACGGAGCCGCCGGGAGGGCGGGCAGTGCCGACGGCAGGGCGGGCAAGCTGCTGCCCGTGTCGTAGGCGGCGGGGACCCGGATGGGGGCGATCTGCGGGGTGCCCCGTTCGGCCACGAGCGAGTCGTAGATCGGGGTGTCCGGGAAGGAGGCGGAGTAGTAGCCGCCACCATAAGTGGAGCGGGGGGAGGTCATGGCACATAAGTTAAGCCCACGATGTGCTGGTTGGGGAGACCGATAAGAGGGTTGTTTTCCGTGTCGGCAGTGGCGCAGGATCCGCAATCCGAGCGAACTCGGCGAAAAGGGACGCCGATCCGCGTTTTGATTGCGCAAAGCCCCAGTTCTTGCCGGGTTACCGTCGGTTGACCGGTGATCTTCCTGTGCGGCTCATGGGGGCGCGCCGTCCCCGCCAATAGGTTGTACGGGTAGGGATGAACCCGACCACCCGGACGACCGGAATCCGACACGCGATGGGGGCGGACATGTCAATGTCGAAGGGATCGAACACGCCGGTGCCGAGCACGGCCCTGCGCGTGGAACTGGGCTGGCGCCCCGGACCCGGCGTGCCCGACGCCGACGCCTCCGCGCTGCTGCTCGCCGCCGGGAAAGTCCGCTCCGACGGGGACTTCGTCTTCTACAACCAGTCCGCCCATCCCTCTGGCGCGGTCAGCCACGAGGGCAAGCGGACGGTCGGCGGACACGTCACCGACATCCTTTTCGTCGACCTCGCGCGCGTGGAGGCCACGATCGAGCGGATCGTCGTCGCCGCCTCCGCGGACGGCGGCACGTTCGGACAGGTCCCGGACCTCTACATCGAGGTGACCGACCCCGCGACCGGTCAGGTGGCCGCCCGTTTCGACAATCCCGGCGCGACCGTGGAAACGGCCTTCGTGCTCGGCGAGTTCTACCGCCGTCAGGGCGGCTGGAAGTTCCGTGCCGTCGGCCAGGGCTACAGCAGCGGACTCGAAGGCCTGGCGACGGACTTCGGCATCACCGTGGACGAACCGCAGCACGCCGCGCCGCCCACGGCGAGCGCCCCGGTGACCGTGCCACCGCCTCCGGCCCCGGCCCCGGTGTCACCGTCTCCGGTCCCGGTGCCGCCGCCCCTGCGGGTGCCACCGCCTCCCGCGGCCCCTCCGGCACCCGTGGCCCAGCCGGTCCGCCTGTCCAAGGTCACCCTCACCAAGGCGGCACCTTCCGTCTCGCTGGCCAAGCAGGGCGGCACCTCCGGAACCATGCGGGTCAACCTCAACTGGCAGGTCCACAAACCGATTCCGCGCTGGGGCGGGCGGCGGGGCGGCGCCCAGGGCGACGTCGACCTCGACCTGTGCGCCCTGTACGAACTCGCCGACGGCCGCAAGGGAGTCGTACAGGCCCTCGGCAACGCCTTCGGCTCGCTGAACCGGCCGCCGTACATCCACCTCGACGGCGACGACCGCACCGGTGCGGTGGCCAGTGGCGAGAACCTCAGCGTCAACCTCGACCACACACAGGACTTCCGGCGCATCCTCGTCTTCGTCACCGTCTACGAAGGCGCCAGCTCCTTCTCCGACCTGCACGCCACCGTCACCCTCCAGCCGCAGCACGGCGCCCCCATCGACTTCTCGCTCGACGAGTGCACCGTGCCCTCCACGGTGTGCGCGCTCGCCCTGATCACCAACACGGGCGGCGACCTCATCGTCCAGCGCGAGGCGCGCTATCTGGTGCCGGAGCGCGGAGTGAGCCCGCAGCGCACCATAGACCGCGCCTACGGCTGGGGCATGAACTGGACGCCCGGCCGCAAGTGACCGGGCTCAGCCCTCGTCGGGCACCGCGCCGGGACGGGCGTAGGTGCGGCCCTTCCAGGCCGCCCCGCGCCCCCGGTAGTGCCGCACCGCCGAGTCGACCGTCATCAGGAGGTACAGAAAAGCGGTGAACGGCAGCAGCGGAGCCGGCCACAGCGGCTGCCGGTAGTAACGCAGCATCGGCACGTACGTCCCCGCCATCACCGCCCATGCGAGCGCCCCGAGGACCGCCGTAGCCCTGCTGCCGGCCGCCGCGCCCACGACGAGCGCGGCGGGCGGCACCACGTACACCAGCGCGAGCCCGGCGACCGTACCGAGGAGCAGCAGGGGGTTGTGCCGCAGCTGGGCGTAGGCGCTGCGCGAGACCATCCGCCACAGGTCGTGCAGCCGCGGGTAGGGCCGCACGCTGTCCACCCGGTCGGCCAGCCCCAGCCACACATGTCCGCCGGCGCCCTTCACCGCGCGCGCGAGCGCCACGTCGTCGATGACCGCGTGCCGGATGGAGTCGGGGATGCGGGCCTTCTCCGCCATACCGGCGCGCAGCAGCACGCAGCCGCCCGCCGCGGCGGCCGTACGCGAACCCTTCCTGCCGATCCGGCGGAAGGGATACAGCTGCGCGAAGAAGTACACGAACGCCGGGACCACGAGCCGCTCCCACAGGCTCTCCACCCGCAGCCGCGCCATCTGCGACACCACGTCGAAGCCTCCGGTGCGGGCCGCCGCCACCAGCTCGCGCAGGCTGTCCGGCGCGTGCGCGATGTCCGCGTCCGTCAGCAGCAGGAACTCCGGGTCACGCACGCGTGCCAGGCCGATGCCGTACCGCACCGCCCACAGCTTGCCCGTCCAGCCCGCCGGCGGCTCCCCGGGCGAGCCCACCGTGAGCGGCAGCCCGCCGTGCCGCCGGGACAGCTCGCGGGCCAGCTCCCCGGTGCCGTCCGTACTGCCGTCGTCCACCAGGAAGACCTCCGCCCGCCCCGGATAGTCCTGCGCCAGCAGCGACGGCAGGCTCGCCGGCAGTACGGCCGCCTCGTCACGCGCCGGTACGACCACACAGACGGACGGCCACTCGTCCGGTTCCCGGCGCGGCGGCAGCCGGACGTCCGTGCGCCAGAAGAAGCCCTGGCCCAGCAGCAGCCAGCACCAGGCGGCAAGTGATACGGCGGTGATCCACTGGATGGCGCTCACGGCCGCAGTCTGCCCCACCGGAGCGGCTCGCAAGAGGGCATCGTCTATCGTGGCCGGGTGAAGATCGCGCTCATGGACTCCGGAATCGGCCTGCTTCCCGCCGCTGCCGCGATACGGCGGCTGCGGCCCGACGCGGATCTCGTACTGTCGTGGGACCCGGACGGAATGCCCTGGGGGCCGCGCACTCCGGAGGACATCACCGAGCGGGCCATCAAGGTGGCCGGGGCCGCCGCTGCCCACGAGCCCGACGTCCTGATCGTCGCGTGCAACACCGCGTCCGTGCACTCCTTGCCGGCGATGCGGGCTCGTTTCGAGCCGGATCTGCCGATCATCGGCACCGTCCCGGCGATCAAGCCCGCTGCCGCGGGCGGCGGGCCTGTCGCCATCTGGGCCACCCCGGCGACCACCGGCAGCGCCTACCAGCGGGGGCTGATCGAGCGGTTCGCCGACGGCGTGGCGGTCACCGAGGTGGCGTGCCCGGGCCTCGCGGACGCCGTGCATCACGTGGACGAGGACGCCGTCGAGGCCGCGATCGCCTCGGCCGCTGCCCGCACCCCGGACGATGTGACCACCGTCGTCCTCGGCTGCACCAACTACGAGCTGGTCGCCGAGCGTATCCGGGCGGCCGTCCAGCAGCCCGGCCGCCAGCCGCTCATCCTGCACGGCTCCGCCGGAGCGGTGGCCGCCCAGGCCCTGCGCAGGATCGGAGCGGAGCCGGATCCGGCCGCCGTCGCCGACACCACTCTCACGGTGCTGCTCAGCGGGCGCGAGGCGACCCTTCCCGACACGGCCCTGGCCTACGAGGAAGGCCGCTTCCTGCGAGCCGTCAGCCCCGTCCGCTGACCGGCGCCGCACCTGGCCGTCCGGTCCGCCGTGCCCCCACCCGGGTCAGTCACCCTGAGCTACGCACTCCCTGCGCTGCGAATCCTGGGTAACCTCATAGACATGAGGGACCACCACCCCCACGCCGACGACACCCCGCTCCCGGACGTCTGGACGGGGCGCGCCACCAACCGGGTCCAGTGGCTCCTGGCGCTGGTGGGCGCGGGCTGCATGGCGCTCGGCATCGAACTGGCCGTGGACTCGGCCTGGAGTTCCGGCACGGCCCCGCTGGTGATGTCCGTCGTGGGCTGCATCGCGGCCGGTCTGCTGGTTCTCTTCGGCACGCTCGCCTTCGTGCACGTCGACCTCAGACTCGACAAGGAGTCCCTCGAGGTGCGCTGCGGCCACATCGGGCTGCCGCGCCGCCGCATCCCGCTCTCCCACGTGGTCGGCGCCGACTTCACCGCACTCGTCACGCCCAGGCACTGGGGCGGCTGGGGTTACCGCTGGCGCCCCGAGAAGGGCACCGCGGTCGTCGTACGCCGCGGCGAGGGCATCGTGCTGCGCCTGTGGGACGGCCACACCTTCACGATCACGGTGGACAACGCGGAGTCGGCGGTACGGGTGATCCAGGACCGGCTGCGGACGACCACACCGGGGTCGGATCGCTGAACCGCAGCGCCCCGGCTCGGTGAGCTGGGAATCGGCGTGCAATCGACGGCGTGCAATCGACGGCCAGTTCGGCGGTAATCGGCGGGCAACGGATGGGGCGGTCGGCACGCAGTCGGTGAGGTTCACGCGGCGCGGCTCGGCCGCGGGAAGAACAGCCGGACCGGCTCGGGTGCTGCTCACAGGGGTGCCTGCTGCGGATCGTCGCCCGCCCACGGCCGTGCCGTCGCCCAGCCGGCCAACAGTCCCGCGCCTGCGGTCACCGTGGTGAAGCTCAGTGCGTTCCCCACGGAGGCCACGGCGGCCAGTGCCGTCAGGGCCGCGCCCGCGGTGAGGGCGACCGGGGTGGAGCGAGGGGTGCGCCACAGCGCGTGCAGCGCCCAGCAGAACACGGCCGCCAGCAGGAACACGCCGACGAAGCCCTGTTCCGCCGCCTGCTGCAGCGGGGCCGAGTGCGGTTTGCCGTCGGGCAGCGGAGTGTGCGCAGTCGTGCCGCTCAGCTCGCCGTACCGGCCGGGGCCGACGCCCAGGCCACTGTCCTGGCCGGCGAGCCGCAGGGCGTCCTGCCACAGCTGGACCCGGTGCGGGGGGAATCGGCCGGCGAGTGCCCCGGCGAGGCCGTCGGGCAACCAGTCCGCGGCGAGTGCCCAGGTCGTCCCCGCCACCAGTGCCGCTGTGACGGCCAGCGCCGCGAGGCCCGCGCCCCTGCGGGGCGTCGAGCCCGCGGCGAGCGAGCACAGCAGGACGACGGCGCCGGCCGCGCACCCGGCCGCCGACCCCAGGGCGACCCCGGTCAGCACGGTGGCGGCGGCCAGCGCCCGCAGCGCCAGCCGCAGTGCCGGCACGGGCGTCGCCCAGGCGGCACAGCAGGCGGCTCCGGCGGCCAGCGCCAGCAGGGCGGCCGTGGCCCCGGCATGCCCGAGCGGGGCGGCGTACCGGGGGCCGGGGGAGAGGCTGGGCAACGCCACGGCGAGTGCGAGCCCGGCCGCCGCGCCGGCGCCGGGCGCGGCCACCGGCAGCAGCGCCCCGGATACCCGGCCCGCGGCATAGCCGGCGGCCACCGCGAGCACCGCGAGCAGCAGGCCCTCGGGGCGCCCGCCGTGGGCCGCCGCGGTGATCAGCGACCATCCGGCGCAGGCTCCGAGCAGGATCATGCCCGCACCGTCAGAAACGTTTCGTCTTGCGTTGTCCGCGTCCGCACCGGCTGCGGACCTCATCCCCGTCGACCCCACCCGTCGCCCCTCGCACCCGTCCCCCGACCTGTGGCAGCCCCAGGCAGCGCGCCGGGTCCGGCCGCACCGCCGAGGCTGGGCACACCGTAACGGCTGATGGCCCGTTTGTGGACGAGTGCGGAGAAACGTCGTGAGGTCCGTGGGGTTCCACCGCCGGCGCCCGCCCGGGCTGCCGGCCGGACGCCGGGGCCGACGCCGCTCGTGTGTGCAGCGCGGCGGCGATGGTGTGCGCGGCGCGGCGGCGATGGTGTGCGCGGCGTGGCGGCGATGGTGTGCGCGGCGTGGTGCCGCGGCCGGGACGCGAATCGCCGTCGGGCCCGAGCGGGCGCCGACCAGCGACGACCGCGGTCGGCCGGAGCGTGCGCCGACCAGCGACAACCGCGGTCGTAGGAGCCGGCTCCGGCGTCCGACCGCGTTGTCGGCGGCCAGGCCGGCCGCCGTACACTCACCCGGGTGACCGTCACCGCAACTTCCGTGGACCAGCCGGATCAGCTCCGGCCGCCTCCCGCGTCCGGCGCGCTCGGTGGCCGGCTGCTGCGCCTGGTCCCGGCCGCCGCCTCCGTGCTCTGCGGAGTGCTGCTCTACATCAGCTTCCCGCCGCGCACCCTGTGGTGGCTGGCGCTGCCCGCCTTCGCCGGTTTCGGCTGGGTGCTGCGCGGCCGTGGCTGGAAGGCGGCCCTCGGGCTCGGCTACCTCTTCGGGCTCGGCTTCCTGCTGCCGCTGCTGGTGTGGACCGGTGTGGAGGTCGGTCCGGGTCCCTGGCTCGCCCTGGTCGCCATCGAGGCGGTCTTCATCGCCCTGACCGGTGTGGGTGTCGCCGCCGTCTCCAGGTTGCCGGCGTGGCCGGTGTGGGCGGCCGCCGTCTGGATCGCGGGCGAAGCGGTACGCGCGCGTGTGCCTTTCCGGGGCTTCCCCTGGGGCAAGATCGCGTTCGGTCAGGCGGACGGTGTCTTCCTGCCGCTCGCCGCGCTGGGCGGCACCCCGGTGCTCGGCTTCGCGGTGGTGCTGTGCGGATTCGGTCTGTACGAGGCCGGGCGCCTGATCGTCGAGGGGCGCCGTGCCCGGGCCGTGCGGCGCGGGGCGGCGGCCGTCGCGTTGCTGAGCGTGGCCGTGCCGGTGGCGGGCGCGGTCGCGGCCCGCGCGCTGGTGAGCGCCAAGGCCGAGGACGGCACCGCGACCGTGGCGGTCGTCCAGGGCAACGTGCCGCGCTCCGGGCTGGAGTTCAGCGCCCAGCGGCGCGCCGTACTCGACCACCACGTGCGCGAGACGCTCAGGCTCGCCGCCGACATCAAGGCGGGCAAGGCCGTGAAGCCCGACTACGTGCTGTGGCCGGAGAACTCCTCCGACATCGACCCCTTCGCCAACCCCGACGCGGCCGCCGTCATCGAGGGCGCCGCCAAGGCGGTCGGCGTGCCCATCTCGGTCGGCGGGGTGGTCGAGAAGGACGGCAAGCTGCTCAACGAGCAGATCCTGTGGGACCCGGTCAAGGGTCCGACCCAGACCTACGACAAGCGGCAGATCCAGCCCTTCGGCGAGTACCTTCCGCTGCGCGGGCTCGTCGGCGCGATCAACAAGGACTGGACCGGCATGGTCCGCCAGGACTTCAGCCGGGGCGGCGAGCCGGGCGTGTTCGACATCGCGGGCGTCAAGGTCGGCCTGGCCACCTGCTACGAGGCCGCGTTCGACTGGGCCGTGCGGGACACGGTCACGCACGGCGCGCAGATGATCTCCGTGCCGAGCAACAACGCCACCTTCGACCGCAGCGAGATGACCTACCAGCAGCTCGCGATGTCCCGGATCCGGGCCGTCGAGCACAGCCGCACCGTCACCGTGCCGGTGACCAGCGGTGTCAGCGCGTTCATCCTGCCGGACGGGAAGATCACCCAGAAGACCGGCATGTTCGTGCCCGCCTACCTTGTCCAGGAGGTGCCGCTGCGCAGCTCCCGGACTCCGGCGACCGAGCTGGGCATCCTGCCGGAGATCGTCCTGGTGCTGGTCGCGGCGGGTGGGATCGGCTGGGCGATCGGCTCCGGTGTGCGCGGCCGGCGCGCCGTTGGCGCGTAGCCGTACGACCGTCGTACACCCGTGAATGCGGCGGGAGCCGCGGACCGGCCCGTTAGGGTCGGGCCATGGCCACTCCCGAATTCATCCGCACGCTCCGGACCTCCATCGACCATCAGCTGCTCTGGCTGCCGGGGATCACCGCGATCGTCTTCGACGACGAGGGCAGAGTGCTCCTTGGCCGGCGGTCCGACACGCGCAAGTGGTCGGTCATCGGCGGCATTCCGGAGCCGGGCGAGCAGCCCGCCGCCTGCGCGGTGCGGGAGGTCTTCGAGGAGACGGCGGTGCACTGCGTCCCCGAGCGGATCGTCCTGGTCCAGGCCCTGGAGCCGGTGACCTACACCAACGGGGACGTCTGCCAGTACATGGACATCACCATCCGCTGCCGGGCGGTGGGCGGGGAGGCCCGGGTCAACGACGACGAGTCGCTTGAGGTGGGCTGGTTCGCGGTGGACGCGCTGCCCGATCTGAACGAGTTCGGTCTCTTCCGGATCAAGCAGGCCATGTCCGAGGCACCCACATGGTTCGACCCTATGACTGCCAGCTGAAGTATGGGTGGTCACCATATGTGGTGAGGGATGGGCTCCGCTTAGGGTCGACACATGACCTCGTCCACCCCCCTGCCCGGTCCCGGACCCCATGTCCAGCCCCTCGCCCTCGACCTCGGCGGCCGCACCGCTGTCGTCACCGGCGCCGCCAGCGGCATCGGCCGCGCCTGCGCGCTGCGGCTCGCCGCCGCCGGGGCCGAGGTGCGCGCCGTCGACCGGGACGCGGCCGGCCTGGCCGAGCTGGCCCAGCAGGCGAAGCTGGGCGGAGACCTCGCGGGCACCGTCGTTCCGCACGTCGTGGACCTCACCGATCTCGACGCCGCCGAACGCGCCGCCGCCGGGGCCGACGTGCTGGTCAACAACGCCGGACTGCAACTGGTGCGCCCCATCGAGGAGTTTCCCCCCGAGGTCTTCCACACCGTCCTGACCGTGATGCTGGAGGCGCCGTTCCGTCTCATCCGCGGAGCCCTCCCGCACATGTACGCGCAGGGCTGGGGCCGGATCGTCAATGTGTCCTCCGTCCATGGTCTGCGCGCCTCCGCCTTCAAGTCCGCCTATGTGGCCGCCAAACACGGCCTGGAAGGCCTTTCCAAAACGGCCGCCCTGGAAGGCGCGCCCCATGGTGTGACCTCCAACTGTGTGAACCCGGCCTATGTGCGCACGCCCCTGGTCGAGAAGCAGATCGCCGACCAGGCGCAGGCGCACGGGATCCCCGAGGCGCGTGTGCTGTCCGAGGTCCTGCTGAAGGACAGCGCGCTCCAGCGGCTCATCGAACCGGAGGAGGTCGCCGAGGCCGTGGCCTACCTGTGCACTCCGCAGGCGTCCTTCGTCACCGGCACCTCGCTGGTGCTCGACGGCGGATGGACGGCCCACTGAGCGGCCCGGCGGTCTCGGGCCCGGGAGTTTTCCACAGGCCTGCCGGGCCGGGCCGTCGATGCGGAATCCTGTGACCATGTCTCGCGATCACGTTCAGTCGGCACCCTCTGGCAGCGCGGAGGCCGAGTACCTCGAGCTGCTGGCCCACCACGCCTCCGTGGAGGCCTACGAGCAGCCGGTGCTGCTCGCCCGCGCCGAGGGCCGGCCCGCCGACCGGATCGCCGCGCTGGAGCAGGCGAGGCTGCTCGCCCTGCGTGTCCGCGCGGAGCTGGAAGGCCGCAGGCGACGCGAGGCGGAGCTGTCCGCCCTGTTCGAGACCGCCCACGATCTCGCGGGGCTGAGGGACCTGGACGCCGTCCTCCAGGCCATCGTGCAGCGCGCCCGCTCCCTGCTCGGCACGGACGTCGCCTACCTGACCCTGAACGATCCGGCGCGCGGCGACACCTACATGCGGGTGACGGAGGGCTCCGTGTCCGCCCGCTTCCAGCAACTGCGCCTCGGCATGGGGGAGGGGCTCGGCGGGCTCGTCGCCCAGACGACGCGGCCGTACGTCACCGACGACTACTTCAAGGACGCCCGCTTCCAGCACACCCTCAGCATCGACGACGGCGTCCGCGACGAGGGCCTGGTCGCCATCCTCGGTGTGCCCCTGATGCTCGGCCCGCACGTCATCGGCGTGCTCTTCGCCGCCGACCGCAGGGCCCGCGTCTTCGAACGCGAGCAGATCGCCCTGCTCGGCTCCTTCGCCGCGCTCGCCGCCGCGGCCATCGACACCGCCAACCTGCTCACCGAGACCCGTGCGGCCCTGGCCGGACTCGAGCGCGCCAACGAGATCATCCGGGACCGCAGTGCCGTCATCGAACGCGCCTCGGACGTCCACGACCGGCTCGCCGAACTCGTCCTGCGCGGCGGCGGGGTCCACGACGTGGCGGCGGCCGTCTCCGAAGTCCTCGACGGCACAGTCGAGTTCGCGGAGGCCGACGCCGTACCGACCGAGGCCCTTGAGGCGTCCCGCGCCGACGGGCACGCCGTACCGCACGGCAGCGACTGGATCGCCGCGGTCACCGCGGGCGGCGAACTCCTCGGCGCCCTCGTCCTGCGCGGACACCCGGCCCTGGACCCCGTCGACCAGCGCACGCTGGAACGCGCCGCCATGGTCACCTCGTTGCTCCTGCTCGCCCGCCGCTCCGCCGCCGAGGCCGAACAGCGGGTACGGGGCGAGCTGCTGGACGACCTCCTGGACACCCGTGACCGGGACCCGCGGCTGCTGCGCGAACGCGCCGCCCGGCTCCACGCCGATCTGGACGCCACGCATGCCGTCCTCGCCGCCCGCCTGGACGGCCCGGCGGCCGACGCGGACGAGGAGGCAGCGGCCCGCCGCCGTCTGTGGTCCGCCGCGTCCCACCTCGCCGCCACCCGGCACGGCCTGGCCGCCGCCCGCGACGGGGGTACCGTCCTGCTGCTGCCGCTCGGCACCGGCGACACCGCCACGGACGTGGCCCGCCGCACCGCCCGCCAGCTGGGCACGGCCGTCCATCAACCGGTCACGGTCGGCGCCTCCGCCCCCGTCACCGATCTCGCCGCGCACCCGGAGAAGGTGGCCGCGGCCTACGCCGAGGGCCGCCGCTGCCTGGACGCGCTGCACCTGTTGGGCCGGGCCGGAGACGGCGCCGCGGCCGAGGACTTCGGTTTTCTCGGCCTGCTCCTCGCGGGCGAACGGGACGTCACCGGCTTCGTCGACCGCACCATCGGCCCGGTCGCCTCCTATGACGAACGGCGCGGCACGGAGCTGCTGCGCACCATGGACGCGTACTTCGCCTGCGGGATGAGCCCGGCCCGTACCAAGGACGCGCTTCATGTGCACGTGAACACGGTCGCCCAACGGCTGGAGCGCGTGGGCCGGCTGCTCGGTGAGGACTGGCAGACCCCCGCCCGCACCCTGGAGATCCAACTCGCCCTGCGGCTCCACCGGTTGGCGGTACCGGGCAGACGGTGACACCTCCCGGCGGGTGATCCCCTGTCAGGCGCCGGCCGCCGTACGGGCGGTGGTCCCTTGCAGACCCCGACCCCCGTACGGACGTGCCGTACGGGGACCTGGCGGGTGCGCGCCGCAGAGGCCGCGTCGCTCAGACCGTCCGTGCCTCGGCGGCCGGGCTCGCGTCGGAGGGTTCGCCCTCCTCGCCCTCGACCCGGGCGAGGTCCCGGTGCCGCGTCTCCCGCGCCAGGCCCACCGCGATCAGGGTCAGCACCGCGGCGGCGATCACGTACAGGGCGATCGGGGTGGAACTGCCGTAGTCGGCGAGCAGCGCGGTCGCGATGAGCGGGGCGGGCGCACCGGCCGCCACGGAGGCGAACTGCGCACCGATGGAAGCGCCCGAATAGCGCATCCGCGTCGCGAACATCTCGGCGAAGAACGCTGCCTGGGGCGCGTACATGGCGCCGTGCAGCACGAGCCCGACGGTCACGGCCAGCACCAGGGAGCCGAACGACCCGGTGTCCACGAGCGAGAAGAACGGGAACATCCACAGGCCGACCCCGGCCGCGCCGAACAGGTAGACCGGCCGCCGCCCGACCCGGTCGGACAGCGCGCCCCAGGCCGGGATGACCGCGAAGTGCACGGCGGAGCCGATGAGGACCGCGTTGAGCGCGGTCTGCTTGGAGACGCCCGCCGAGGTGGTGGCGTAGACGAGGATGAAGGCGGTGATGACGTAGTAGCTGATGTTCTCCGCCATACGGGCGCCCATCGCCACGAGCACGTCCCGCCAGTGGTGCCGGAGCACGGAGACGAGCGGCAGCTTCTCCCGCTCACCGGTCCGGCGGGACTCGGCGCGCTCCAGGGCCTCCTTGAACACCGGCGATTCGTCGACGGAGAGCCGAATCCACAGACCGACGAGCACGAGCACCCCGGAGAGCAGGAACGGAACCCGCCAGCCCCAGGTGCCGAAGGCGTCGTCGGACAGTACGGCGGTGAGCAGCGAGAGCACCCCGGTCGCGAGCAGTTGCCCCGCCGGTGCCCCGGTCTGCGGCCACGAGGCCCAGAAGCCGCGCCGTCGCGCGTCCCCGTGCTCCGACACCAGCAGGACGGCACCGCCCCACTCGCCACCGAGGGCGAACCCCTGGACCAGCCGCAGCGTGGTGAGCAGCACGGGCGCGGCGGTGCCGACCGTCGCGTGCGTGGGCAGCAGTCCGATGGCGAAGGTGGCCCCGCCCATCAGCACCAGGCTGAGCACCAGCAGCTTCTTCCGCCCCAGCCGGTCACCGTAGTGCCCGAACACCAGCGCCCCCAACGGGCGGGCCGCGAACCCGACGGCGTACGTGAGGAAGGACAGCAGCGTCCCGACGAGCGGGTCCGAGTCCGGAAAGAACACCTTGTTGAACACGAGAGCGGCGGCGGAGCCGTAGAGGAAGAAGTCGTACCACTCGATGGTGGTGCCGATGAGGCTGGCGGCGACGATTCTGGGGAGGCTGGCGGGGGGTGGGGGAGCGGTGGTTCCGGAGGCCATGTGCGCCACTTCCTCGTGTGCGGTGGGGACGGGTACGTGTCGGCACACGGTAGGAAGCCGCACGTCAGGGGCACATGTGGTGGGGCACCATAGTTCGGGGGTTGGCTATGCGTGCGGCTACCATGCCAGCTCACAGAAGGGTGGTTCAGGGGCTCGAAGGTGGTCGCAAGGGTCTGCTGCAGGTTCGGGTGACAGGTTCGATCACGCGCCCTGGCGGGCCCGTGTGGTCATGACGGTCTCGAATTCGACGGGGGTCAGCCGGCCGAGTGCGGCTTGCCTGCGGCGCCGGTGGTGGGTTTTCTCGATCCAGGACACGATCGCGATCCGCAGTTCGTCACGGATGGCCCAGGTCCGGCGGTCGAGGACGTTCTTCTGCAGCAGGTTGAAGAAGGACTCCATGGCCGCGTTGTCGCCGGCTGCCCCGACTCTCCCTATCGATCCGGTCATCCGGTGGTGGTCGAGGGCTCAGACGAAGTTCCGGGACCGGAACCGTGATCCGCGATCGCTGTGCAGGATGCATCCGTCGACGTGTTCTCGCCGGGCCACGGCGTTGTCCAGGGCGGCTAAGGCGAGGCGGGACTTCATCCGCGCATCGATGGAGTAGCCCACGATCCTGTTGCTGAAGACATCCTTGATCGCGCAGAGGTACAGCTTGCCTTGTCCGGTGGCGTGTTCGGTGATGTCGGCGAGCCACAGCCGGTTCGGGCCGGGCGCGGTGAAGTTGCGGCTCACGAGATCGTCGAGCACCGGCGGGTTGGCCTTCTTGCCCCGGCCACGCCTCTTCCCGAAGACACTCCACCAGCGGTTGTCCCGGCAGATCCGCCACGCGGTGCGCTCGGCCATGTCAAGCCCCAAGCCAGCAATTCATGCACCTTTATGCAACCGACGCGCAACGTGAAGCCGTGCATGCTGGTTGAATCACCAAGGAGACCCAGGATTGCCCGTGTCGATTTCTTCACCGTCTGCTCACATGAGGCGGGATCGAGCGTCACCTCGCACGCTCGATCCCGATGCAGCTGAGCTCATCCCCCGTCGTCCGGATCGACGGCGAAGACCAGGCGGCTCACCGACCTCTCGCCGAAGTCCACCGTGACCCGGTAGAACCCTGGCGCGGGAAAGACGAGCCGGGCCAGCAGCCCCTCACCGTCGGGCAGCGGCCGGCCCAGGGCCGCGACCTCGGCGCCGGCCGAGGAAGGGCCGGTCACCCCGTCGCAGCGCACTCGGGCGTCCCGCGCCTGGGCGCCGCGGACGAGGATCTCGTAGGGCCGCCCTGCCTCCGCCACCTCGGGCAGGGACAGGGAGGTGCCCTCCGCCGACGGCAGCCCGATGCCACCGTCGTCGGGTGAGTACCGTGCCAGGCGTCCTTCCCGGGAGTCCTGCGCGTCCTCCCCCCTCGTCAGGCGCGGCGGCTCCGGACCCGGTTGGGCGGACAACAACACGCCCGCTACGAACGACATGACCGACTCCTCGATCACGAGTGAGCCGCCCCGGACCGGGACGAAGAGATCGTCGTGCCTCGGCGCGTTGGCCGACACGGTGGGGACCGTGCCGTCTCCGCCGGCGTCCCAGCGCAGCAGTGACCCGCGCTCGTTCCGCAGTGGTGATCCGTCGGTGGTCAGACGTGGCGTGGTGTGCCGCAGGCGGACGGCGCCGTCGGTGAGGTCGACGCTCTGCACGGTGCGTTCTCCCACGCCCACGACAGCGCCGACGCGCTGCGGCAGTGATGCCCCTTGGATGCTCGGCCGCCTGCTCATGGCTTCCCGGGCGAGGGCGGTGTCGCCGCCCAGCCGCGCCACGTCGTCGAGTTGCAGGCGCCGTACGCGGCCACGCTCCTCGATGCACCGGTAGTCGGGAAGCAGGTCGTAGAACCCGGGCCAGGTGCGCAGGAGTTCCCGCATGCGGCGGGTGGGCCGGGGCCATGGTCGGGACGTGGCCTGCGAATCCAGCATGCCCACCGTCTGGGGAATGCCCCGGAAGGGTGTGCCGAGGCAGACGATGGCCCTGGTGTTCTCAGCGAGCCAGGTGTCCTGGCCCAGCGCCCCGCAGGCGACCAGCCCGCCCATGGAATGCGCGATCACCACCAGCCGTGGCGGCGCCCCGCCGTTCCTGTCCTCACGCTGCCGGGACACCGCGGGGTGGGCGCGCCAGCGCTCCAGATGCCATGCGGCTGCCTGGGCCAGGAGACGGGCGTTGTGGGTCACCGCCAGTCGCCAGTCGTAGGGGAACTCCAGCACGGCGTCGGGGTGTGCGACGTAGGAGCGGACGCACCGGCGCAGGGGTTCGTACGATTCGAGTCCGCCCAGCATGGGAGCCCAGGAAGGGGTGCGCAGGAGGGAGACGGGGTGAATCCGCCGCTGGTCTCCCCGAAGCTCGTCCTCCGTCAGTTGCAGGTCACGGACGTCGCCCCGCAGCCAGGCGCGCGCGAGGTCCTCGGCGGTCTCGTGACCCCACAGTCGGTCGCCGCTGTGGGTGTCGACCAGAGCGCTGCCCATGAATCCGGGTACGAGGACGACCGCGTCCTGGGGCGCCAGGTCTTCGCCGACCCATGTGCCGCGGCGGCCGGAGCCGGTCCGCGTGAACTCGGGTTGGTCGACCTCGTACTGGTAGGTGTTGACCAACGCGTGGCTCCAGGAGAGCTGGTGCTCGGATCCGCTGTCGATGTACGACCCGACCATGGTGCCCCGGGCGATGTGGTTGTTGTGGACGATCAGATCGGCGGCGTCGGACCCGCCTGCCACGGCGGCCTCTGCGGAGTTCCGTGTCTCCCGCGCGGCGCGTGTCGTTCTCTCCAGATCGCGCACCTCCTCCGCGCTGAGCGACCTGCGCAGGACCTGCCCGGTGGCACCCGTCACATCGACGCCGAGCTGACGCGCCGACTCCGACACCAGATCGGGCACCTGGTCGCCCACCTCGGCGGCCAGTTCGCGCACCAGCGCCGGGTGCCGGGAGCGTTCGCGTGTGCCGAGGCGTGCGACACGCTCCAGGACCTCGGCGCGCAGCCGTCCCGCCTCGGCCGTGTCGATGCTGTCGTCCCGTCGGTGCAGGCGCAGTGCGGCCACGGCGACGGTGAGTAGCGACGCCTCTCCGAGTGCGGCGGCTTCGGCGGCGGCGCGCGCCTGACCGAGCAGGGAGCGTGCGGCGCCGAAGCGTCCGAGGTCCTCCTCGATGCGGGCCCCGCGCACCGCGATGTCGACGAAACCGCGGGGGTCACCGGCCCGTGAGGCGAGTTCGAGGACCGGCTCGACGAGGGCCCGCGCCTCGCTCATCCGGCCCAGCGCGGCGAGCGCCCGGATTCTCAGGGCGCCCAGCCGCTCGTCCTCGCTGACCTGCTCCGCGCGTTCGTCGAGCAGGTCCAGCGCGGCGTCGGCCCGGCCCTCGGTCAACTGCCTGGTGCAGACACGCAGCGCCTGGCGTGCCCATGTTTCGTCGTCGGCCTGACGCAACAGTTCAGGGCGGACGGTGAGGCCCAGCCGTTCGGAGAGGTACACCTGGCTGCGGGCGGGCAGTTCCTCCAGGGCGGAGTCGAGCAGCGGACCGGCCTCCCACAGCCAGCGGCGGTCGAGCGTCTTGGCTCCTTGCCCCAGGCACATCCGGTGGTACAGCTCCTCCGCCCGGTGCTCGGCGGCGTTGGCGGGATCGGTCGCGGCCAGCCTCCGGTAGTAGTCGACGGCTCTGCGGTGGATCCGGTCGACCACCTCGCCCGCGTCGCTGCGGAGCATCGGCAGCATGACGCGGCGTACGTCGGCCCGGTGGACGACGGCTTCCTGCCCCGGCACGTCCGCCACCAGCGCAGCCTCGTCGCGGAGCCGGTGGAACAGGACTCGAGCCCGCCGTCCGCTGACGTGTCCCAGGCCGCATGGCGCGGCGAGCACCTTGTGGATGACGTCGGGTGTCACCCGGCGGACGGTGAGTCCCGGACTGGCGATGCGGCGCAGGTCCTGGTCCTCCAGGTGGTCGAGGATGCGCCGGTAGAGCACGCCCTGGACCTCCTCCGGCTGGAGGCGCAGCTGGACCTGGCGGCGCAGCGCCGGGTCGCTCAGGGCCTGCTCCCCCTCCCTGCGGAAGAGTTCGGCGGCCAGCTTCAGACTGAGCGGGTCCGATCCCGCGGTCCGGGTGATGGCGTCCAGGGCGGTCTCGTACTCGGCGCCGGAGCCGGGCAGCAGTCGGCGCAGGAAGGACCGGGCGGTGGCCGGATCGAACCCTTCCAGCGGCAGTTCCGCGAACCGCCGGTCCGCCACCGGTGCCCGCCCGGCGGCGACGATCCGCAGCCACGGGCACACGTCCTGCAGGACTTCGAGGAAGTCCAGGAGACGGGCGAGGGCGAGCGGGCCCTTGCGCTGAGCCTGCTCGAAGGTGTCGAGGAACAGCAGGACGGGCCGGTTCGTGTTCCCCAACGCCGCCGCCACCAGATGGGAGAACAGCATGGCGAGACTGGTTTCATCGTGGGCGCGTCCCGTCCTCGATCCTCGGCTGCCCTGCTGCTCGCTTTCGGCCCGGTTGTCCGCGTCGAGGGTGGTGCGGACGGCCCGCTCCAGTTCGCTTGTGGCTGGTACGTCGAGTTCGGGTACGAGCACCCGCAGCTGGCACAGGGCCTCGCCGAGTAGGGTGAGTGGCTGCTCCGGCGGCAGGTCCGTGCGGTCGAAGGACAGGTGGACGAAGGGGAGTCCCTGTGCGGCCGGGGTCCTGCCGATGCGGTCGAGGGCGTACCGGGCCACCAGGGTGGATTTCCCGACGCCTCCGGGACCGTGGATCAGCAGCCAGTCGCGTCGGCCGGTGCCGGGCGGGCCGTCCGCGGGCGCCGGCCCGGCGCCCGGTGCCTCGGTGCCGACGTACCTGGCCAGCACGGCCAGTTCCCGCTCGCGCCCGCAGAAGCTCGCGTCGGCGAGTGCCTCCAGCGGCTGCAGCAACCGGGCCCGTTCGATGTGCAGCTCGACGTCGTCCGGCCGGGGCAGGTCCAGGGCGCGCTCGGCAAGGGCCCTGCGGGCTCCGGTCGCGTCGTCGAACCACCGGACGAGGGTGAGGATGGCGTGCAGTTCGTCTCGGGTCCGATCCCCGAGGGGAGGCGCGGTGCCGGTCAGTACCTGCTCCGCGCAGTCGCGGGCGGTGTCGTGCCCGGCCGGGATTCCCGAACGCAGCGCCGACAGCAGCTCGTCCGGGGTGCGCAACCGCTCCAGCGTGGCGGTGCGCACGGACGGTACGAGGCGCCAGCGCCGGCCCTGGCGGGTGTTCACCCGGTCGCAGTCGTGGGTGAGGAACTCCCGCAGGGCAGCGGCCTCGGAGTCGCCGTCGCCGACCCGGCCCTCCAGTTCGGCCGCGTCGAAGGCGCCGAGCAGGGCGGTTCTGGCCCGCAGCTCCCACCGCTGGGGGGAGATGTCGCGGGCCTCCGGCTGGGTCGCCGCGAGCCCGGTGTCGCGCAGCAGGTTCAGGACGTCGTGCGAGGTCAGCTCGCGCGACGGAGAGGATTCAGGCACCGGCTCCCCCGTGCGTCTGATAGAGCTGCCGGCCGCGCAGGGCTGCAACGGCGGAGACCTTCTCCAGGGGCAGGGGCGCGTCGCGGTCGACGTCGCCGCCGACCGCTTCGCGCAGCACGTCCGTGACGAGCACGTCGGCGGCATCCGGGGTCATGCGCGCTCCGGCGCTCACGGCGATGGCGCAGAAGAACTCGTGCAGGTCCGGCACATGGATCGGGCCGAGGCGGGTGCGCCACACATAGGGATCGACCGACGGCCGCAGCTGTCCGGCGTAGGCGATGAGGACGATGCTCAGCCGGCCCCCGGTCTCGCCCCCCGCCACGGCCTCGGCGAGGCTCTCCACCAGGCGCAGGGCCTGCGGGGTCAGCGCCGTCCTGACCAGGCCGTCGAAGACCAGCCAGAGGTCCTGCCGCGCGGCCCGCACCCACTGCTTGGCGCGGTTCACCACCCGTCTGACCCGGGCGTCCTCCGAGGCGAAGGGGTCGTCCTGACCCAGCTCCCAGCCCAGTTGGTCCTCGAGTTCGGCCACGATGTCGCTGACCTCGACGGGTTGCGCGTAGGCCGTCAGGTCGATCTTGTACGGGGTGACCCCGTGCCGGCGGAGGACGTGGCAGAGCAGGTACCAGGTCCAGGT
Organism: Streptomyces sp. NPDC045022; assembly: GCF_056432605.1. NCBI lineage: Bacteria > Bacillati > Actinomycetota > Actinomycetes > Kitasatosporales > Streptomycetaceae > Streptomyces > Streptomyces sp. NPDC045022. Next base: position 234,199 of record NZ_JBWKIR010000001.1, read on the forward strand.
CTTGCCGGACCGCCGGTCGCCGTCGACGATCAGCACGCGGCCCTCCCGCACGTCGAGCATCTCCCGCAGCTTGCCGCGCAGTTCGCGTCGGTTGATGAAGGCTCGCGGCAGTCCGGCGCCGAGCAGGAGGGCGGCGCACGGGTCGGAGGTGCCGACGGGGTCCTCCTGGGTGAGGAGGAGCTTGAAGATGTCGTAGGCGGCGCTGTTCTCGTCATCCGAGACGACCTGGGTCAGCTTTCTCAGCCGGCTTTCGGAGGCGGCGTGTTCGAGCACGCGCGGCCATACGTCGGCCAGGGGGCCCTTCCAGTCGATGCCCACCGGGCTCAGACCGGCGGTCTTCACCAGGCGCCGGACGTCGTCCTCGTGCTCGTAGGCCTTGAGTAGCGCGTCCAGCAGCTCGCGGGCCTGGGGGTCGTCGAGGGTGAAGACCGTGCGGTCGAGCAGATGTACCACGGTCTCACCTCAGCCCCACGTTCGCCATGCCCGCAACGACCCGCTCGATCCTGATGCCCTCGTTGCGGTACTCCACCTGCTCACTCAACCGGCCCGACCAGGTGTAACGGCGGTGTAGTGCGACGAGTCGCCATCGCTCGTCGAAAACGGGCGAGCCCGACGAACCCTTGTCGGTGTCGGTCCAGTACTGCACGACCTGGTCGTCGACGTGGCGGACGACATTGTGCCGTGCGGCGAGCTTCTTCACGCCGCCGTTGGGGTGCTGGATGATGCATACCCGGTCCCCCACCTCCACGGTCGCCCGTTCGTCGAGAGGCACGATGACCGCCTCCTCGGGCATGGGCTCGGCCACTGCGATCACGGCCCAGTCGTCCGTGGCGTCACCGGTGACGGTGGCCGGATCGCAGGCCACCGTCACGTGGTGCAGATCGCGCCCGTCCAGATCCTGTTCGTATCCGAACCACGCCTCGACGCGGGCCATGGGTCTGCCGTCGGGCGTGTGCAGTACGTGATGGTTGGTCAGCAGCAGGTCGTGACTCACCCGGAAGGCGGTGCCGTGGTAGCGGTTCCCCTGCGGGTCCGTGACCCGCAACTGGCAGACTCCTGTGGCCTGTTCCGTACCTCTTCGGAGGAAGGCCACGTCCTGGAAGGTGGCGGTGCCGAAGATCTGCCGTTCCCGGGTGTCCGGGGCGGTGAAGTGCTTCCACGCGCCCGGCGGGGGCTGGGGTTGCGGAGCCTCGACGACCGGGTGTTCCGCGACGAGTTCGCGGACGCGCTGCGCCACGGCGGCATCCGGTCCTTCGTCGATCTGGGCGAGCAGCGATCTCAGCTTGTTCTGGTTGCGTGCGGCGGTGATGAGGTCGAACCAGACCGCGCTGCTCGTCTGCTGCCATTTCACGTATTGGGTCGCGATCCCCGCCTGCCGGGCCATGGCCTTCGCCTCGGCCGGTTCGTCGTAGGAGGAGGAGAGCAGGTCGCGTAGTTCGCGAGCACCGGGCGCGCTCCAGTCGAAGGGAAGGCTGTCCAGGAAATGCGTCATCGGTTTCACCTTGTCGGGCCATGCCGTGCGGCAGGGTCACCTCTGCGGTTGGAAGGACCAGTAGGACCCGTCCGCGTGCGGCACGGACACCAGCCCGAAGCGCTCGGACGGCGGACGGACCTGCCCCAGCAGCCCGTACACGTCGGCGAGGACGGACCGGTGGTCGCCCATGTACGAGTGGCCCATCAACCCGGTGTCGAGGGCGGTGGCATCGACGGTGTCCAGTCCGGCGGCCACCACGATCCCGGGCCCGGCCTGACCGGCCCGCGGGGCGGCAGCCAGCGCCCGGGAGGCGGCGAGCGCCCGGTCGGTGGACGAGGCGTACAGGGTACAGCCGCCCGCCTGGCGGACGATCCGGGGCAGCCGCTGCCGGAACACCTCGGCGTCGACGTCGGGAGCGGCGAAGATCACCTGGCCGAGCCGTCCTGAGCCCTGCGGGAGGCTCCTGGTGTCGAGATCGGCGAGTGCCTCGATGAGCACCCTGTTGCCCATGCTGTGCGCGATGATGTGCAGTTCGTCGACGCCCGTCGCGGTCAGCACATGGCGCAGGAACCGCTGGAAGTGCGGAACTGATCTGCTGACGGAGTTCTCGTCCGCGACATAGCCGCCCACGCTGCCCTTCGACGGCCAGCTGTACAGCAGGGGTACGCCGGTGAAGTTGAGGTCGTAGGCGATCTGGGCCGCGCGGATCGCGGCCTCGGGGAAGGTCACGTTGTAACCGTGGACGAACAGCAGTGCGTGCCGGGGCTCGCACTCGGCGAACCGCCTACCAGCCAGCTGCGCGAAGTCCTGCGCGGTCGAGGTCGTCACGGAGCCGAGTGTCGCCACCTTGGCGGGGTCGGACCGGAAGCACAGCCGCCATGGGCGGGGTTTCTCCGCTGCGCCCATGCGGTGGTCGTCGGGAATCGCGACGCGCAGTTCTCCGAAGGTCAAAGGGCCGCTGTCGGTGCCGAAGCGGACCTCGTCCGGCACGGTCGCCTCGGGCGCCCGGTCCGTGGCGTACAGGACGGGAACGAGAAGGGAACGCTGCCAGGGGATCCAGTGCGGCGGCGCGGGCGCCGGGCCGAACCGTTCCCGGCCTTCGGCCAGGTCTTTGAACTCCGTGGCCAGCAGGGCACCGAGCGGCTCACGGGCTTCGAAGGCCGCGGACACCTCGCGTGCCGCCGCGTCGATCGCCTCGTTCGCCTCCGGGGTGTCCCGTGCGGTGTCCAGCGCACGCAGCGCCACGAGAACACGCGCTTCCAGGCGCTCGAGTTCCGCCTCGCCCATTAATTCGGCTGCTTTGGGCCATACCTGTGCGACCGCGGGCACGAGCGGTCCCCAGTCCTCCACTTGTCCCCCCACAGGACTTCGACGTGCTGCGTGGGACACCATGGCCCCCGCCAGCGCATCATAGGGCGTGCGAGGGCACGCCGGAGTCCGGTGCGCAAGGGCCGGGGGCGCTGCCGGCGCACGACCCGCGCGGGCCACGGCAGGGGGTGTATGCCCGTGGCCGCCGACGGGGCGCGTGTGCGCCCCCTTGTGCGCCTGTCGTGCCCACGTGCTCCAACCGCGCACCACGCGCACCCGCCACCGCGGACAAAGTGGGGCACCATGGCAGAGCGTGACTGCCTCGGGGGGATGGCCATGGGAAACGCGACGACGGGCGGACCACTGCGTCCGGAGATCGGCGGCTGGGTGATCGAGCGCGAGCTCGGCCGGGGCGGCATGGGCGTCGTCCACGCCGTGGTGCACAGCGGGGACGGGCGCCGCCGGGCGCTGAAGCTCATTCGGCCGGACATGACCGCGGGTCTGCCGGAGCCGGCCGACGAGTGGATCGTGCAGTTCGAGCGCGAGATCGCCGTGCACCAGGGGGTGCGGCATCCGCATGTGGTGCGGGTGGAGGAGGTGGGCAACGAGGCCGGAGTTCCCTACCTGGTCATGGAGTTGTGCGAGGACGGCTCGCTGTGGGACCGCGTCAGGGCGGCCGGCCCGCTGCCCGTCGCGGAGGCCGTACCGCTCTTCCTCGACGTGCTGGGGGCGGTGCATCACATCCACACCGCGCGGGGAACGGTGCATCGGGACATCAAGCCGCACAACATCCTGCTGAGCCGGGGACCGGACGGCGCCTTCGTCGCCAAGCTGTCCGACTTCGGGCTGGCCAAGGCGTTCGAGACGGCCGGGCTCAGCGGACTGACCCGCTCAGGGGTGTGCGCGGGCACCATCCAGTTCATGCCGATGGAGCAGGTGGTCCGGTACAAGTACGCCAAGCCTCCGGTTGACGTGTGGGCGTGTGCGGCCTCTCTGTACTTTGTGCTCAGCGGGCGTACCCCACGGGACTCGGACGGCCCCACCCCGCGGAGCAGGGCCGTCCCGGTGCGTGAGCGCGATGCCCGGATCCCGGAACGGCTCGCCCAGGTCCTGGACCAGGCGCTCGACGAGCGCTGCGACGACGCTCCGCGCACGGCCGAGGGGCTCGGCGAGGCGCTGCGGGCAGCCGTGTGAGGCCGCCCCGAGGGCGGCGCGAACGACCGGAGGGGGAGGGGTGACGGAGAATCAGGAGTGGGCGCCGGGGGTGATGCTGCTCGGCGAGTTCACGATGGAGAAGGACCTGGGGGCAGGCAGTTACGGACGGGTCGCTCTGGTCCGGGCCGAGCGGTCGGACGAGCGGTACGCCGTGAAGCGACTGCACTCGGAGGACCCCGCGCACCAGGGGCGGCTGCTGGTCGAGGCCCAGCGCTGGATCGCGCTGCCGGCCCACCCGCACGTCTTGGAATGCCGGTTCACCCGAAGCATCGGCGACCGTGCCGCGATCTTCAGCGAATACGCAGCGGGCGGCTCCCTCCATGACAGGATCCAATCCGGCGCGCTCTACAAGGGAGGCCCGGCACAAGCGCTGCGTCGTGTGCTCACCGTAGGAGTTCAGACCGCCTGGGGACTCGACGCGGCCCATGCGGCCGGGCTGCTGCATCTCGATGTCAAGCCGGCCAACATCCTCTTCGACGATCAAGAGGCCGCCAAAATCGCGGACTTCGGGCTGGCCGCCGTACCCCGGCCCCATACCGAGGAGAGTATCCGTCTGGAGGCCTACCTGGACGGCCTGGTCGGTGACCTGCCGGAGGGCAGCGACGAACGCCGGATCGCTGAGCATGCGCGTGACATCACCCTCGCCAAGTACGCGGCCTCCCGCGACGAACCCGTCATCGCCACCGAGGGGTCCTTCACCGCCGCATACGTCTCTCCGGAGCAGGAGCAGGGCCGGGCCCTCTCCGTCGGCGCGGACCTGTGGAGCTGGGCACTGACCCTGCTGGAGATGCTGGTGCGGGAACGGACCTGGATCTCTGGGCCCTGGGCGGCCGAGGTTCTGGAATTCGCAGAGCTGGGGAAGCTCAGCGAGCAGGCCCTGCCCATTCCGCCGCGCATCATCGAACTGCTGCGGTCCTGCTTCCGGTACGACCCGTCAGCCCGCCCCCGGTCATTGGCCCAGGCGGCCGATGTCCTGCTCGCCGTCGCGATCGAGGAGACCGGAAGCGCCCTGGAGTGCGAGCCGCCGCCGCGCGGCCAGGCGCCGGACCCAGCGTGGTACGGGCGGGAGCTGGTGAGCGGGGGCAACTGGCCGGACCCCCGGCTCAGGCTGCACTGGGCGTACCAGGTCGCGGGACTGGACCTCAGGGATGCCGTCGCGTTCTGGCCGAGCCGCGGGGGCGACAACAGGTCTCGCCTCCTGGAGGACCTCAGGACCCTGCGCGAGGCCCGCCGTGTCCTTGCGGGACTGCCCGCGGCGGTGCTGCTGGGCCCTGACGCGCCGTCCGCCGGCGAACTCTTGGATGCGCGAGCCGGGTGCGCCTATGACATCGGCCAGGTGCAGGAGGCACTCGGGGACTTTCAGGGTGCCGTCGACGGCTTCCGGGAGGCGCGGGACGTGCTGAGGGCGGCGCCGCCCGAGCTGTCCCGCCCTGGGCTGCCGGGGGTCCTGAACGCACTTGCGATCGCACTGCGCAAGGCAGGCGATCCCGAGGGGTCGCTGCGGGTGTGCGACCAGACCGCCGCCGCGGCCCTGCTGGTCGACGATCCGGTACGGGCGAACACCTTGCTGGGCTACAGCCGGATGACCAAGGCCAACGCCGCCGCGGTACTGGGCGGAGGCGGCGAGGACTCCGCCGCGCTGTACCGGGCGGCCCTCGACGCGTTCCGTTCGGCGGGCGACGAGATGGACGCGGCACTGGCGCTTGCCGGTCTGGCGGCGTACCTGGAGGGAACCGGCCGGTCGACGGCCGCCGCGCCGTTGTGGGAGGAGGCGGACGCCGGACTCGCCGCGTTCACCGGCCCGTCCCATCGGGCCGCGGAAGCCGCTCGGGCCACCTTGTGGCACAACCGGGCACTGGCGGCAGCCGCAGGCTCCCCGGAGCAGTGCGACCACGCGGTGCGCGCCGTGGAACTGTGCGCCCCGCTGGTGCGCGACTTCGGCTGGCACCAGTTGTGCGGAGAGCTGGGGGACGCCGTCTTCCTCCGTGGGCGGGGCGAGGAGGGCATGGACCGCAACGTCGAGGCCCTGGCGTCCTACCGGGAGGCGTCCGTGCTGCTCAGGACCGCCGTGCTCCGCGACGGCAGAGCGGAGCTGAGCGAGCGGCTGGCCCAGGCGTACGAACATCAGGCGACGTTGGCCCGCAATCACGAGGATCCTCTGCGCGCCGTGGCACCGGCACAGCGGGCGATCGCGATCTGGGACCGTCTGGTGCTGCTGGAGGGCCTTGCCAGATGGGGCACCTCGCTGGCCGAGGGCCTGCGCAAGCTGGCGGAGACGTTCCGGGAGATCGACCGGCTGGACGAGGCCCAGGAGACCCTCGCGCGGGGGTTCGCTGTCCTGGACGATCCCGCGTGCGGCGCCGACGGAGACACCGACCTGCTCCGCGCCCTGCTGCTCATGGAGCAGGGGATCGTCTACCGGCGCCAGGGCCGCCCGGCCGCGGCGTACAAGGCGTCGGAGGCGGCGATCGCCCGCCTGGACGCTCCATGGGACCGCGGGAGGGCGAGGACCTGGCTGGGCGCGCGACGGAACATGGCCAATGTGTTCATGATGGCCCGGAGGTATGACGCCGCCGCTCTGACCGAGGCGGAGACGGCCGTCCGGACGGCGGAGTGGACCGCTTCCGAGATCCTCACCGACAGCGACCTCGCGGATGTCTTCGGGCGGCTCGCCGAGACGCTGCGGCTGCTCGGCAACGCGGAACGGGCGGCGGAGTCGGCGCGCGTCGCGGTGGACGCGTACGGCCGGCTCGCCGCGGCCGGCCGGACGGATGCCGCGGGCCTCACCGTCAGGATGTGGCGGGTGCTGGGCCTTGCCCTGCTCGGCGCCGGCGACGGCGCGGGCGCGCTCGCGGCATTCGAGGAAGTGCTAGGCGCGGCCGAGGCGGGAAACGATCCTGACGCCGAGTCGGCGCGGATCGCCGATGTCGCCGCGGAGCTGCGGGCGACGCTGGGCGCCCGACCGGACGATGTCCCGCAACGACTGGCCGCAGCCAAGAGGGGGCTGAAAGACGCTGTGGACGTGCTCCGGTCCGGCGATCCCTTCGAGGCGTTGGAGAGACTTGAGTGCACCGCAGCGTCACTCGGCCTGCTGGCGGACGCCCATCCGCACCGGGCGGTCGCCGAGGTCAGTGCCTCGGTCAGTGCGCTGTTGGCCTTCGCGGCGAGGGCGTGCCGGTGCCTCGTCCTGGCGGAGCGGGCCCTACGGCAGTCCGGGGCGGCTTACGGCCTGCTCGTCAACAGCCACTCCAGCCAGGAGGCGTTCGAGGGTTGGCTCCGCAGCAGCCTGCTGCGGGCCTCGATCCTTCGCGTGTGGGGCCAGGAGCAGACTGCCCGCGACCTGCTCGACGAGATGGTGGAGAATGCAAGGCGGATGGGCGGTGAGCAGGCCGCCCGGCAATGGCGCGCGGAAGCCGACTGGGTGCTGCGAGAGAGGCCGGATGCATAGGGGGTTTCCAGGAACGCGGGCGACGGGCTTAAAGCCACGCTCGACACTCCTGGGTGAGCCAACCCTACGAGTGCTCGCTCTGCCCGATCAAGAAGGTAGGACGGTCTCAGGGACCGGGACGGCTGGTCTGGCCGACCGTGGTGATGTCTCCGAGTGACCCGTCGGCAGCTCCTCTGCCACCGAGCCCGCTACGTTGAGTGACGAACTTTTGCGTCCGTTGTCAGGCTCGCAGCCCGCCTGATCGGGCTCCATCTCGTCTCCGACCCAGCACGACGCCATTCTGCGCGGGTTGATGGACCGCAACTCCAACGTGCAGCGCACCGCGCAGGACCTCGGGATCTCCCGCGCCACCATGTACCTGCAAGATGCGCCGTTACGGGATCGTCCCGTCGAGCCTGACCTGACGGGCCGCCGTCGGGCACGGCTGTCCTCACCCTGCGCCCGGCCGTGGACCATCCGCTGCAGCTGTGGACGCCGCGCGCACACGTGGACCGCACGTCCACTCGGCTCACCCGGCAGCGCCACCCTCCGGGAGCATCCGCTCGGTCGGTCCAGTACGAGTCCTGTCGGCCTTGCGGCAGCGAAGGCCATCTGTGGGGAGCTGGCCGAGGACGGGAGCGTCAGGCCGCCGGCTGTGCCGCGCCCATGCGCAGCAGGGGCCCGCCACTGATCGCAGTGAGGGCGAGGATGCCGACACCCGACACCAGGATCGGGACGTTGACCTGCGTGTACTTGGCGACGACGCCGGCGGTGATCGCGCCGAACGGCGAGACGCACACCGACAGCAGACGGAACGCTCCGTTCACGCGGCCCAGGATCTCCGTCGGGATGGTGGTCTGCCGGAACGCGGTGATCAGTGTCTGCCAGGTGGCGATGCCGAATCCGACGGCTCCGAACGCGACGGCGGCGACGATGGACACGCGGGTGCCGCCGAGGAGCAGGCAGGAGACGCCCATGATGGCGAGGGCGGCCACGGCGCCGGGGAGGACGCCGATTCTCCGCCGCACCCAGTCGCTGCCCAGCCCGCCGACGACCCCGCCGAGCGCGTTGGCGGCGAGGAAGAAGCCGTACGCGCTCTCCGGCAGGTGCAGCCACTTGACGACGTAGAGGACCATGAGGACCCCGAGGCTCATGGTGAAGAAGTTCAGCGTGCCGAGCACCAGGGCCAGCCGGATCAGCAGTGGGTCCGCGCGCAGGTAGCTGATGCCCTCGCGGACCATCGGCCACCAGCCGGTCCGCGGCCCGCTCGGATCGGTCCGCAGCGACCGCAGGAACGGGAACAGCAGCAGCATCACCCCGAGCAGGAACGAGGCGCCGTCGAGGAGGAAGGGGGCTGCAGCGGTGAAGGCGAACAGCACACCGCCCAGCGGCTGCCCGATGCTGTCACGCAGCACCACCTGCACCGCGTGCAGCCGGCCGTTGGCCGTAGTCATCCGCTCTGCCGGCACGACCTTCGGCAGAAAGGCCTGGGCCGTGACCAGGAAGACGGACTCGCCCATGCCGAGCACCGCCGCGGCGACGTAGACGAAGACGAGACTGAGCGTGTCGGTCAGGACGCCGAGGGCGATCAGCCCGACGACGGCGAACCGGCACACGTCGATCGCGATGAGCAGGGCCCGCCGGTCGAAGATGTCCGCCCACACCCCGCCGATCGGCGCCATCATCATCCCGAGGGCGGTCATGATGGTGGTCAGCGACAAAAGCACCGGGTTGTCGGTGAACGAGAAGGCCAGCAGGGGTAACGCCGCGTTGCGTACGCCGTCCCCCAGTGCGGAGACGGCGCTCGCCAGCCAGAGGCGGCCGAAGTGGGGCCAGGTCTCGTCGTCCACCGGTGTCGGAGCCGATGACGCGACGTCGGCCCTCGGTACGGCGCGCTCCGGCCCGCCCGTGCTGTTCACTTCCGCCACGCTCGCTCCATGTGTGCTCAGGACTTCTCTTCACACCGGATCTCAGGCTATGCGGCGGCTTCCACGCCCGTGACCAGGCTGAGGAACCGCCCGTCCTCCTCGAACAGGATGCGGTGGCGCTGCAGCAGGTCCAGCATCTCGCTCAGTTCGGTTTCCGACATCCCGTCCGGCGCGGTCAGCTGGTCCGGACGCCTGGGCGCGTTCAGCGCCCGCAGCAGGGACATCATGTGCGCGTCGACGGGAATCCGCTGCGCCGTGCCGAAGCGGGTGTCTTCGACGAAGGTCTTCTCACCATCCTGCACGAGCGCCAGCCGGGGGCGCTCGGCGCCACCCCAGCGGGCCTGCCAGTCGGCCACCACACGCTGGAGGGTGGGGTACCACTTCAGCGCCGTCATGGCGTACGGGGCGGGGCCGTGGTCGGAGAAGAAGTAGGCCAGCTGATCCAGTTGCTGAGGCTCGAAGGGAAAGACCAGCGGGTAGAAGTCCATCGGGCGTAGCTCGAGCCCGTACTCGAGCCGCTGGTTGAAGTAGGGGCTGAACCGGTCGAAGCGGATGAAGAAGGCTCCGGTCGGCGGCGTGAGGTGCACCAGGGCGGGGAAGTCCCGCTCGTATTTGGCGTACATCTCCTCGGGCTCCTGGGGGGCGCCGACCAGCAGGTTCCATTCCGGATGGACCCCGTACTGCAGGCAGAGCTTCATGAACTGCAGACTCTGGAAGGCCGTGGTGCCCTTGCCCAGCTGCTTCAGCATCTGGCTGTTGACGGCCTCGATGCCTGCCTGCACCCGGTTCACCCGGGCCTTGGCGAGCGCCTGCATGTTGGGCACGCTGACCGGAACCTTGATCTCGTAGAAGACGGACGCGTCGTCCGGGGCGTCGATCCTCGGGAAGACCTCGGTCGGGTAGTTGCGCGGCAGGATGTAGTCGGTGCACATGTAGTTCTTGAACTCCGGGTGGAACGAGAAGAGCCACTCGAACTGGCGCACCGCCAGGTCGGGGTCCATCTGCCGGAATCCTATGGTCTCGTCGTTCAGTCCGCAGAACGTGCAGTGGCTGCGCGCACCCCACCAGCAGCCTCGCGAGGTTTCGAAGAACAGCGTGGGTTCGAGCTTCCCCTGTGCCACGACCTCCTGGGCGTTGCGCATGGCGGCGACGAAGCCGTCGTAGTCGAGTGGTACGTAGTCATTGATGTCCCGGTCCCGGCCGACGCCCATGCGGACCTGCGGGAGCATGCAGTTCGCGCGGCTGATGACGCCCTGGATCTGGGGCATGTCGGCCTTCCGGCCGGCCAGCAGGTGGTCGAGGAACTGCCCGAAGCTCACCAGGCTGGGCCCCGAGAAGACGTAGTCCAGGCACGGCACTTCAGCCGCCAGGACGGCACCCATGGTGGTCTCGACGTTCGACCCGCCGAGCAGGATCACCGCCTCGGGGTTCCGGTCCTTGATCATCTTTGCGAGGGCGATGGCCGGCACGGTCTGCGCGAACATCGTGGTGAGTCCGACGACGTCCGCGGAAGCAAGGTCGTAGCGGTCGATGAGCCCGGCCAGGAACGCTTCGATGCCCTCGCGCCGCTGTTTGAGGTCCTCCCGGAAGGAATCCCATGCGGGCTCGCGGTAGAACCGGCCGAAGTAGCTCTCGGAGTTGTCGGGCTCGTCCGGGAAGGCGATGTGCCGGAAGAGCCACTCTCCCACTCCGCTGTAGAGGTGCGTCATGTCACCGGATATCGCCTCGTAGGTGTCGACGCCGAAATACTTGGCGAAGTCGACATTGAGGTAGTGCACCTCGGCGGTGGCCCGTTCCGTGTATTCCTTGCCGATCAGGCCGGCGAGTTGGCTCAGCGCAAACGACGGACGGTTCCAGTCGGCGAAAGGCATGTTGACGAAAGCAACGCGAAGCACAGGGAAACCTCTCGGAAGGGGGGTGGCTCTCGAGTGATGCTCCAGATGAGGTGCGGGGAAGTCGCCCGAATTCGGGTACGCTAAAACCAAGCCACCGGTTGCCCCTTCCCCCGTTCAGCCGAATGCCTGCTTGAGGCTATGCACACCGGCTCGTTCGGGTCAAGGCCCTTAACAAGCAGGATAGTTGGCCGAAAACCGATGTGCCGCAGGAGGGTCCGAACCGGTCTTCGTCCCCGGGCCGCCGAATTCGCTAGTGTGTTCCCGCACGTTGCGACTTCGTGACGTACGATGTGCCTCCGATGCCGACCGTCAGCACCTGCTGTCGAGATTCGACACCGGTCAACTCATGGGGGAGAACGTCTTGCTGAACGCCGAAACGAACGAGCCGACGCCCACCGAGTCTCGCGTGGCGGATATCTGGTCCGAGGTTCTGCAGCACGATCACTTCGGACCGGACGACAACTTTTTCGCCGTCGGCGGCCACTCCATGTTTGCCACGCTGGTCACTTACAAGTTGCGGGACGTGTGGGGCGTCGAGTTCCCTCTCTCGCTCATCTTCGAGCACTCGACGGTCCGTGAACTCGCTTCGGTCATCGACGAGTCCAGGAGCGAATCCGTCGACTCGGGCACCGTCACCGGCTGAGCACCGTCAGGCTTTCGTGGGGTTCGCGCCGCGCCATGCGTGAACCCGCGCTGAACCCTGCGCGAAGGAAGTGGCCAGATGCAACCGGAGATCACCCTCGAAGAACGGCGCGCCCGATTTCTGGAACGGATCCGCGAAGTCGCCGCCCGGTCCGGCCCGCCCCGGACGCACACCGGGCCACAGGTGCTTCCCACAGCGCTGCCCCGCGCAGTCGCCACCGGACCCACTCCACCGCCCGAACGCCGCCGGGTCGTCCGTCACCTCGGTGAGGTGGCGGTCAAGGCCCTGCACGACTGCGTGGCGCACACCGGCGCGTCGGCCGGCTCGGTCCTGGCCGCTGCGGTGCTCGCCTCCGTCGCCCGGTACTGCGCGGAGCCGGATCTGCTGGTCGCCGTCCGGGACGGCAGGGGCCGCGTCCGGCAGCTGTCGCTGACCGTGGATCCGGGCCGGTCGCTGCCCGACCTGGTCCGGGCCGCCGAACGCGCGCTCGCCGAGGCCCGGACGGCGGGCAGCCGGCCGGCGGCCCGCACCGCGCCGCCGATCCTGCTGGAGACGGAGCCCCACGACGCCCCCCGGGCCGGCAGCGCGGACGCCCCCGACGCCGCGGACGTCCACTTCAGGCTCTCTGCGGCGGGCACCCTCACCGCCGCCCACGACCCCGACCGCCACGAGACGCGACTCGTCGAGGGGGTCCTCCGGGGCGCGGAGGAGTTGCTGGAGACCGCGCTCACCACGCCGGACGCTCCGTTGTCCGCACTGCACACCCTGCCCGACTGCGAACTGCGTGCGGTGACCGAGGAGCCCAACCGCACCGCGCGCTCGCGCCGCCCCTCCACACTCACCGCCGCCTTCGACCACGCCCGGCGTCGCTTCGCCGACCGGATCGCGCTGGTGGACGCGGCGGGAACCCTCACCTACGACCAGACCGCCCGGGAGGCCGCCCGGGTCGGCCACCGGCTGCGCACGGCCGCCGGCCTCGCGCCCGAGGACCTGGTCGCGGTCTACGTGACCCGTGACGACAAACGCTGGGTGCTCGCCTGCCTCGGTGCTCTCCACGCCGGCGCCGCCTGGCTCCCGGTCGATCCCGCCGTACCGCCGGGCCGGCTGACCACACTGCTGCGCGACGCGGGCGTTGCGGTGGTCGTCACCGATGCCGCGCTCCGCGACCGGGTTCCGGTCGGCGACTGGTCGGTCGTGGACCTGGACGCGCACGACGCCGAGGCCGCGGACGCAGCCGCCGATGCCGCGCCGGTCGCCCCCGCGTCCACCGATCCGCGGCAGCTCGCCTACGCCATGTACACCTCCGGCAGCACCGGTGCACCCCGGGCGGTGCTCGTCGAGCACGACAGTGCGGTCAACTTCGTCGAATCCCTGCAGCGGCTCTTCGAGCTGACCGCCGAGGACCGCATGCTGCAGTACGCGTCGCCCGGCTTCGATGTATCGGTGTTCGAGATCTTCTGCGCACTGCTCAGCGGCTCCTCGCTGCACATGATCGGCGACGACGACCGGCGTTCGGTGGAGGGGCTGACCCGTGCGCTCACCGAAGGCGGGATCACGGTCGCCGAACTGCCGCCGGCCCTGCTGGAACTGCTGGACCCGGACAGCGTGCCGTCGCTGCGGCTGGTCTCGGTCGGTGGTGAGCCGTTCTCCGGCCGGCTCACCACGCGCTGGTCCCGTGACCACCGGTTCGTCAACGGATATGGGACGACCGAGACCACGATCGGCGTCATCTACAAGGAGTGCACCGGCCGGTGGCGCTCTTCGCCGCCGATCGGTCTCCCGGTCGACAACCATCAGGCGTACATCCTCGACGACGAGCTGCGCCCCGTGCCCCCCGGCGCAGTGGGCGAACTGTTCGTCGGCGGCGCCGGAGTGGCGCGCGGCTATCTGGGCCAGGGCGGCCGCACGGCGGAGCGATTCATCCCCGATCCGTTCCGGCCGGGCGGCCGTATGTACCGCACCGGTGACCTCGCCCGATGGTCGGCGGAGGGTGACATCGTCTTTCTCGGCCGCCGGGACCGGCAGGTCAAGGTCCGCGGACAGCGCGTCGAACTGGGCGAGATCGAAGCGGCGCTCACCGGGACGGCCGAGGTCTCAGCCGCCGTCGTCGCCGACATCGACTCCACGCTCGTCGGGTATCTCGTGCCCGCGGCCGGGCACCGGCCGGACCCGGACCGCATCCGCCGCCACCTCGCCGACCGGCTGCCCGCGTACATGGTGCCGCCGCTGCTGGTCGAAGTGGAGCGGATTCCGATCACCCCCTCGGGCAAGGTCGACCTGGCCGCGCTGGCGGCCCACCACCCCAGCGGCTCCGCCTCCGGCTCCGCCCCGGCACGGCGCCCCGAGCCCGCGGCCGGGCCCGGCGCATTCGCGGAGGGGACGACGGGCCTCGCGCGGCGGATCGCCCAGGAGGGCTATGCCGCCCTCCTGCCCGGCGCGTCAGTCACCGGCGGTACGAACTTCTTCGCGACGGGAGGCGACAGCATCCGGGCGATCCGGCTGCTGTCCTGGGTGCGCGAGACGTTCGGGGTGGAGATCCCGATGAGCCGGTTCTTCCGTAACTCCACCCCGGAGGCGCTCGCAGCGGCGATCGAGCGCCATCGCCAGGCCGGGAACGAGACCACGAGCGGCAACGTGCCGCCCCCTTCCGCTTCCCCGGCGTCCCTGGACGACGAGGGCGGCGCGCCGCTGTCTTCGGCGCAGCACCGGCTGTGGTTCCTCGACCAGTTGCGGCCGGGGGACCCGTCGTACAACGTCATCGAGGTGTTCGGGCTGCACGGGGAACTCGATGCCGCCGCGCTGCGCCGCGCCCTGCACGAGCTCGTTGTGCGCCATGAGATCCTGCGCACCCGCTATGTGGCCACCGACGGCGTTCCCCGCCAGGTGGTGGATCCGGAGCCGACGGCGGAGCTGGCAGTGCGCGACCTGACGGGCGTGCCTCAGGAGGATCTCGACGCGCTGCTCGCCGCCGAGGCGGTGCGGCCGTTCGACCTGTCCACCGGCCCGCTGATCCGGGTCACGCTCGTCCGCCGCGGCCCCCGCGAACACGTCCTCGCCTGGGTCGTCCACCACATGGTCGCCGACGGACGCGCTACCGAAGTGCTCTTCTCGGAACTCAGCGAGCTGTATGGCTCCTTCCGCCGTGGACTGCCCTCCGACCTGCCGCCGGTGCGGCTGCGGTTCTGCGACTACGCGCGCCGGCAGCGCGCAGCCCTCGACGGCGAGGCGCACCGGGACAGCCTGGCCTACTGGCGGGAGCGGCTCGCCGGTGCGCCGGCGCAGCCGGAGTTGCCGACGGACCGGACCCGCCCGGCGCGCCCCACCGGCCGGGGTGGCACCCTCTACTTCGACCTGCCTGCCGGAACCGGGGCCGCGCTCACCGCGTTCGCCGGCCGCAACGGCGTCACGTCGTTCATGACCCTGCTCACCGCCTTCTTCGCCCTGCTGTCCCGCTACGGGCGCGACAAGGACGTGGTCGTCGGCACGCCGTTCGCCAACCGCGGGCGCCGCGAGGTCGAGGACCTGGTCGGCTTTCTGGTCAACACGGTTCCGCTGCGTGCCGACTGCTCCGGCGATCCGGCGTTCACGGCCCTGCTCCGGCAGGTGACCGAGACCACGCTGGAGGCGGGTGACCACTCCGAGGTGCCGTTCGAGGAACTGGTGAGCAGCCTGGGCGTCGCCCGGGACGCCGGAGTCAACCCGCTGGTGCAGGTGCTCTTCCAGGTCATCGACGCCCCGGAGGACCGGCTGTCGCTGGACGGTGTCGACGCGACGAAGATCCCGGTGGAGGAGCGGACGGCCGCCTTCGACCTGGTGCTGGAGCTGCGTACCGGCCGGCAGGGGCGGCTCACCGGACGCATCAACTACAGCGCCGACCTGTTCGACCGCGAGACGGTGGTCCGGATGGCCGGGCATTACCAGAACCTCCTGAGCTCGGCCCTCGAGGCGCCCGAGCGGCGGCTGTCCGAGCTCGGCATGCTGGCTCCGGCCGAGCGGCAGGACCTGCTCGGGACCTTCAACAAGACCGTCTCCACTCCCGTGGACACCATCACCGCGGTCGTGGAGCGGCGGGCCGCGTCGTCGGGTGCGGCGGTGGCGCTGAGCGGCCTCGCAGGAGAGCTGACCTACGCGGAGCTGAACACGGCCGCCAACCGGCTCGCCCACCACCTGACCGGACTCGGCGTCGGCCCTGATGTGGTCGTGGCCCTCTGTCTGCCGCCGAGCGCGGACCTGGTCGTCGCCATGCTCGGGGTGCTGAAGGCCGGCGGAGCCTATCTGCCGCTCGACCCCGCCCACCCCGCCGAACGCATGCGTCAGCTGCTCGCCGACTGTGGAGCGGACATCGCCGTGGGCCACCGGGCCGCACGGGAGAAGCTGCCCCCGGGCCTCGCGCACTTCGTGGACCTGGACGACGACCGTGCCCTCATCGACTCCCGGCCGACGCACAATCCGGCCGGCGCCGACCCCGACCACCTCGCATACGTCATGTACACGTCCGGCTCGACCGGGCGGCCCAAGGGCGTCGCTGTCCCGCATCACGCGCTGGTGCGTCTGGTGCTGGGTTGCGACCAGTCACCGGTCGGCCCGGACGACACGTTCCTGATGGCACAGCCGACCAACTTCGACGCGTCCAACCTGGACATCTGGCTGCCACTGGCGCACGGCGCGAGCATTGCGGTGCCCGGAGAACGGCCCATCGACCCGGCCGAGTTCGGTGCCGCCATCCGTCGCCACCGGGTGACGGTGGTGTGGCTGACCGCAGCACTCGCACAGCTGATCATCGACACCGACCCGTATCTGTTCACGGGGGTACGGCAGTTGGGCATCGGCGGCCAGGCCCCGTCCGTACCGCATCTGCGGCGGCTGATGCAGGCGCTGCCAGGTCTGCGGCTGCTGAACTGCTACGGCCCCACCGAGTCCACGACCAACGCCACCCTGCACCACATCGCGTCCGTGCCGGCCGAGGACGCCGTCTCGATCCCGCTCGGCCGCCCGATCGGCGACACGCGTCTGTACGTCGTCGGTGTGAACGACGAACTGCTGCCCGTCGGCGTGCCCGGCGAGCTGTGGATCGGCGGGCGTGGCCTCGCCCGCGGCTACCTAGGTGCCCCGGGCATGACGGCGGACCGCTTCGTCCCGGACCCGTTCGGCCCTGCCGGGCAGCGCGTCTACCGCACCGGGGACATCGTGCGCCGACTGCCCGACGGCAGCCTCGACTTCCTCGGCCGCAACGACGAACAGGTCAAGATCCGCGGCTACCGGATCGAACTCGAGGAGGTCGCCACGGCGCTGCGCCGGCACCCCGCGGTACGGGACGCCCATGTGCTGCGGCACGGGCGCGGTCCGGCGGCGGAGCTGACGGCGTACGTCGTCGCCGCGGCGGACGCCGTCGACCTCGACGACGTGGTCCGGCACGCACGGCTGCAGCTGCCCGACTTCATGGTGCCTGCGACGGTCACGCCCGTGGACGAGCTGCCGTTGTCAGCCAATGGCAAGGTGGACCGGACCCGGTTGCCCGAGCCGCGCCGGCCCCGTTCCGACCGGCCCGGCCGGTCACCGCGCACCGAGCCGGAGCAGGCGGTGCACGCCGTGTGGGCGGAGGTGCTCGGTCGCGACGACTTCGGCGTCGACGACGACTTCTTCACGGTGGGCGGGAACTCCTACCAGGCCGCGCAGGTCGTCGCACGGCTGCGGACGGCGCTCGGAGTCGACCTCACGGTGCATACGTTCTTCGAGCACCGGCGCATCACCGAACTGGCGTCGGCCCTGGCGGCGGCCCCCGCCCCGGACGACGGCGGGATCGCACCGGTGGTCCCCCGGCCGGCCGGTACCCCGGCACCCTTGTCGGTGGACCAGCAGCGCCTGTGGTTCCTCGACCAGCTGCGCCCGGGCGGCGCCGACTACAACGTGCCGATGAACCTGTGGCTGCACGGTCGTCTCGACACCGGCGCACTGCGCTCGGCGCTGCGCGAGGTGGTGATCCGTCACGAGGTGCTGCGCTCCCGGTTCGTCTTGGGCGAGGACCGCCTGCCGGTGCAGGTGGTGGAGCCCGCCGCGGTCTTCGAGATGTCCGAGACCGATCTGTCCCAGCTGTCCGCCGCCGAGGCCAGGACGCGGGCCGAGGCGGCGGTGGCCGCGGCGGCCCGGGAACCGATCCGGCTGGACCGCGCCCCGCTGATCCGCGCCGAGCTGCTGCGCGTCGGACCCGAGGAGCATCTGCTTTCGCTGGTGCTGCACCACGCGGCGGCCGACGCCGAGTCCTTCCGCCTGCTGTTCGCCGAGGTGAAACAGCTGTACGGCAAGCAGTCCGCCGGGCAGCCGGGTACCCTGGACGCACTGCCCGTCCAGTACGCGGACTACGCCCTCTGGCAGCGACGGCGCACCGCGGCCGTCGAGCGGCTGGACCTGGACCACTGGCGCGGCCGGCTTGCGGACCTGCCTGTCCTGGAGCTGCCCACCGACCGGCCGCGCCCCCGGGTGCGCAGCGGGGCGGGCAGCCGGTACCGGGCCGACCTGCTCGACCCGGCGGACGCCCGGCGGCTGGCCGCACTGGCCCAGGCCCATGGCGTCACCGAGTTCATGGTGCTGCTCGCCGCCCTGCAGGTCACCCTCGGCCGGCTCAGCGGGCAGGAGGACTTCGGCGTCGGCACACCGGTGTCCCTGCGGTCACGCCCCGAACTGACGTCACTGATCGGTTTCTTCGTCAACACGCTGGTCCTGCGTGCCGATCTGTCGGGCACCCCGTCCTTCGCCGAGCTGCTGGAACGCACCCGGGAGACCGCACTGGCCGCGTACGCCCACCGCGAGGTGCCGTTCGACCGGCTCGTGGAGGAACTCCTGCCGAGTCGTTCGCTGGGCCGCACACCGCTGATCGACGTGGTCTTCTCCGTCGACGACACCCCCGGGGCGGCTCCGGAGCTGCCGGGGCTCACCGCCGAGGTGATCGATGTGGACACCGGCACGGCCAAGTTCGACCTGGACGTCGCCGTCATCCGTCGGGGGGACGCACTGGCCTGCGCGGTCGAGTTCAACACGGATGTGTTCATCGAGTCGACCGTGCGGCGGCTGGTGGACGACTTCGGCCGGACGCTGCGGGGCGTACTGGCCGACCCGCGGGCACGGCTCCCGGAACTCCGCGGGGACCGGCCGTGACGACGTATCCGAATCCTGCCGACAACGGAGGTGGAGCATGAGGGCCGATGTCGAACGGGGCAGCGTCCTAAACGACCTGGACCGGTGGTTCCTCGGCGGCCTCGACCGTGCCTGGGGCGACACCCAGCTGCTGTGCCTGCCGCACAGCGGCGGCAACGGATCGAGCTATCGTGCCTGGCTGGCTGCGGCGGAGCCCGATGTCGACGTGGTTCCGGTGCAGTTGCCGGGCCGCGAGACGCGTCTGACGGAACCCCCGTTCACCGACCAGCCGACCCTCATCGCCGAACTCACCGACGTGGTGCGCCGGGCCGGCTTCAACCGGATCGCCCTCTTCGGCCACAGCATGGGCGCCGTGCTCGCGGTCAACCTGTGCCGGGCGCTGGAAAGGGCCGGCGTCCCGGTGGCTCATGTGTTCGTCTCCGGGCACGGTGGGCCGTCCCAGCGGCCGGAGGCATCGTTCCCGACCGACGCGCCCGACGAGACCATTCTGGATGCGCTGGGAGCCACGGGCGCACCCAACTACGAGGCGCTGCTGCAGTATCCGGAGCTGCGGCGGATGGTGCTGCGGGTGATCCGGGCCGACCTGGGACTGGTGCTCACCGGCTTCGTCGCGGGGCCACCGGTACAGGCGCCGATAACCGTCCTGAACGGCAAGGACGACCCCACACCGGCCGGATGGGACCTGAACGAGTGGGCCACCATGACCCACGGCACCTGTACCTCGCACCTGCTGCCCGGAGACCACTTCTACCTGGTCGGGCAGGGCGAGGAGGTGGCCCGCATCATCCGCACCTCCCTGGCCGAGCAGCCGGCGCCGCACGCGCCCGGTCCCCCTACGGAAGACGAGGAATCATCGAGGTGAGGTTGTACACCGTCGTCGTCAACGACGAGGAGCAGTACTCGATCTGGCCGGCGTACCGGGACATCCCGGCCGGCTGGCGGGAGAGCGGCGTGCGAGGCTCGAAGGAAGAGTGCCTGGCTCGTATCGAAGAGGTCTGGACGGACATGCGGCCGTTGAGCCTGCGCCGGCGGATGGAGGCGATGGACGCATGACGTCATCACGTGTGGCGGTCGTCACGGGTGCAGGGCGCGGCATCGGCGCCGCCACAGCGCTGCGCCTGTCCGCCGACGGAGCCGCGGTCGCCGTCCTCGACGTCGACGCCCAGACCGCCGCGGACACCGTCGAGCGCATCCGCACGGCCGGGGGTACCGCCCGTGCGGTCGTCGCCGACATCGGCGATCCCGATCAGATCAAGGATGCGCTGGCCACCGTCGAAGCCGAGCTGGGCCCGCCGGTGATCCTGGTCAACAACGCCGGCGTCATCAGGGACAGGCCGATGGAGGAGCTGTCGCTCGACGACTGGAACACCGTCGTCGACGTGAACCTGCGCGGACCGTTCCTGATGTGCCAGGCGATCCGCCCCTATCTGCTGGAACAGCGCTGGGGACGCATCGTCAACTTCTCCAGCTCCTCGGCGCTGGGCAACCGTGACCAGGCCAACTACGCCGCCGCGAAGGCCGGTATCGACGGCCTGACCCGGACCCTCGCCATCGAGCTGGGCCCCTACGGGGTGACCGTGAACGCGGTGGCCCCCGGCTATATCGTCACCGACATGACGGCGCAGACCGCCGAGCGGTTGGGCATGGACTTCACCCGGCTCCAGCAGATGGTGGCCGCGCAGACGCCGGTGCGCCGCGTGGGTCAGCCCGAGGACGTGGCGAACGCCGTCGCGTTCCTCGTCGGTGAGGACGCCGGGTTCGTCTCCGGGCACACGCTGTACGTCACCGGCGGTCCGATGCGCTGACCGCGCCGGCTTCCAGGGCCGCCGCGAGTTCCGCCACCGTGCGCAGCCGGAAAAGGATCTCCGGCGGCACGGGGGCGCCGTACCGCGGCGCCAGCTCGGCGGCCACCCGCAGCAGGTCCAGCGAGGTGCCGCCGAGCGCGAAGAAGTCCTCGCCCATGTCGTCGGGCGACCGGCCCAGCACCGTGCTCCAGACCTCGGCCACCGTCTTCTCCCACGGCGAGCCGGGAGCCCGGCGCTGCCCCGCAGCCCGGTGGCCGGGCAGCGGGTCCGGCAGGGCCCGGCGGTCGACCTTCCCGTTGGGGGTCAACGGCAGGTGGTCCAGGAACACGAACCGACCCGGGATCAACGGCTCGGGCAGCCGCTCGCGCAGGTGGGCCCGCAGCGCCGCGTCGGCCGCGTCGCCCTGATCCACCGGTACGACGTAGGCGACCAGCCCGGCCGCGAGTCCGTCGCCCTGGACCGTGACGAAGGCGTCGCGCACGCTCGGGTGGCCTGCCAGGACCGCGCGGACCTCGCCCGGTTCGATGCGGAAGCCCCGCAGCTTGACCTGGTCGTCGATCCGGCCCGCGAACTCGATGGACCCGTCCGCGCGCCGGCGAGCCAGGTCTCCCGTGCGGTACAGACGGCCGCCGGGCGGCCCGAACGGGTCGGGGACGAACCGCTCGGCGGTCAGGCCGGGGCGGCGCAGATACCCCCGGGCCACACCCGCTCCTCCGACCAGCAGTTCACCGAGGACGCCCACGGGCACGGGGTGGCCGGCGGCGTCGACGACATAGCAGCGGGTGTCGCCGATCGGACGGCCGATCGGGACTCCGGTCGCCTCGTCGAGCTGTTCCGCGACGACGGGATGCGTGGTGGCGAAGGTGGTCGTCTCGGTCGGTCCATAGCCGTTGACGATGCTCAGCCCGGGATGGGCGTCCAGCAGGACGCGCAGATGCGGCACGGACAGGGCCTCGCCGCCGACGACCAGGGTGCGCAACGGGCGCAGCGCTTGCGGGGACACATCAGCCACCAGGTTCGCCAGCTGAGCGGTCAGCCACAGCACGGTCACCCCCAAGCGCTCCAGTTGCCCCGCGAGTTCGCGCGGTCCGACCGGACCGGGCGGGTAGAGGGCCAGCCGGGCCCCGTTGCACAGGGCGCCCCACACCTCGAACGTCGAAGCGTCGAACGCCGTGGGGGCGAGCATCAGCAGTGTGTCCGTGGGACGGACGTCGACCTGGTCGAGGCCTCGGACCAGGCGTACGACGCAGCGATGGGTGACCGCGACGCCCTTAGGCACGCCCGTGGAGCCCGAGGTGTAGATGACGTAGGCGAGGTTGTCCGGCGAGACGGCCGGCCGCCGCGCCGGAGGCCAGGCCGGTGCGGGCAACGGTGTGTCCACGTGCAGGCGTTCGACGCCCGCAGGCAGCCGTCCGGACAGCTCCTGATCGGTCAGGACCAGCCGGGACTCGCTGTCGCGCAGGACGAACTCGATCCTGTCCAGAGGATGGGTGGGGTCGAGCGGCACGTAGGCGCCGCCCACCTTGAGGACGGCGAGCATCGCCACCACCTGCTCCGGAGCCCGCGGCAGAAGGATGGCGACGCGGTCGTCCGGGCGGATGCCGAGGCCGACCAGGTGGTCGGCCAACTCATCGGAAGCTGCTCCCAGTTCGGCGAAGGAGCGCCGATACGGCGGGTTCCACAGGGCCGTCGTGTCGCCGGCGGCGGCCACCTGCTCCTCGAAGAGGT
Organism: Streptomyces sp. NPDC045022; assembly: GCF_056432605.1. Taxonomy (NCBI): domain Bacteria; kingdom Bacillati; phylum Actinomycetota; class Actinomycetes; order Kitasatosporales; family Streptomycetaceae; genus Streptomyces; species Streptomyces sp. NPDC045022. Next base: position 256,774 of record NZ_JBWKIR010000001.1, read on the forward strand.
CCAGGAGGGTGGCCGTGCGGGTGGGCCGGGTGCGGTCGGCGGCGCCGACGACTGCGTGCCACTCGGCCGGGCCGAGCATGGCCAGTCGGGACACAGGACGGTCGCGATGCGTGAGCCCGCCGGTCAGCAGCCGCAGGAAGTGGCCGGCCATGCGCTCCTGGGCGTCGGCGGTGAACAGATCCGCGTTGCAAGCGAATCCCACCGTGTAGGCGTCCCCCGTGCACAGGACGGTCACCGAGAGGTCGAACGGGGAGCGGGGAGAAGCGACGAGCTCGGGCCGCAGCAGCCCCACTGCGGTTTCCGAGCCAGGCTCCGCGGCGTTGTGCCGCGCGTGCGGCCGTACGTCCAGGGCCACTTGCACGAGGGGATGCCGGCCCGGTTCGCGGTCCGGGGCGAGCTGGGCGACCAACTGCTGGAAGGGGACGGCGGAGTGCTCGACCGCGGACCTCGCGGCTTCGCGGACCCGCTCGGCCAGGGTCCGCAGGGAGGGGTCGTCGGAGCCGTCGATCCGCAGGGGGAGCAGATCGGCCAGACAGCCTACGACTTCCTCGCCTCCCGGCGGTCGGGCACCGGGGGTCTGTGTGGCGAACACGATGTCGCGGGAGCTTCCGTACCGGATCAGGAGCGCGGCGAGAGCGGCTCCGAAGGCGGTGAAGGCCGCCGCCTCGGTGGACTCCTCCTTGCCCGGACGGTGCACCAGCTCGTAGGGGACGTCGAGGAGGACGGTGCGGGCGCGCTGACTGTGCACCGTCGGCCGGGGCTTGTCGGCCGGCAGCTCCGCCGAGGGCGGCAGCTGCGCCAATCGGCTCCGCCAGAAGTCGAGTTGTGCTTCCCGCTGATCGGGTGTGGACCGCTGTGCCGGTAACCGTCGCGCCTGTTCCCCGGGCAGGGGTGCACCCGACAGGGCTGTGCGGTACAGGGCCGCCAGATCGGACTGCAGCACCCCGGCGGAATGCGGATCGCAGACGAGGCGGGGGACGGCCAGGGTCAGCGTCGTGTCGCCGTCGGACGTGCTCACGACCGCGCGCACCAGCGGGCCGGCCGTCAGGTCGAACGGCTGCCGCAGCACTGCGTCGACGGCCTGCCTCGGTGCGCCGGCTGCCGACCCGGGCAGCGACAGATCGTACGCCGGGTCGGCGGAGGTCGTCCGGCGCGGCACGGCCTCGTTCGTGGTCAGCCGGGTGCGCAGCGCGGGGTGCCGTTCCACCAGGGCGGTCATCGCCGAGCGCAGCGCTGTCGTGTCGAGAGGGCCGTGGACGCGCCACCGCAGTACCACGTGGTCGGGCGGGCCGGTGACCAACTGGTCGGCGATCCACTGCCGTTGCTGAGCGGCAGACAGCGTGCTCGCACCGTCATGAGCCGTCTGGTCACGTCGCGGCATTCGCCCACCGTATCACTCTGGTCGAACTCCAGGACGCGTCTCGATCATATGCACTAGGCTTGTCGTCGATACCGGCCAACTGCCGGGAAAGGTGGGCCACATGTGATCCACACACGGGGGAGACATATGGACTTCGGCCACAGTGCCGACGAGTCGCACTTCCGCGAGCGGGTCCAGGCGGAGCTCCGATCCGTCCCCGTCGTCGCCGAGTTGGCGCGCTTACGGACCAGCGGCGAGCGCGAGCCCGACGAACGTGACCTGTACCGGCTGCTCGGGGAACGGGGACTGCTCGGGGTGGACTGGCCGCGCCGGTACGGCGGACAGGGCCGCACCGCCGCCCATGCGGCCGTCGCCGTCGAGGAGATGATGCGAGCAGGTGTACCCGACACGCTGTTCGTCAACGGCATCCAGACCGTGGGCAAGCTGGTGCTGCTCGCCGGAACCGAGGAACAGAAGCAGCGGGTGCTGCCGGAGCTGGCGGCCGGCCGGCGTTTCGCCAGCGTCCTGTACACCGAGCCCGAGGTCGGTTCCGACCTGAGCGCGCTGACGACGCGGGCCGTCGCGGAGGACGGCGGTTACCGGATCGACGGCGTCAAGATCTTCAACCTCAAGAGCGGCATCACCGACTTCGGGCTGTGCGCGGCGCGCACCTCCCTCGAAGGCTCACGTTACGAAGGTCTCACACTGTTCCTCGTCGACCTGCACGCACCGGGCGTCCACGTGGAAAGCCTGGACACCATGGCCGACGAGCAGTTCCACCGAGTGGAGCTGGACGGCGTACGCGTCCCCACGACCGCGGTCGTGGGCGAGGTGGGCGACGGCTGGGCGATCCTGGCCGAGGCGCTGCCGCTGGAGCGCACCGGCTTCGATTTCGCCCTGCGCGCCGAGCGGTGGTTCGAGGCCGGGTGCCGCGACCTTGCGATGCCGGACGGCACAGATCCCGGACCGGCAGCGGACTGGCTGGCCGACGTCGGCCGGCACGGAGCCGCCACGCGCGCGGCGGCTCTGCTGGCCTGGCGCTGCGCCGGCTCGGCCGACCGGGGACGGCTCGACGAACTCCAGACGTCCACGGCCAAGTGGTATGCCAGCGAGCAGGCGGCCGCGGCCGCCCGGTGGGCCCTGACCCGCCACGGCCTGGACGCCCCCGACGATCTGGCCGAGTCACTGGACAGCGCGTACCGGGAGGCGCCGGGGCTGACGCTGGCCGGCGGCACGTCCGAGATGATGCTGCAGACGATCTCCGGCTTCCTGTTCGCCGGCGAACCGGCCGGCCTGGCCGCCCCGGAGGTGGACTGACATGCGGCTCGAACGTGGCGAGGTGCAGCGGGACCTGGCACGGGCCGTGCGCTGCGAACTAGGTCCGCTGGCGGGTCCCGGCGGGCGGATGGAATCGGCCGAGGTCCACGCAACTCTCGCCGACCTCGACCTGTTCGCTCTGGAACTGCCGGACGCCGTTGGGGGTCTGGCGCTCGGTCTGGCCTGTGCCGTGCCGGTGTGCGAGGAGTTGGGCCGCTGGGCGGCACCCGACTCCTACCGGGCCCATGCGCTGCTCGCCGAACTCGCCCAGGCCGCCGAAGGCGAGCGGTCCGGCTCTCGCACGACCGCCCTGACCGACGTGCTCCCCCTCCTCGCCACCGGCAAGGTCTCCGCCGGCCTGGCCGCCGGCACCGGCCTCCTGGCGGCGCGGACCGCCGACGGCTGGGTGCTCGACGGCGACTGCGCACTGCCCGAGCCACCGCCGGACGTCGCGTTCCACGTCGTACCGGCCCGGACCGCCGACGGCACGGTGCTCGCAGCGGTGGCCGCCGACTCCTGCGGAGTGGTCTGCGCGGCCACTCGGCGCGAAGGCATCAGGCGGCTGTCGCTGCAGGGTGTCGTGGCGCAGGCCGTGTCGGCGCCCTTGCACCACGCCGACGGCGCGCCCGCGCCGCTGCTCGTGCGTGCCCGTGTCCGGCAGGCGGCCTATCTGCTGGGCCTGGCCTCCGGCGCGCACCGGCTCGCGGTCCAACGGGCGGCGAGTCGACGTCAGTTCGACCGTCCCCTCGGGGAGAACCAGGCCGTCGCCTTCCCGCTGGCCGAGCAGTTCGCTCACCTCGAGGCGGTGCGGCTGCTGGTGCACGAGGCGGCCTGGGACGCCGACGGCGGCCGGCCGGGGGCCGTCGGTGCCACCCAGTCGCTCGCCTATGCGGCGGAACTGGCCCTCCAGGTCACCGCGCACGCCGTGCACGTGCACGGCGCCGCCGGGATCAGCAACGACTTCGCGGTCCAAGGGCATTACCGGGTCGCAGCCGTCGAGGCGACCCGGTGGGGCGCCCCGGCCTCGCTCTGGCGCGAGGCGGGAGCGCTGCGCCTACGGTGACGGCGAGGTGGCCGACGGCGGCCCGGGCAACGCGAGACGGGTGCCCGGGCCGTCGCCGGACACCGCCTTCAGTGGATGGGCTGCCCCTCCGTCCGTGATCCACACCCGTGGCACCCCGCCGAGCAGCGCTTCACGGGCCGCCACCAGCTTGACGGTCATGCCGCCGGTCACCCACGGGGGCGCCGGTTCCCCCGCCTCGGGCAGCCGGTAGGTGTCCAGCACGCTGGCCGGATCCTCGGGGTCCGTGAGCACCCCCGGTGCCCCCGTGAGGAAGACGAGCGTGCGCGCCCGCAGCGCCACGGCGACGGCCGCCGCGGCCCGGTCGGCATTGGTGTTGACCGGTTCGCCGTCGTCGGCGATCGCCGGCGGCGACACCACCGGTACGACGCCCGCGGCGAGCAGGCCGAGCAGCAGCCGCTCGTTCACCTCGACGATACGGCCGCTGCGGTCGTCCCGGACGATGGTGAGGCGTCCGTCGACGACCGCCCGTATCGCCTTCTTGCGGCGTGCCCGCAGCAGCCCGGCGTCGAGTCCGGTCAGACCCACGGCACGGACGTCGTGCCGGTCGAGAGCGGCGACGAGCGCGGGCTTTAGCCGGCCGGCCAGAGCCAGGGTGAGCACGTCGAGGGTGGCCGCGTCGGTGTAACGGGTCACCACGCCGTCGGGTGCGGTGAGGTGGCGCAGCCGTACCCCGAGCTGCTCCGCGAGGCGGCTCATCTCGGCGGAGCCGCCGTGCACCAGGACCACGTCCCGGCCGGCCGCGGTCAGTTCGGCGACGTCCTCGCAGAGCCGGTCCACGTCGAGCGCACCGCTGCCCCCGCACTTGACCACCACGATGTCCCGCGTGCCGCCGGACGGGCCGGGCCTCACAGCGGATGCAGCCCGGGGAACTCCAGCCCCAGGCGCTCCGGCCAGCCCTGCCTGATGTTGAGGCACTGCACGGCGTTGCCGGCCGCCCCCTTCACCAGGTTGTCGAGCGCCGCGACGGCGATGACCTCACCGCGGTCGGCGTCCAGGGCGAAGCCCACGTCGCAGAAGTTTGACCCGCTGAGGATCTTCGGCTCGGGCAGCCGGTACAGCCCGCGCCGCTGGGCGACCACGCGGACGAACGGCTCCTCGCCGTAGCAGTCGCGGTAGACGCGCCGCAGGTCTGCCTCGCGGACCTCGGTCGTGAGGGCGGCCCGACACAGCACCTGTGCCCCGCGCACGGCCTCCACGCCGGTGGCGCTCATGCGTACGGTCAGGCCGGTCGCCTGCGCCACCTCCGCTTCGTGGCGGTGTCCCGTGGGCGCGAACACCCGCATGGCACCGCTGCGTTCGGAGTGCAGGTTCATCGGTCCGGCTCCGGAACCGGAACCGCTGGAGCCGATACGGCCGTCCACCGTCGCGGTGTCTTCGACCAGCCCCGCGGCCGCCAGCGGATACAGCGCCAGGACGGCGGCGTTCGCCATGCAGCCGGGCACGCTGATCCGGTCGGCTTCGGCGAGCTCCTTGCGATGCCGCTCGGGCCAGCCGGTGACGAAGTCCGGCAACAACTCCGGGGCGGTGTGCGGAGCACCGTAGTAGCGCTCGTACACCTGCGGGTCGCGCAGGCGGAAGTCGGCGCTGAGGTCGATCAGGTAACCGGCCCGGCCGGCCCAGTGCGCCACCATGCCCATGGTGTCGCGGTGCGGTGTCGCGAGGAACACCACATCGCAGTCCGGCGCGTCGTCGGGGGCCTTGAAGGTCAGGTCGGTCAGGCCGCGCAGATTGGGGTGCGCTCCGTCGACGCGCCGGCCCGCCAGGCTGCGCGAGACCGGCGCGACCAGCTCCATGCGGGGGTGGCCGAGCACGATCCGGCACAGCTCCCCTCCGATGTAGCCGCTCGCGCCGACGATGCTCGCCCGGATCATGCGGCCCCGCGTCTCATTCACCCCAGTCCTCTTCGACCTCGGGCGCGAGCGCCAGCAGGACCGGGTCGAGGCTGAGGATCTCCAGCTCGCTGCGGCAGTCCGCGCACTCGACGATCTCGTGCTGCCGGGATGCGGTGTCGAGCGTGACGTCGCTCTCGCAGCTCGGGCAGGTGGCTGTGGCCATGTCACCTTCTCCTAGTGTTGTGGTTGTCGGTCCGTGCGGGGTCGAGCAGGGTCAGTGCCTCCGCCACGATGTGGTCGACCGTGACACCGGCGTCCGCCAGCAGTTCCTGTTCGTTGCCGACGGTGTCGAGGTAGCGGTCCGCGACCCCCACCCGGCGCACCCGGCAGGGATGTTCGGTGCTCACCACCTCGCTCACGGCACCGCCGAGTCCGGCGACGACGACGTGGTCCTCGACGGTGACGATGCCTGCGGTCTCCTGTGCCGCGCGCAGCAGCGCGGACCGGTCGAGGGGCTTGACGGTGTGCATGTTCACCACCCGGGCGCCGATACCCCGCGCCGCGAGCTGCTCCCTTGCCCCGAGCGCGTAGTGGACCGGCAGGGGTCCGGTCGCGACCACGGTCAGGTCGTCGCCGTCCGCCAGTTGCACGGAGGTGCCGATACGGAAGTCGTACGGTTCGCGGTGGACCTGCGGGGTGGCGTTGCGGCCGAGCCGGATGTACACCGGGCCGGGATGGTGGGCGGCGGCCCGCACGGCGAGGGCCGTCTCGCCGGCGTCGGCCGGGACGAGGACGGTCAGGTGGGGCAGCGTCCGCAGGATGGCGAGGTCCTGGAGGGCGTGGTGCGAGGGGCCGTAGTGGCCGGCGGAGAGACCGCCGTGGGTGGCGACGATCCGCACGGGCAGGTTGTTGCCCGCCACGTCCAGTTTCAGCTGCTCGCACGCGCGGGTGGTGGCGAAGGTGCTCATCGTGTGGGCGAAGGGGATCAGCCCGGACGCCGCGAGCCCGGCGGACATGCCGAACAGGTTCGCCTCGGCTATGCCGACGTTGACGTACTGGCCGGGCAGTTCGGCCGCGAAGCCGTCCTCGAATCCTCCGGTGTCGGAGTCGACGCAGAAGATCCGCTCGTCGTTCCGGGCCAGTTCGAGGAGCGTACGGCGGTGGACGTCCCGGGCCGAGCACGTGTAGAGCTCCGCCCAGGCGTCCTGGACGGACTCCGGGCTCTCCTGGGCCGCCGTCACCCCTGGTTCCTTCGCCGGGCGCGCAGCCCCGCCAGCGCCCGCTCGTGCAGCCGCGGGGTGAGCCGTACGTAGTGGCTCTTCTTGCGGTCTTCGAAGATCGGCACTCCACGGCCTTTCGTGGTCCTGGCGATGACGACGGTGGGCCGGCCCGGCGCGGCCGGCAGCGCCCCGAACACGGACCGCAGGGCATCCAGATCGTGTCCGTCCGTCTCGACCACCGACCAGCCGAAGCTGCGCCAGCGGTCGGCGAGCGGCTCCAGGCCCACGGAATCCTCCGTACGGCCGCTGATCTGCCAGCCGTTGCGGTCGACCAGGGCGGTCAGGTTGTCCAGGCCGAGCTGGGCGGCGGCCATGATCGCTTCCCAGTTGGAGCCCTCCTGCAGCTCGCCGTCGCCGAGCAGGACGAACGCCCGGTTGCTCCGGCCCGTGCGGGCCGCGGCCAGGGCGACTCCGGCGGCGAGCGACAGACCGTGGCCCAGTGAGCCGGTGGGGAACTCCACGCCGGGCAGCCGGCGCAGCGGGTGTCCGGCCAGCCGGCTGTGCCGCTGTGCGTACGTACGGCACTCCTCGGGCGGGAAATAGCCATGCTCGGCGAGCACCGCGTACAGCGCGGCGGCGGCGTGGCCCTTGCTCAGCACGAACCAGTCCCGGTCGGCCCAGTCCGGCTCGTCCGGCCGCACCCGCAGCACCGCTCCGTAGAGCACCGTGAGCAGGTCGACGGCCGACAGGCTACCGCCGACGTGAGTGCCGTGTTCACTCGCGCCCATCGCCAGTACGGCCTCACGGGCCCGGTGGGCGCGGTCGGCCAGCTGCTCGGTACTGACGGCGAGGCGGGTCATGCCCGTACCCCCACCGCGTCGGCCTGCCGCCACAGCGGCTCGTACGTCATCGACCGGGCAGCGGGCAGCAGCAGGTCCAGCTGTCCCCACACCTTCTCGAAAGCGTCGGCGCAACGCTCCAGGAGCGGACCCGCGGCCGGGTTGAGGTGCCAGCGCTGGATCGTCACGGAGTCCTCGATCAGGGCCAGCGTGGCGGGGTGGTCGTCGGGTCGGTAGGGCCGGTCCTGCGGAAGGGAGGAGTGCAGCGCCGGCTGGGCGGGCAAGGGCAGCGACTGGTACGGCCGCACCGGCACGCCTTCCGCTCGCAGCGCGCGCTGCAGCAGGGTACGCACCGCTCCCGGAGCGATGTCCGGGCAGCCCATGGCGTGATGGTCGAAGCGCAACCGCAGCTGGAACCAGGCGTGGGTGCGGTCGTCCGGGCAGTGGGGGATCACGATCCCGTCGAGTTCCGCCAGCCGCCGCAGGAACCGGCGCACGTTGCGGTCACGCTGCTCGTGCCGCTCGGAAAGCCGGGCGAGCTGGCTGCGGGTGAACGCGGCCTGGATGCTGCTGAGTTTCTCGTTGCCGGCGATCACACGTGACAGGTAGGCGCGTTCGCCGCGACCCGTCAGGTCCTCGCCGAACTGCCGGTGCAGCACGACACGTTCGTACACTGCCTCGTCGTCGGTGGTGAGGAGACCGCCCTCTCCGCTCGTGGGCAGGTTCTTGGAGGCGTTGAGGCTGAACGCCGCCACGTCCCCGAGCGCCCCGGCCTGCCGTCCGCGGTAGGTCGCGCCGTGCGCCTGGGCCGCGTCCTCTATGAGGACCAGCCCGTGGCGGTCGGCCAGGGCGCGCAGTGCGTCCATGTCACAGGGCAGCCCGTGCAGGTGCACCGCGAGAATCGCCTGCGTGCGCGGCGTGATCGCGGCGGCCGCGGCGACGGGGTCGACGGTGTACGTGACGGGGTCGATGTCCACGAACACCGGGACCAGCCCGCGCAGCACGGGGGCCGATGCCGTGGCAATGAAGGAGAAGGCGGGCACGAGGACTTCGGCGCCCGGTTCCAGTTCCGAGGCGACGAGCGCGAGCTCGATGGCCGCGGTTCCTGACGACAGCGCGGCGCAGTGGCGTACGCCGACGTAGGACGCCCACTGCTGTTCGAGCAGCTGCACCTCGCCGCGTTCCACCGAGGTGAAGCGGCCGCTGTCGAGAACCCCCAGCACCGCCTCTCGTTCGGCGTCCGTGACGATCGGCCAGGCCGTTTCGGGAGAGGCGCCGGCCCCGGCCTCCACGGTACGGGGACCGCCAAACATCGCCAGCCGTGAGTCGGTCATCAGTTCCTCACCATTTGCTGTACCAGGTAGTCCACGTAACGGCTGGCCAGGTTCACATCGAGGGCCTCGGCGGCGCCGCGGAACTGAGGTGTGTGGTTGACCTCGTTGACCAGGAGCCGGCCGTCGCGGTCCTCCAGGACGTCGACTCCGTAGGCTCCGGGCCCGATCGCGGCCGCGGTGGCCGTCACGAGGCTCTCGAGCTCCGGGGTGAGCGGACACGGCAGAGTGCGTGCGTCGCGGGCGGTGTTGGTGCGCCAGGAATCGGAGACGCGGTAGACGGCGCCGATCACCTCGGTGCCGAAGACGAGTGCTCTGATGTCCCGTCCGGGCTTGTCCACGTACTCCTGCACGTAGGTGATCCGCTGGTGCGGGTCGGGCAGTGCCTCGCGCAGTTCGAGGACCGCGTCGGCGGCGTCCCGGTCCGTCAGCCGCGCCACCTGCCGGCCCCATGATCCTGTCAGGGGCTTGACGACCGCCGGGTAGCCGAAGTCCTCGAGAGCATCGACGGCCGCCTGCGGGGTGGCGGTGACCAGGCAACGCGGGACGGGCAGTCCGGCGGCCTGGAGGGTGAGTGTGGTGAGCAGCTTGTCGCCGCACAGGGCGATCGCCGCAGCGCTGTTGACCACCGTCACGCCCGCGTGCTCGAGGACGCGGGCCACCGTGAGATTCCGGTGATGCGACACCTCCCGGGCGAGCGCCACCGACCAGGGCGCCTTCGGCCGGTCCAGGCGGAACACCGCCGTGCGCGGATCGAGCACGTGGTAAGGGACGCGGCGCCGGTCGAGTTCGTCGAGGATGCGCTTCTCCTCCACGGCGATCCGGGACGCGATCACGGCCAGGCGCGGCGGAAGGTCGCGCACGACGTCCTCCGCGGAGCGTACGCCGTCGTCCCGGGTCACAGGGCCTTCTCCTGCTCGGCACCGGCAGCGGCGCGCTGCGCCGGCCCACGGACGGTCAGCCCGTCGGCCAGCTCCTGGACGGCCGTGGTCAGCACGTCGATCGCGGTCAGGTATTCGGCCAGGTCCAGGTGTTCCTCGTCCGTGTGGTCCAGACGGGAGTCGCCGGGGCCGTAGGCGGCGATGGGCACGTTCCACCCCGGGCCGACGACGTTCATGTCGGAGGTGCCGAGTTTGACCTTGGCGGTCGGCACCCCGGCATGCTGCCGGATCCCGGCCCGCAGCGCGGCCACCACCGGGTCGGTGCGCTGCGAACGGACCGCCGGGAGGCTCTCGGCGACGGTGAGCCGGTCGGGGCCGGCCAGTTCGCGCAGCCAGTCCAGGAATCCGTCCCGGTCGAAGCCGACCGGTACCCGGCAGGAGATCTCCAGCCTGGCGCGCCGCAGGTCGCCGTGGAGCGCGACCAGCGCGGGGATCGCACGGTCGAAGGCGGGTTGCGCACCGCCGTCCACCGCGAGCCGCCGGCGTACCCTCTCCCAGTACTCGGCCGCGACCTCCACCGCTCTCGGCCCGGGTGAGCTGGTGTGCGAGCCGGGGCGGGAGATGTCGACCGCGCAGCGCACGATGCCCTTGTAACCGAGCACCACGGTGCCCACGCCGCTCGGCTCGCCGATGACTACCGCGTCCGGCCGTATCGCGCTGCGCAGATGGTGTGCGCCGGGCGAGGAGCCCTCCTCACCTACGGCACCGACCACCATGATGCGGGCGTCGCAAAGCGCCGAGGCGCGCAGTGCCGCCCAGACCATGGTCGCGAGCGGGCCCTTGGCGTCCACCGTGCCGCGGCCGTACAGCTTGCCGTCGCGTTCGTGGACGGGCAGGTCACCGGGCACCGTGTCGAGGTGGCCGAGAAGCAGGATCAGCGGCCGGTCGTGGCTGCCCAGCACGCCGACGGCGTTGCCGGCGACGTCACGGTGGGCACGGAAGCCCAGCGCGGCCATGTCGTCGACCAGTTGCCGGGCGAGCCGGTCCTCGTGGCCGGTGACCGACGCGGTTTCCACCATGCGCCGCAGCAGTGCCGTCTCGTCGAGTCCGCCCACGTCTCAGACCCGCACCGTGAGCGTACCGGGCCCCTGGAGGGTGCAGGCGGGCGTGTCATGTGGACACCCGAGTCTCAGCGGTGTCCGCTGTCCGTGGCCGCGCCGGCAGGGTATGCGCCCTGCAGCGACCGGCCGATACCACACCGGACGGTCGTTCATTGGATTCTTCCCCCGTGTTGTCTGCACCCGGTTTCAGCACCTACGCATGCCCCGAGCCCCCGTCTGCCGTGACGCTAAATGGGGACCACCGAATCGGTCAAGGCGTGATCGCCTGTGCCAATTTCTGATCAACTCCTTTGAGATTGGCGGAATTTAATCGGTGATCGCCGTGGGTTGAAAATGGCCGACAAACGCCTTGCGATCGATCGCATACGGTCATGGCGACGCCCCTCTGCCGTTAGGCCCCAGACATGCGGATCTCCCTCTCTCCGACATGGACGAACCCGTGGCCCGCCTGCTCGTGGCGGAGCTGCGGCGGCGCGGTCACGAGGTTCGCGAGCACGGCGCGTTGCGGCCCGGGGCCGATGCGCAGTGGGCGGCCTGCTCGGAGGCCGCGGCCCGGGACGTGGCCGAGGGCGCGTCCGACCAGGCGGTCGTGTGCTGCTGGACCGGCACGGGCGCCGCCATCGCCGCCAACAAGATCCCGGGCGTACGGGCGGTGCTGTGCGCCGACGCCCGCACGGCGGACGGCGCGCGCCGCCGGAACGACGCCGACGTCCTCGCGCTGAGCCTGCGGCTCACCTACGAGCCGGGCCTCAAGGCGCCTTGAGGGGCGTTAGTCATCACCGTCGACTCCCGGTGCTGGTTCCGTGCTGGCTTCCGTGGCCAGAATTGCAGAAAACCGCAGGTCCTAGCTCCGAGCGGACGAGTTGTCGTACCACTCGATGGTGGTGCCGATGAGGCTGGCGGCGACGATTCTGGGGAGGCTGGCGGGGGGTGGGGGAGCGGTGGTTCCGGAGGCCATGTGCGCCACTTCCTCGTGTGCGGTGGGGACGGGTACGTGTCGGCACACGGTAGGAAGATGCAGGTCAGGAGCACATGTGGTGGAGCAACATAGTTCGGTGGTCGGCTATGCGCGCAGCCACCATGCCGGCCTGAGGAAAGGCGGTTCAGGGGCTCGAAAGTGGTGGAAACGAGCGCCGTCCGGGACGCGTAGTTCGGGGTGATTTGAGGGAGCGGTGCGGGCTCCCGTGCTGGTTTGGTGCCGACTACGCTGCGTTGAACTCGGACATCTGGGGTTGATCGACTCAGAGGAGTCGCGTGGTGGGTGACCGGACCAAGAGGCCGGGTTTCGGACGGGAGATCCCCGCACTGGTCCTGACCCCGGACGATCTGCAGCGCATGATCGATTCCGGTCTGGACACCGCACCCGCCAACGTGGACGCCGCGTACGCGGCCAGCACACTGATCTGGGCGCGACAGACCTACGAAGGCCGCTTCGACTACTCCGCGGTCACCACGAGCACGGTCGAGGACCTTCTCGGCCGAGAGCCCATCCACCTCGGCTCATGGGCCACCACACACCGTCAGGAACTGCTCGACCAGCTCCCCTGACAGCCACGGCACAGCTCGTGCGACGCGGGCGTCGTTGTGGCCCCCATTACCGCGCGGCGGGCTTCTTCGGCCGCTTACGGTGCGCGGGCCAGTCGCGTGGCCGATCAGCGAAGGTGAAGACCGGCCAGCAGCCCGGCGAGTGCCGGCCGCCGTCTCGGCCAGCACCCCGACCACTCGCGCGAGCTGTCCCGAACACCACGATGTCGAGCTGCTCTACGGTCTGCGCGCCGCCGCAGCACATCATGTAGATCACCAACGTCAGGTGCGGCACAGGGGAACTCAGGGAAATACGGCAGAACCGCCGCCGGCTCAGCGAGTCCGCGACCTCCCGGCACAGCACTGGTAGCGAGCGTGAGATACAGCAGTCGCAGCAGTGTCTCGACCGGCACCGGAAGTCGGCCCAGCCGCTCGGCGAACACAGCCCGCCACGGGGCGATGCACCGCTCGTCGTCCAAGAACCGACCATGGCCAGGTGCGCGGGGTGCGGGACACCCGGAGGGAGATGCCCGGCTGATGCCGTCGGACAGCTTGCCGCTGATGTCGCGGTACAGATCCTCGGAGACTTCCGAGTCGCTGCTCCCGCCGTACGTGAAGGTGACCTTCGCGCGACGGGGCGGTTCCAGTGGAGCATCAGCCGCGTCCACCGAGCATGATCTTCCACACTCGGGTTGCCACCTGGAGGCTGAGCCGGTCCTCTACGTTCGCGAGGTCGTTGCCGCTGATGTCGCGGATGCGCTGAAGCCGATAGCGCAGCGTGCTGCGGTGGATCGCGAGGGATGAGGCGGTCTCGTCGTAGTTGCCGCCGCAGTCGAAGTACCGGGACAGGGTCTCCACCATGGCCGCTTGGTGCCGGGAGTCGTAGTCGATGAGCTGCCCGAGCCACTCGTCGACGAACGTCTCCAGTGCCCGGTAATCGTTGCCAGGTCCCAGGATGCGGTAGAGGCCGAGCTCGTCGAAGAACGTCGTGCCGTAGCGCTCGCGGGAGTGGCGGCGCACTTCGAGGGCGCGCTGCGCCTCCTGGTAGCGGTGGGGGATGTCGTCCAGGGAGTCGGAAGGGGCGCTCACCCCGATCGTCCCCGACCGTGTCCCGGTCTCCCGGGCGAGCGCCTCGTACAGCGCGCGGGCGTGCGGCCTGTCGTCGGCTACCAGGACCACGTGGTCGGAACGTCGGGTCAGCAGCGAACGCATGCCCACGGCAGCGGCCGCCCGGCCCACGGTCTGCGCGAAGGAATCGTCCGCGGTCCGATTCGACCACTGCACCACGACGACGTAGTGGCTGCGGTGCAGGTCGTGTCCGACTGCCTCGGACCGGGCGTAGGCGCTCGCCTCGTCCGTCCCCGCCAGGAGGTCGTCGACCAGCTCGCGGTGCAGCCTCAGCTCCACTTCGGCCAGATTACGCAGGTGCGCCAGTTCCAGGGCGAGTGACGTGGCGGCGTGTTCCAGCGCGAGCACGGTGTGCTCGTCGGCCTCGCCCCGGGCATCGACCAGCGCCAGCACGCCCAGGATCTCGCCCTGCGGGCGGACCAGGGTGATCAGCCGGTCCTTTATCCGCACCGGTCCGACCTCCCGGGCGACGGCGTGCAGCATTTCGTCCTGGCGCACGGGGTCCGGTTCCGGATAGGGGTCGGGGCGGCTGGGGCCGGTCCAGGACCTCAGCCGACCGAAGCGGTCCTCGACCAGCGCGGGGAGCCCGGTGAGCCCATTCAGTGCGCGGGTGACGGCTTCCTCGCTGCCGCCCGAGGTAGCGACGTCGGCCATGAGCGCGTGAACGGCCCGCTGGTACCCCAGCTCAGCCGCGACGGAGATCAGTTGCCGCTGGAGGGCTGTGCGTTCCTCCCTCAGCCGGTGCAGCTCCAGCGTGTCCTCGCGTTCTCGGCCGTGTGCGAAGGCGACGGACAGAGCAGCGGCGGTGTGCCGGACGAGCGTGGCAAGCAGGGATCGCTCGGCCTCGGTGGGCCGGGAGCGGGACGTCACCACGAGGTAACCGTGGAGTGTCCCACGTCCACGCAGCCCCAGGGCCCGGCCCCAGGGCCTGCCGGGTACGGTCACAGGGCCGTCCTGTCCGGCCAGCTCCCGCACCCTCCGGTCCACGGCCGAGGCATGGATCTGCCCGTTCCTCGGGCTGGGTACCAGGTCGCCGTCCGCCGTGAGGTATCCGGCCTCGGCGCGGTATGGCCCTGCGGCGGCTACGTGGTCCATGGCCAGGCGCAGGATCTCGCCCTCGTCCGGGGTGTCGAACAGGGCGCGGCAGAGCACCATCAGTTCGCGCAGGGCATGGTCGGCCGGGGCTGGAGCGGGTGGGCGGGGCCCTCTCCGCGTGGCAATGGGGTGTCGCCCGGCGTCGCCCCGCGGAAGGCTGCCCTCCCGGTCGGAGCGGCGCCGGTACAGGTCGTGCACCCAGCTGCCGGCCATGGGATCACTCCGTATCTCCCGAGCCCTCAGGGAGGCGAGCGGTGTCCCGGGTACCCCGCTCGCGGCCGGCTCATCCGAGATGTTCGGATTCTTCCTCTCGTACTCGTGGGGCGACCGGGCCCGTACTTTTCTGACTCGCCAGGCGCAGGCGTGGAGCCACTCGGCTCGCCACCCTGGGGAGTGTTCGAGACCCTCCGTGCGCACCGGCAGGAAAGGGCGGCGAGCGGTGCGTTCCCCGGTGTCCTGACGGGCGCGCTGCAGACCACCGGCGGAGTCCCACCCGTACCTGAACGAACGTGATCCGGAGAGTCGGCGCAGGCTGCCGGACCGGGAGGAGTCCCTCATGGCCAAGGCAGTGGGCATCGACCTGGGCACCACCAACTCGGTGATCGCCGTGTGGGAGGGCGGCGAGCCGTCCGTCGTGCCCAACAGCGAGGGCAACCGCACGACCCCGTCCGTGGTGGCCTTCACCGACACCGGCGAGCGCCTGGTGGGCCAGCTGGCCCGGCGCCAGGCGATCCTCAACCCGAAGGGCACCATCTATTCGGCCAAGCGGTTCATCGGCCGGCACTTCGACGAGATCTCCGACGAGGCCAGAGCGGTGACGTACGACGTCGTCGAGGGCGACGGCGGGGCGGCCCGCTTCAAGGTGCGCGACAAGCTGTACGCGCCTGAGGAGATCAGCGCACAGGTGCTGCGCAAACTCGCCGCCGACGCCTCCAAGCAGCTGGGGGAACGGGTCACGGAGGCGGTCATCACGGTACCCGCCTACTTCAACGACGCTCAGCGCACCGCCACCAAGGACGCCGGACGGATCGCGGGACTGGAGGTGCTGCGGATCATCAACGAGCCGACGGCGGCCGCCCTCGCGTACGGCATGGACAAGAAGCAGCACGAGACCGTCCTCGTCTTCGACCTGGGTGGCGGCACCTTCGACGTGAGCATCCTCGACGTCGGCGACGGCGTGGTGGAGGTGCGCTCCACCGCCGGCGACAGCCACCTGGGCGGTGACGACTTCGACCGCCGCCTGGTCGACTACCTCGCGGACGACTTCCAGAAGGAGAACGGCATCGATCTGCGCAACGACCCGCAGGCACTGCAACGACTGTTCGAGGCGGCGGAGAAAGCCAAGACCGAGCTGAGTTCGGTGACGCAGACGCAGGTCAGCCTGCCGTTCATCACCGCCGACGCTGCCGGCCCCAAGCACCTCACCGACTCGATCATGCGGTCCACGTTCGAGCAGATCACCGGCGACCTGGTGGAGCGTTGCCTGGGACCGGTCCAGCAGGCGATGGCCGACGCCAAGGTCGGCGAGAGCGACATCGACGAGGTCATCCTCGTAGGCGGCTCCACCCGTATCCCGGCGGTCCAGGCCCTGGTCCGCCGGCTGACCGGCGGCAAGGAACCCAACATGAGCGTCAACCCCGACGAGGTCGTGGCCCTGGGCGCCGCGATCCAGGCCGGGGTGCTCAAGGGCGAGGTCAAGGACGTCCTGCTGCTCGACGTCACCCCGCTGTCGCTGGGCGTGGAGACGCGCGGCGGAGTGATGACGAAGATCATCGAGCGGAACACCACCATCCCGGTGCGCCGCAGCGAGACCTTCTCCACCGCCGAGGACAACCAGCCGGCCGTCGATGTGGTGGTCCTCCAGGGCGAGCGCGAGCTGGCCGCCGACAACCGGGTGCTCGGCCGGTTCCAGCTCACCGACATCCGGCCGGCGCCGCGGGGCGAACCACAGATCGAGGTCACCTTCGACATCGACGCCAACGGCATCCTCAACGTCAGGGCCCGTGACAAGGACACCGGCAAGGAACAGGGCATCACCATCAGCGAGAGCTCCAACCTCGACCGCAGCGAGGTCGAACGCATGGTCCAGGAGGCCGAGCGCAACCAGGGCCAGGACCAGGCACTCCGCGAGGCCGTCGACGCACGCAACGAGCTGGACGCCGTCGCGTACCAGGTCGAGAAACGCCTCGCAGAACTGGGCGACGCGGCGCCCGCGCACGAGAAGGCACGCGCCGAGATGCTCGTGTCCGACGCCCGGGCGGCGGTCAAGGAAGAGGCGGGCGTGGAGCGTGTACGGCCCCTGACCTCCGAACTCCAGCAGGTGCTCGCCGGGCTGGTGGCCCATCAGGGCGCCGCCGCCACGGGCGGCCCCGGCCAGGACACCGCCACCGGTGGTCCCACGAGCGGCGGTGGCGGTGGCGGTGACGACGATGTCATCGACGCCGAGTTCGACAAGGACTGAGGCGCGCCATGCCCAGCCACCCCCAGGAATCCGACCGGGCCGCGTCGGATCCGGTCGAACCGGTCCCGGAAGGCGCCGTACGCCCTCCTCGCGGGGACCTGCCGCAACCGGGTCCGCCGTCCCGGCCGCAAGCGGCGGACGACGAACCGGGACCCGACGCCGCCGGTCCCGCGCCTGCCGAGGACGAGTACACGACCGCGCTCCAGGAACTGGAGGACCGCTGGCGGCGCGCGCTCGCCGACCTCGACAACCTGCGCAAGCGCCACGCCAGGGAACTGGAGCGGGAACGGACGGTCGAGCGTTCCCGTACGGCCGCCGCCTTCCTACCCGTCCTCGACAACCTCGAACTCGCCCTGACCCATGCCGGCGCCGAACCCGACGCGATCGTGGAGGGCGTTCGGGCGGTCCGCGACCAGGCGGTGAACGTCCTCGAACTGCTCGGCTACCCGCGGCATGCGGAGACCGGCGTCGCCTTCGACCCGGCCCGACACGAGGTGGTCGGCGTCGTCCAGGACCCCGACGCCCCACCGGGCACCGTCGTCGAGGTGCTGCGCCCGGGCTACGGGGACGGCGAACGGCAGCTCAGGCCCGCCGCCGTGACGGTCGCGAAGCGGGAGTGACCGGTCATGGCACGGGACTTCTACGAGGTGCTGGGCGTGTCGCGGACCGCGAGCCAGGACGAGATCCAGCAGGCATATCGCAAGCTCGCCCGCAAGTACCACCCCGACGTCAACAAGGACCCGGATGCGGAGGAACGCTTCAAGGACCTCAACGAGGCGTACAGCGTCCTGTCGGACCCGAAGACCCGGGCCCGTTACGACCGCTTCGGCGAGGACTTCCGCCAGATCCCCGAGGACTTCGACGAACGGGTCGCGGCCGGAGCGGGCGGCGGCTTCCGCGCTCGGAGGACCGCGGGCGCGGGCGGCCCCCGTGGCCGGTACACCACCGGCTTCGGCGACGGTTTCGGAGCGGAGGGCATCGACATCGAGGACCTGTTCGGTTCCATGTTCCGGGGCGGCGCCACCCCGGGCGGTGTCCCCGGAGCGGACCAGGAGGCCGAACTGCCGCTCACCGTCGAGGAGGCGTACCGAGGTGGCCGTCGCACCGTCACGCTCGCCGGTCCCACCGGGCAGCCGCGGCGGTACGAGGTCGACGTGCCGCCGGGCGTCACCGACGGGCAGCGCATCCGGCTGGCGGGCGAGGGCGGCCGGGGCAGTGGCGAGGCCCCCGCGGGCGACCTGTACCTGCGGGTGTGTGTCCAGCCCCACCCCCGGTTCCGGTTGGACGGCCGCGACGTGCACGTCCAGGTTCCGGTCGCCCCCTGGGAGGCGGCCCTGGGTGCGACCGTGCCGGTGCCCACCCCCGGCGGTGGTACGGCCAAGGTCACGGTGCCCGCGGGCTCGTCCAGCGGCCGGCGGCTGCGGCTGCGCGGCGAGGGCATGCCGAACCCGCGCGGCGCGAACGGCGACCTGTACGCCGAGCTCCGCGTCATGGTGCCGCCCACCCTCAGCGACCGAGAACGCGAACTGTTCGAGGAGCTCGCCGCCACCTCCTCGTTCGACCCCAGGAGGACGCGATGAACGACCGACCCGCGGGAGCGGCAGGCACCGGCCGGGCCGACGTGGGCGCCCGTCCGGTACGCACGGGCGCCGACGTCACCGCCTCGACGGCCGTCCGGTACGCGCTCGTGCCCGTCCCCAGGCTCTCCCTGGCCGGCGTGGCCCGTCGCTCGGGCCTCCACCCCGATCTGATCCGCCGGTTCGTCGCCCTCGGCCTGGTCGACGCCGAACGCGACACCGCGGGACAGCTGGTGTTCGACCCCACGGCCCCGGCGGTTCTCGCCCGCATCCAGCGGCTGCGCTCCGGACTCTGCCTCAACTACGCATCCATCGGCCTGGTGCTCGACCTGCTCGATCGCATCAGCCTGCTCGAAGCCGCCCTGCGAGGCCGCGGCACGAGGAGTGAAACACCCCCATGGACATGAACCGTCTCACCCAGAAGTCCCAGGAAGCCCTCCAGGAGGCCCAGACCGCGGCCGTCCGCATGGGGCAGACCGAGGTCGACGGGGAACACCTGCTGCTCGCACTTCTCGATCAGGAGGACGGTCTGATCCCGCGGTTGCTGCAACAGGCGGGCACCGAGCCCAAGGAAGTGCGCGCGGCCGTGCGCGAGGAACTCTCCCGCCGCCCGAAGGTCACCGGCCCCGGCGCGGCCCCCGGCCAGGTCTTCGTCACTCAGCGCCTGTCCCGCCTGCTCGATGCCGCCGAACGGGAGGCCAAACGCCTCAAGGACGAGTACGTGTCCGTGGAGCACCTCCTGCTCGCCCTGGCCGAGGAGGGCTCGGCGACCGCCGCCGGACGGCTGCTCAAGGAGCACGGGGTGACCCGGGAGTCGTTCCTGAGCGCGCTCACCCAGGTCCGCGGCAACCAGCGCGTCACCTCCGCCAACCCCGAAGTGGCCTACGAGGCCCTGGAGAAGTACGGCCGCGACCTGGTCCTCGAGGCCCGGTCCGGGCGGCTGGACCCCGTCATCGGCCGTGATGCGGAGATCCGCCGCGTCACCCAGATCCTCAGCCGGAAGACCAAGAACAACCCCGTCCTCATCGGTGACCCCGGCGTCGGCAAGACCGCCATCGTCGAGGGTCTCGCCCAGCGCATCGTCCGCGGCGACGTGCCCGAAGGACTCCGCGACAAGGTCGTGTTCGCCCTCGACATGGGCTCCCTGGTCGCCGGCGCCAAGTACCGCGGTGAGTTCGAGGAACGCCTCAAGGCCGTGCTCAGCGAGGTCAAGGCGGCACAGGGGCGCATCCTGCTCTTCGTCGACGAACTGCACACCGTCGTAGGGGCGGGCGCCGCCGAAGGGGCCATGGACGCGGGCAACATGCTCAAGCCGATGCTCGCCCGCGGCGAACTCCACATGATCGGCGCGACCACCCTCGACGAGTACCGTAAGCACATCGAGAAGGACGCCGCCCTCGAACGCCGCTTCCAGCAGGTCCTGGTCGACGAGCCGAGCGTGGAGGACACCATCTCCATCCTGCGCGGACTGCGCGAACGCCTGGAGGTCTTCCACGGCGTGAAGATCCAGGACACCGCGCTGGTCTCCGCGGCCACCCTCAGCCACCGCTACATCACCGACCGGTTCCTGCCCGACAAGGCCATCGACCTCGTCGACGAGGCGTGCGCCCGGCTGCGTACCGAGATCGACTCGATGCCCGCCGAACTCGACGAGATCACCCGCCGCGTCACCCGCCTGGAGATCGAGGAGGCGGCCCTGTCCAAGGAGACCGACCCCGCCAGCAGAACCCGCCTGGAGGAACTGCGCAGGGAACTGGCAGACCTGCGCGGCGAGGCCGACGCCAAACACGCCCAGTGGGAGGCCGAACGGCAGGCGATCCGCCGCGTGCAGGAACTGCGCCAGGAACTGGAGCAGGTCCGCCACGATGCGGAGGAGGCCGAACGCGCCTACGACCTCAACCGCGCCGCCGAACTCCGCTACGGCCGCCTCCGGGACCTGGAGCGCCGACTCGCCGCGGAGGAGGAGCAACTGGCCGCCAAACAAGGGCAGGACCGGCTGCTGCGCGAGGTCGTCACCGAGGAGGAGATCGCCGAGATCGTCGCCGCCTGGACCGGCGTCCCCGTCGCCCGCCTCCAGGAGGGCGAACGCGAGAAGCTGCTGCGCCTCGACGAGATCCTGCGCGAGCGCGTCATCGGCCAGGACGAGGCCGTCAAGCTCGTCGCCGACGCCATCATCCGCGCCCGCTCCGGCATCCGCGACCCACGCCGCCCCATCGGCTCGTTCGTCTTCCTCGGCCCCACCGGCGTCGGGAAGACCGAGCTGGCCAAGACCCTCGCCCGGGCCCTGTTCGACTCCGAGGAGAACATGGTCCGCCTCGACATGAGTGAGTACCAGGAGCGGCACACCGTCAGCCGGCTCATGGGCGCACCGCCCGGATACGTCGGCTACGAGGAAGGCGGCCAGCTCACCGAGGCCGTACGCCGCAAGCCGTACTCGGTCGTGCTGTTCGACGAGGTCGAGAAGGCGCACACCGATGTCTTCAACACCCTGCTGCAGGTCCTCGACGACGGCCGCATCACCGACTCCCAGGGCCGCACGGTCGACTTCCGCAACACCGTGATCATCATGACGTCCAACATCGGCTCCGAGTACCTCCTCGACGGCGCCACCGCCGAGGGTGAGATCAAGCCGGACGCCCGCACCCTGGTGATGGGCGAGCTGCGCGGGCACTTCCGCCCGGAGTTCCTCAACCGCGTCGATGACATCGTGCTGTTCAAGCCGCTCGGTGAGCGGCAGATCGAGCGGATCGTGGAGCTGCAGTTCGACGAGCTGCGACAGCGGCTCGCCGAACGCCGCATCACCGTCGAACTCACAGAGGCAGCCCGGGAGTTGATCGCCCACCAGGGCTACGACCCGGTGTACGGGGCCCGGCCGCTGCGGCGTTACATCTCCCACGAGGTCGAGACACTGGTCGGGCGCGCCCTGCTGCGCGGCGACGTCCAGGACGGCGCGACGGTCCGCGTCGACGCCGAGCACGGAGAGCTGGTGGTGACCTACGACCAGCAGGCGGGGGCCCGGGAGGTGAGGGCGGCGTGAACACCACCCGGACGACGACGGTGACCTGCCCGAACTGCGGGCGCGCCAACCGGATTCCCGTGGCCGCAGAGGGACGCCCCACATGCGGCCACTGCAAGCAGTTCCTGCCCTGGATCGTCGACGCGGGCGACGACGACTTCGCCGAGGTCGTCGAGCAGGCCACTGTGCCCGTCGTCGTCGACCTCTGGGCCACCTGGTGCGGCCCCTGCCGCATGGTCAGCCCCGCCCTGGAACAGGTCGCCCGCGACCTCGCCGGGCGGATCAAGCTCGTCAAGGTCGACGTCGACAAGAACCCACGGCTCAGCCGGCGGTTCGAGGTGCAGGCGGTGCCGAGCCTGCTCGTCCTGGACCGGGGCGAGACGGTCGCCCGGCAGGCCGGCGCGGCACCCGCACACGTCCTGCGCTCGTGGGTCGAGCAGGCGATGGCGGGCCGGCAGACCACTGCGGGAGGGTGAACACGATGGACCGGCCACCGCGGGAGCCGCACGAAACCGCAGCCCCGACATCGACCGGTGCCGCCCTCGCGCAGCGGTTCCAGGTCATGGCCGGCTGAGCAGTCCCGTCCACGGAGGGAGAACCCTCATGGCCACGATTCCCGACCCGCACCTGGCGATGGTGCGCCCAGTGACGCCGCGTACCCCGGAGGGCTGCGAGGAGTGCCTCAGGGAGCATTCCCCGTGGGTGCACCTGCGGCTCTGCCTCTCCTGCGGGCACGTCGGCTGCTGCGACTCCTCGCCCCTCAAGCACGCCAGGCGGCACGCGGGCAGCGTCGGTCACCCCGTCGTGCAGTCCTTCCAGCCGGGAGAGGACTGGCGCTGGTGCTACGTCCACGAGGCCCTGGTCTGATGAGCACGGCCGAGCACAAGCATGGTGCGGCCCGCGAGACACCGGACCGGTACGGGGCGTTCCCGCGCCTGACACCGGAACAGCTCGAGGACCTGGCAGCGCACGGTGAGCGCCGCAGGACCGCCGAGGACGAGGTGCTGTACCGCGAGGGCGAGCCGTTCCGGGAGTTCCTGGCGATCCTCAGCGGGACCGTCGAGATCCTCCAGGATTACGGCGGCCCCGAGGAGCGCACGGTGGCGGTGCACGGCCCCGGCAGGTTCCTGGGTGAACTCGGGCTGCTGGAGGGCGAGGCGGCGTTCGACACCGCCGTGGTGCGCGAGGCGGGCGAGATCCTGGCCGTACCGGTGGAGCGGCAACGCGCCCTGGTGGGCCGCGACCCCGTCCTTGGCGACCTCATCCTCCGCGCTTACCTGGGCCGCCGGTATCTGCTCATCGGCCTCGGCGCCGGCTTCCGGATCCTGGGGTCCTGCTATTCACCGGACACGCTGCGGCTGCGTGAGTTCGCCGCCCGCAACCGGCTGCCCCACCGCTGGTTGGATCTGGAGAAGGACAAGGAGGCCGAGGCGCTGCTGCGCCGGTTCTCCATCCGTCCCGAGGAGACTCCGGTGGTCCTCTGGAAGGGCGAGCGGGTGCTGCGCAATCCGAGCAACGCCGAACTCGCCCGGCTCATCGGGCTGCCCGCCCCCTCGCCGGAGGCCGGGCGGTGCGACGTGATGGTGGTCGGTGCGGGCCCCGCGGGACTCGCCGCCGCCGTGTACGGTGCCTCCGACGGCCTCACCACGGTCACCGTCGACGCCGTGGCCACCGGAGGCCAGGCCGGAACCTCGTCTCGCATCGAGAACTACCTTGGCTTCCCGTCGGGCATCTCCGGGGGCGAGCTCATCGAACGCGCGGTGCTCCAGGCCCACAAGTTCGGTGCTCGCCTCACGGTGCCGGCCCAGGTCAGCGGGCTCACCCCGCAGGACGACGAGTACGTGGTCACCTTCACGGACGGGTCCCGGGCGCGGGCGGCCGCCGTGGTGCTCGCCTCGGGCGTGTGGTACCGCAGGCTCGAGGTGCCCGGCATCGACCGTCTGGAGGGCATCAGCGTCTACTACGCGGCGACGGTACATGAGGCCAGTCTCTGCCAGGCGGATCCGGTCGCCGTGGTCGGCGGTGGGAACTCCGCCGGGCAGGCGGCGCTGTTCCTCGCGAACCACGCGTCCAGGGTCCACCTCCTCGTCCGGGGCGGCGACCTCAACGCGGACATGTCGCGCTACCTGGTGGACCAGGTGGAACGGCACCCGAAGATCGAGGTACTGCTCCACACCGAAGTCCGGGGCGTCTCCGGGGAGGAGAAGCTGGAGTCGCTGACCGTGGAGGACAACGCAAGCGGTCAGCGCCGCGAGCTGCGGGCCGCGGCGCTGTTCGTGTTCATCGGGGCCCGGCCGCGCACGGATTGGCTCAGGGGCGTGCTGGCCCTGGACGAGAAGGGCTTCGTCCTCACCGGCGCCGACGCCCAGGCGGCGGCCGACGCGACCCGGTGGGACTCGCTCGGCCGTGGTCCGTTGCTGCTGGAGACCACCCTTCCCGGGGTCTTCGCCGCCGGCGACGTCAGGAGCGGCTCGGTCAAACGGGTGGCCTCGGCGGCCGGTGAGGGTGCCATGGCGATCCGCCTCGTGCACGAGCACCGGGAAAGGGCGGGCAACCTGGTCCGCACCGCGGGCCCTGAGGGGCCTCGGCCGGTGGCGGGCCAGTCCGTGTCCTGGCGTTGACCCTCCCTCTGAAGGACCCCGTAGGCGGCCCGACCCCCACACGGTCGTCCTCCCAGCGGGCGCCCAGCACACCGCCGACGGTTCCCCTGGACGGGATGGACCGGGCGGGGGAGAGGTAGTACCCGGGCTGGTGCCCGACGTCGAGCCGTTGCTCCCGGGCTGGACACCGAAGCGAGGTGGCCGGTGGCGCTGCGTGCGGTGCGGTGCGGTGCGGGCCGGGGTGGCGCAGCGGGTGTTCGCGGTGGCGCACGTGGCTGTGACCCGGTGGTGGGAGCAGGCCCTGTACCGGGAGGACGAGGAGATCTGGCCGTACCGCCTGCACCTGCCGGCGGGGGCCAGCGTGTCACGTGGCGCCGACGCTACCTCGGGGGCCATCCTGTGGGCACTTGCGATCGCGGGGGCAGCCGACGGGAAGGGTCCAGTCATGCCGGTGTCGTCGCAGGGCGTTACGGTCGTGGCTCTCCTGGCGGATCCGGACGCGCCGACGGAGATCGCGCAGCGCATGGCCCGGACACTTCCTGACCGGCTCGCCGAGAAGTCGGGTCAGGGGCGACGGTTCGACGTCGAGGTGGTCAGTGAGCCCTTCACGTCAGGGACGGAGGACCCGCCCACCTTGATGCGACGGATGATGGACCGCGCAAGTGCGGAGAACTGGGACATCGTCGTGGCCCTCACCGACCTTCCGCTGCACTCACACGGGCGCAAGCTCGTTGTGGATCTGAGTCACGAACACGGCTTGGCGCTGCTGTCCCTTCCTCCGCTGGGGGGCCTGCGGCTGCAGACAAGGGCCCTGCGGGCCGTGGAAGAAGCCGTGCTCAGCTTGGCGGCGCCGCGGGCCACCGGCACTGGCGAAGCTCCGCGAAGTCAGCCGCTGCTGGGCCCTTTCGTCGGTCGTCTCGCGCCCATCCATCCGGGCCCGGTCGGTGAGGAGGAGACCGCTGATCTTCGGTACGTCGTCAGCGGGCCGCGCGGTTACCTGAGGGTGCTCGCCGGTATGGTCCGCGCCAACCGGCCGTGGCGGTTGGTGCCGGGTCTGTCGAAAGCCCTGGCGGCCGCACTCGCCACGGGAGCCGTCGCCACCGTGAACTCCACCATCTGGAGCCTGTCCGAGGCCCTGAGCACGCCGCGCCTCGTGATCGCCATGGTCGGGTCCGTCGGGCTCATGATCGGCTGGCTGATCGTGGACGCGAACCTGTGGCATCGATCAACAGACGCCTCGCCGGAGGAGAGTAAGAGGACGAGCCTCTACAACGCCTCGACGGTCATGACCGTGGGTATCGGGGTGCTCGTCTGCTACGTGGGTCTGATGGTCATCAGCTTGGTGTGGGCGCTGTTCATCCTCAACGACCGGGTGTTCGCCTCCATGACACGAACCCCGCTGCACGGCACGGAGTACTGGACGTTGGCCTGGTTCGTCGCTTCGGTCGCCACGGTGGGCGGCGCGCTGGGATCGGGCTTGGAGAGCGACGAGGCGATCCGGGCAGCCGCTTACTCCAAGCGTGAACAGGAACGTCGCCACATGCTCCAAGACGACGACGGTGACTAGCCGGTGACCTGAGTCGGAGATTCGTCGGTTGGTGGTCGTCCAGGTACGAAGATTCCCCTGATCGATCGGTGTGTGGTCGTTTCGCGTCGGGGGCCGACGGGGACCCGGACGGCACGCCGCCGGAGCGCCGAAGCCCGCCTGGCGGGCCGACGGCGGCACGGTTCCACCTGAATCGGGTGGACGGCCCGCAGAGGCGTGCCGGAGCCGTGGACCCCGTCGCACCAACTCACGGGAGTCGGGCTCTTTGCGCCGTCTCCATCACCGCCGTGCCGCGGTTATGCCGCGACACGGAAGGAAGTGATCATGAAAGCAGCGGTATATGAAGGCCCGCGAACGGTCACGGTGAAGGACGTACCGGACGCGAAGATCGAACACCCCTGCGACATCATCGTCAAGATCACCACCACTAAAATCTGCGGTTCGGACCTGCACATGTACGAGGGCCGCACCTCGTTCGAGTCCGGCCGCACCCTGGGACACGAGAACATGGGCCAGGTCGTGGAGGTCGGTTCGGCCGTCCGCAAGGTCCAGGTCGGCGAGTATGTGGTCCTGCCCTTCAACATCGCGTGCGGCTTCTGCAAGCAGTGCGAGCGGGGTCTGACCAACTACTGCCTGACCATGCAGCCGGAACCGGCCCTCGCCGGAGCCGCCTACGGGTTCGCCGACATGGGCCCCTACCAGGGCGGCCAGGCGGAACTGCTGCGCGTGCCCTACGGCGACTTCAACGCGCTGCGTCTGGGTGAGGACGCCGCCGACCGGCAGACCGACTACGTGATGCTCGCCGACATCTTCCCCACCGGCTATCACGCCACCGAGATGGCCCACGTCAAACCGGGCGACCAGACGATCGTCCTCGGGGCCGGTCCCGTCGGGCTGATGGCGGCCTACTCCGCCCTCCTCAAGGGCGCCGGCCGGGTCTGGGTGGCCGACCACCAGTCCGACCGGCTGCGCAAGGCGGAGGAGATCGGTGCCATCGCGATCAACACCGCCGAGCAGAAGCCGGCGGAGGTCGTCAAGGAGGCCACCCTCGGTCTGGGCGCCGACAACGGCTGTGAGTGTGTCGGCTACCAGGCACACGACCCCGAGGGACACGAGGACGCCAGCCTCACGCTCAACGGACTGATCGACTCGGTCAGGTTCACGGGCGACATCGGCGTGGTGGGCGTGTTCCTGCCCGAGGACCCCGGCGGCGCGGAGGCCCAGGGGGAGCTGGAGGCGCACGGCAGGGTCCCGATCGACTTCGGCATGATGTGGTTCAAGGGCCAGCACATGGGCACCGGGCAGGCGCCGGTGAAGAAGTACAACCGGGCGCTGCGGGACCTGATCGCCGGCGGGAAGGCAAAGCCGAGCTTCGTCGTCTCCCACGAACTCAGCCTGGACGAGGCCCCCACCGCCTACGAGCACTTCGACGCCCGTGACGAGGGCTGGACCAAGGTGGTCCTGCATCCCGACGGACACGGCAACGGCCACAAGCGGTGACGTGCGGCGGACGCCTCCCCGGACTTCCGCCATGGTCGATAGCGGCGTCCGGGATGCGGCCCGCGCCGTGCTTGAGCTCCCCGGTAGTCGCGGTCGATCCGCCGGCGCCTCTCCGCCCACCGCACCAGGTAGGCGATCGGCGTGATGGAGGGCAGGTTGGTCATCCGGTGGCCGGTCGGCTCGTCGGCTGCTGCGGGCCGTTCGAGCGGCGGTGTCCGCAGTGGCAGCACCCCGTCCCAGCTGCTGCGGCCGCAAGCCTGGTCCCGAACCGCCGTATTCGGGCTGGTGAGGCCCGGCGGTGGCCGTGCGGGCTCCCCGATGTACGCGAGGGTGACGGTTTGTGGGTGTAGGTCGGCCGGGGGCGCGCGCCCTCCGAGTGTGGCGCCGTCAGGAGGCGGCGGCGCGGCCGGGGCGACCCGGCAGGGCCCTTCCGGCTAGGCCCACATCCGTGACGTGGCTGCGGGCCTTCGGAGAGGTCCTGCGATCCGGGCTCACGATCGAGGAGACGCGGCTGGAGCCCCTGCTCGCGCTGCGTACCGCAGTGGGGGTGGCGATCGTCATCGGGCCGGTGCTGTGGCTGGCCTCCCCTGCGTATGCCGCGTCCGCCGCCCTCGGTGCCTACTCCGCGGGTGGGGCCACCTTCCAGCGCACCTGGCGTCCACGCAAGGTGATCGCGCTCGGCGCGGGCGCGGGCCTGGCGCTCAGCACCTTCGCGGGCTACTTGGCGGCGGGGCGACTGGTGACGTTCCTCCCCCTGCTGGCCGTATGGGCCTTTGCCGCGGGGATGGCGTGGGCCGTCGGATCGACCGCCGGGATCGTCGCGGCGACGACCGTCGGCAGCATGCTGGTGACCATCACCCTGCCCACCAGCGTCGGGCGAGCCCTGGAGCACGCCGGGGTCATCGCGCTCGGAGGCGTGGCGCAGGCCGTGCTGATCCTGCTGTTCCCGATCCGCCGTTGGGGGGCGCATCGTGACGCGCTCGCCGACGCCCTGGCCGCCGTGGCGGACTATGCCCGCCGACTGCGGCACGACCCGACCGCCCCGTTCGACCCGGAGCCGTTGATGACGGCCCGGGACGCGGCCGCCGTGACGCCGTCACAGGCCCGCACCCGTCCCCCCGTCCTCCACGGCCCCCGGGGACTCGCCGAGCGCATTCGGCCGGTCGTCGCCGCGCTCGCCGACCCGGACGTCGGCGCCCCGGCGGAGGGACCCGGGCGGGACCGCGCGCGGGAGTTGCTCGACGCGGCCGCCGACGTCCTGGATGCGGCTGCCCGTTCGATCCGCCGCGGCATTCCCACCGAGGTGCCGCCCGGCAGCACGGACGTTCTGCGCGTCGACGCGGATCACGAGGTGCTGGAGGGCCCCGCGCGGCAGGCCGCCGAGCGGCTCGTGGAACTGCTCGGCGAGGCGTTGGAGATCGCCGGGAGCGGCGGCGCGCGCGGGAGGACGCCCACGCCGCCGGGCCCGGCCGGCGCCCAGTTCCTGGAGCGCCCGACCATGTTCCGGCTGCTCCCGGTCGTCGTCCGGGCGGTCCGCCGTGAACTCCGCGGGGACTCGCCCGTGTTCCGGCACGCCGTACGCCTGGCGGCGGTGGCCACGCTCGGCTATCTGATCGCGGCCCGGCTGCCCCTGGGCCACGGCTACTGGGCGCCCATCGCCTCGGTGATGGTGATGCGGCCGGACTTCCACCGGACGTACGCGCGTGCGGTGGCCCGTCTCGCCGGGACCCTGGCGGGGGTCGCGCTCGCCACCGGGATGGTGCGGGCCCTGGGTCCGGACACCCATGTGTTCGGCGCGCTGGCGGTGGTCTCGGCGGGCCTGTCGTACACGCTGGTCCGTACCGGCTACGCCTACTCCCAATGCTTCACTGCCGCGTACGTCGTCTTCCTGCTCGGCATGGGGGGCCAGGCATGGGAGCAGACGGTCCCGGAGCGGGTGGTGCTCACCCTGCTCGGCGGGGCCCTGGCAATGCTGGCGTACGTGGTGTTCCCCGCATGGGAGACGCCCCGGCTGCCGGGCCGGCTTGCGGACTGGCTCGCCGCCAACGGCCGTTACGCGGCCGCGGTGCTCCGCAACTACGCCGAACCGACCCCGAAGCATCACGCCGACATGCGCAGGGCACTGCTGGCGAGCAGGGAGGCACGTGCCGCCTGGCAGGAGGCGTACGACCGGGCGAGGCAGGAACCGGTCCGCCCCAGGGGACTGACGTCGCGCGAGGCGGAGGAGGCGCAGGAGGCGCTCAACGGGTTCGGCCGGGCGGCGATGCTCATGGAGAGCCACGTCCCGCGGGCCGACAGCCGTTTCGTCCCCGAGGCGGAGCGGTTCGCCGAGGCCCTGGAGGCGGACACCGCGCAGGCGGCAGCGGACGTGCGCGAGCACAGGAATCCGGACTGGGGGCGCGTGGATGAGGCGCTCCACGCGTGGCAGGACACCGCCGCCGGGGACCGGAGCCCGGTGGTGCGGCGCGGGGCGGAACTGCAGAAGCGGGCCTTGGAGGACCTCGCGACGGCCGTGAGCCGCACCCCCCTGGAACGCGACGTGGGCTCTGCTCGCGAGGAGCACCGGGTGCGGGCGGCCGTGGCGGCGGAAGGTGACGGACCAGGCCCCGCGCACCGGGGTGGGTGACGGCGTCGACGTCGGCGTGATCACCCAGGGACCGTTCTCCCTGAGCCGGCCCGTGGACCACCGGGCGAGGTTCGAGCACCAGGCCCGCGACCGGTGGGGCTCCGGCCGCGGCCCAGGTGCATGGGAGCCGCCCGAGGTTGACACCGGCCACCCGAAACTCTTGGTCCCTTAGGTGCCGCACCCGCGTCCGTTCCGCCGTCTTGCGGACCCGGGTATCGATTTCCAGACAGAACCAAGTGCCACCCTTTACAGATGTGGTCAGCACCGATCAAGAATGATCCGGAAGTTTGAGGTCCGATTCACTGATCGGTACGGCTGAGCACCCCGCTCACGTTTAGGACCTCGTGACATTCCTGCGCCCGGCGGCCGGTGGCCGGAGTGCCCGGCTTCGCGCAGGTCACTTCGATGGTCACGGTGTCGTTCGCGGGGATCCTGATGGGGGTGACCCAGTGGTAGTCCTGGTTGCGGAAGGTCTCCAGGGCGATGGTGGTGATCTTGCGGTCACCGAAGGTGATCGTCATCACCCCTTCATCACCCTGGAAGTTGGCGACGACGATGTCCGTCACGCCGAACACGCTCTTCTCGGGCACCTTGTACGTACCGGTCCTGGTCTCCCCGCCGGAGGTCTTCAGGTCGATGGTCGCCGAACTCTGCTGGCCGCCACCGACCGCGGCACCACCGGCCGTGGTGCCGTCACCGCCCGCTCCCGAGCCCTGCCCCTTGCCCTGCCCCTTGCCCTGCCCCGACCCCTGGGCACCGGGCGAGGCACCCGCGGCGGTGCCGGGGCCCGTGCTGCCGGGCGTCCGCCCATCGCTGTCCTGGACTCCGGTGGGTGCGGGGCGTGGCTGGACCGCCTCGGTGGCCGCGTCCTTCGCGGCGCTGCGCACCGCGGGGCGGACCAGCGTGAACCAGGCGAGCAACAGCGCGAGCAGCGCCGCGAGCACGGCGAGCAGCCACTTCGGGAAGATGGGGATCTGGACGAACTCCGCGTCCAGCGCAGGGCGGTGGACGGACCCGTCCGGCCGGTCCGCGTCCCGGTCACCGGTCTCGGCGGAGTCCACGGTGAACGGCCACACCACCGGGGCGCCGAACCACACGGGCTTGCCCGTACGGACCCGCAGCCCGACCTCGGCCGACTCGCCGGGCTCCAGCCCCGGTCCGTCCGGGCTGAACGCGAACGCCAGCTCCTCGCCCGCCTGGCCGGCGCTGAAGCCCACCTGTACCGGGGTGTTGCCCTCGTTGCGCACCGCCAGCCGGTAGCGTCCGCGCAGCCAGCCGCGCCGCCGGCGTGGAACCAGCTCGGTGCGCAGCTCGTGGAACTCCTCGACGTGCACGGTTGTCTCGGGGACCCGGACCGCGTCAGGGTGCTCGGTCGGCAGGACCCGCACCGCGAGGGGCATCTCGCCGGCCCGGATCTCCGGGGAGCGCGGCGGCTCCAGCCGGATGGTCACCGTCTCGGACGTGCCGGGGTAGAGCGAGACCCGCGCGGGCTCCACGGTGGACCAGGAGGCGCAGTCCCCGACGACCTCCAGGCTGTAGGCCTCGACGATGTCGCTGTCGTTGCGGACGGTGAGACTGGTCGTGGCCGCGCCGCCCGGGGCCACCGTCACGACCGGGATGTCGATTCCGGGCGCACCGGGACCGGAAGAGGCTGCAGAAGGCGTCACGCCCCCACGCTAGAGACGTCCGCCGGTGCGTGCCGAGGAACGCGAGGGCAATATCCGGGCAGCCGTGGTGCCCGTGAAGGCGTCGTCAACTCGCCCGTAACGCTGGGTCGTTAATGTCACTCAAGGGCTCCCGCGCGCCGCCTACCGGTGTTCGTCCGGCCCGGCGATCCTCCCCGAACCCCCCAACCCCCGAACCCCCGAACCCCCGAACCGGTGACCGCCCCCGTGTCCCGCGCAGAGGAGAGCAGCCCTGCCATGTCCGCCACCATGCCCCACGAACCCGTCATCACCGGCTCCGGGCACCAGGCCACCCGCACGGCGCCGCCGGAGCGGGTGACCGTGGCCGTCCACGCCGCCGATCCGGTGCTGCGCGTCGGCGTCGTCCAGCAGTTACGCCAGCGCCCCGAGGTCGACCTGGTCGCCGACGCCGACGTCGAGGCGGCCCAGGTGACGCTGGTGGTCGTGGACACCGTCGACGACCACGTGGCCGACCTGCTGAGCCGGCTGCGGCTCAACTCCGCCACCCGCGTCGGCCTGGTGGTCGGCACCCTCGGCTCGGGCTCGCTGCAGCGCGTCATCGAGTGCGGCGTCCCGGCGGTGCTGCGGCGGGCCGAGGCGGACCAGGACCGGCTCGTCCACCTGGTCCTGGCGACGGCCAACGGCGAAGGCGTGCTCCCCGGAGACCTGCTCGGCAAACTGCTCAGCCACGTCGGCAGCCTGCAGCGCTCGGCGCCCGATCCGCGGGGGCTGTCCCTGTCCACGCTGACCACGCGGGAGGCGGACATGCTGCGCCTGGTGTCGGAGGGCCTGGACACCGCGGAGATAGCGCGCAAGACCGCGTACTCCGAACGGACCGTGAAGAACGTCCTGCACGAGATCATCACCCGCCTCCAACTGCGCAACCGCGCCCACGCGGTGGGCTACGCGCTGCGCAACGGGCTCATCTGACGGCTGACGGGTGCGCCGGCGCTGCCCGAAAGCACCCCGCGGGTTGCCCCCGGTTACGGCCCTGCCGCCCTGCCGCCGGGTGCCCGGCCGGCGCAGGGTGGCAGGGGCACGTCCACGTGCCGCAACCAGACCGCGAGGGGGACCCCATGGCAACCGCTGGCCCCGGCGGGCGGTACCGCCCGGGCAGATTCGGCATGTCGTTGCTGCTGCTGATCCCTCTGCTCGGAGTGACGGCGGCCGCCGGGCAGGGCAGCGCCGGGTCCGCGCCACGGGCCGCGGCGGCCGGCACCGCGGACACCACCCGGATCGCCTACGCCGGCACCCGGCACCGCAGTCTCGGCCGGGTCGCCACCAGTACCTCCAGCCCCCCGCTGTCCGGCGCGGGGCCGGCCCACTACGACGTCCAGCCGTCCGCGCTCGGCGACCGGCTGGTCTTCGCAGGCCTGCGCGACGAGCGGAAACCGCAGATCTACCTGCGCTCCGCCGACGGTTCCGTACGGCGGCTGACCCACGGCATGGACGCGGCTCACCCCCGGCTGACACCGGACGGGGGGTCCGTGGTGTTCGACGCGGCCGGGCCGGGCGGCCCGGGCGGCGGGACGCAGCGCGACCTGTGGCTGGTGCGCACCGACGGCACCGGCCTGACCCGGCTCACCGACACCCCCGCCGACGAGGAGTGCCCGACGGTCTCCCCCGACGGGCGGCGGCTGGCGTACGCGAGCGACGGCGACGGGCAGGTCGGCGAGCAGATCTACGTACGGTCCCTGGCCGGCGGAACCGTCACCCGGGTCACCGACCCCGCGAACGGCACGGCCACCGACCCGGTGTGGAACCCGGTGAACGACTCCGCGCACAGCAAACTGATCGCGTACACCGGTACCGCGCCCGAGCAGTCCGGTCCCCGACTGCGGGTGACGGACGGGACCACCGACGGGCCGCTGCTGGCGGGCGCGCAGGCCGGCTGGCGTACGCACGGGGCAGCCTGGTTGCCCGACGGGGACGGGGTGCTGTTCCTCAGCCCCGACCGGACGTGCTCCTGCGAGGGGGACTGGGACCATGTGTTCCGGGTGCCCGCGCACTCCGCCGACACTCCCTCGGTTGTGCTCAGCGAGGACCGGGAGGTCTCCTCGGTCACCTGGCTCGGCCCGTTCGAGGGCGGCGGTGCGGTGGTCGAGCGCGATTCGGCGTCCGGGCCGCACACGGTGACGCTGCAGGACGTCCGGTCGGACGGCTCCGACCCGCGCGACCTCGGGCTGACCATCCTGAAGGAGGACCCGGCGGCCGACACGAACACCGACCCCGCCAAGGACCCGCTGTTCCAGCCCGCGTCCGGGTACGACCCCTGGACCGAGCGGCAGTCCTACACCCCCGACGGCAGCCGGATCGTGGTGACCCGCTTCGAGGACGGTCCCGGTGGCCGGATCGAACGGATCTGGATGACGGACGCCGACGGCTCCGACGCGGCTCCCCTGCCGCTCGCTGGACGCGTCGCGACCGACTGGGACACCGACCCGGCGTTCTCCCCGGACGGCAAGTACCTCGCCTTCACCCGGACTTCGCCGGGCAGGGTCGGCGGACCCAGCCGCATCCTCGTAGCGGACGTGGCAACCGGCGCGATCACCGGGCGGATCACCCCGCCCGCCGGGGAACCGACGGGCGGCGATGCCCAGCCCACCTGGTCCTCCGACGGCACGACCCTCGCGTTCACCCGCAACGAGGTGATCGACGGCAACGGCGGCGACAAGCACATCTGGACCGTGCCGGTGGCCCACCTCGATCAGCAGCGCGACCTGAGCGCCGCGATCTGCCCCCGCGACTGCGAGGTCATCGACGACAGCCCTGCGTTCTCACCGGACGGGCTCACCATCGCCTTCAACCGCAAGAACGGAGGCGGCCGGATCGACGAACGCGACGGCATCGTCCTGACGTCCCTGTCGGGCGCCGACTGCCGGGTGCTGATGCCCGCCGCCGCCCGCGGCCTGCCTGACGCCTGCCTGCGGGAACTGCCCGAGGCCACCGGCCCGTTCCAGCCGCGGGACGCCGCCTGGACGGCCGACGGCAAGGGCCTGGTGATCAGCGCCCGTCCCAGCCGTGCGGTCGGCACCGCGGAGAAACTGAAGCTCCTGGACATCGCCTCCGGCAAGCTCACTCATCTCACGACCGAGCTCCCGGGCCGGCAGAAGGAGCCCAGCGTCCAGCAGTCGGTGAACCTCGCGGTGCACGCTCCCGGCACGACGCAGAAGGTCACCGTCGGCAGGTCCACCACGGTCGACGTGGGCCTGGTGAACAACGGGCCCGCCGCATCCCCGGGCACCACCCTGACCATCGCCCCGCCGGCCGGCGTCCAGGTCACCAAGGTCACCCGGCCCGGTGGCACGTGCGACGCCGGCTCCCTGCAGTGCCAGGTCGGCGCGGTGCGGCCCGGCGCCACCGTCATGGTGAGCGTCACCCTCACCGGCCTCACCGCGGGCGACCAGCCGGTCGGCTGGTCGGTCACCGGCACGGTCCTCGATCCGGAGCCCAGCGACAACGCCGGGCGGACCGTGATCCCGGTACGCGAGGCCACGCCCCCGCCGACACCGGTCCCCACGCCGTCGCCGACCCCGAGGCCGACCCCGACGCCGAGGCCGGCCCCGACGCCGACCGTGCCCCCCGAGCCGCCCGCGCCCGAGGCCGGACCGGGGGTGAAGGTCACCGCCCAGCCCGACCCGGGCTATGTCGGCGGGCGCGTCGTGGTGACCTACACCGTGCGCAACGGCCGCAACGCGCTCGCGACCGGGCTGCGGCTGCACATCGGCCTGCCCGAGGGCATCCCCGACAACGGGCCGCCGGAGGGCTGCGACACGTCCTGGGTGTGCGCGCTGCCCGACCTCAGGCCGGGCGCGAGCACGGTCGTCCGTGTCGTCCTCAGCCCCGACAAGGCGATGACCGGCCGGGTCACCGGCAAACTCACCACCACCGGCACCGACGCCGACAGGAGCGACAACACCGCCCGGCAGCGGCTGCGCGTCCTCCAACCGCGCATCGTCGCGGTGCCGAAGATCGGCAAGCCCGGCTTCGTCACCTCCGTGCGCGGCAAGGACTTCCCGCCGGGAGCGCCGGTGCGGTTCACCTGGAAGCCGGGGATCACCGCGGCGGCGGCGCCGACCGTCCCCGGCCCCGACGGCACCTTCACCGGCCAGTTGCTCATCCTCGGCAAGGACCAGACCGGGCCGCGCGTCATCACCGCCAGGGGCCGTGGCTTCTCGCCGGTGACGACCCGCTTCCTGGTGGTCAGCGGCAGCATCCAGCCCCCGGACGAGGTGACCCGCCGGTGATCCACGAGGTCGACGAGGGACTGCGCCGGCTGCTCGACGAGTCAGGCCTGGAGGCGTCGGGCGTCGAGGTGGTCTTCGACGCCCCCACCCGCGACTGGGCCGCCCGCCGCAACGCCCCCACCGTCTGCGTGTTCCTCTACGACATCCGGGAGGACGCCACCCGGCGCGGCAGCGGCGCGGGGGAGGTGTACGACGCGGACGGCCACCTGGTGGCGCGGCGCACCCCGCCGCGCTGGTTCGAGCTGACGTACCTGGTCACGGCATGGGCGAGCCGCCCGC
Organism: Streptomyces sp. NPDC045022; assembly: GCF_056432605.1. Taxonomy (NCBI): domain Bacteria; kingdom Bacillati; phylum Actinomycetota; class Actinomycetes; order Kitasatosporales; family Streptomycetaceae; genus Streptomyces; species Streptomyces sp. NPDC045022. Next base: position 293,043 of record NZ_JBWKIR010000001.1, read on the forward strand.
AGGACGAACACCGGCTGCTCTCCCAGGTGCTCGCGACCCTGGTGGCCACTGAAACCCTGCCCGGCCGCCTGCTCACGGGCTCGCTCGCCGACCTCGGCCTGACGGTGGCACTGGACACCACCGGCCGCGGGGCGGACGCCCCGTCCGCCGCCGACGTGTGGTCGGCGCTCGGCGGCGAGCTGAAGGCCTCGCTCCAGGTCCGGGTACGGGCCCCGCTCGCCGGCCTGACCAGGGAGACCGCCGTGCCGGTCACCGAGGGCCTCGTCGTGCGCTCGGCCACCCGGAGCGAGGGCGCGGAGACGCCGGGCCGCCGGCTGCGCTACACGGAGGTGACCGACCCGGGCCCGGACGGCTTCGCCGGCCCGCGTGAACGGGGCCCCGCCCCCGCCCGCCGCCGCAGGGGAGAGCGCCGGCCGTGACACACACCACCGAGCCCCTCGCCGGGGCGGGACCCGCGCAGACGGACGTGAACGGCCTGTGGGAACGGCTCCGGCTGGTCGAGGAACGGGTGCGGCACGCGGTGGCCGCCCGCCGTGCCGCCGACCCCGATCCGGACGACCCGTACCGCGGGCAGTACCTCGGCCCCGAGGCGGTCGCCCGAGTCCTGGACGAGCCGGGCGGTCTCGACGTACCCCCGCACGAGCCGTGGCAGCCGCCCGCCGGTTCCGTGCTCGACGTCCTCGCCCGGCGGTTCGGCCTGTCCCCGTTGGACCTGGACCTGCTCCTGGTCGCGGTGGCACCCGACCTCGACGCGCGGTTCGAGCGGCTCTACGGCTACCTCAACGACGACCTGACACGCCGCCGGCCCACGGTCGGGCTCGCCCTGGAGTTGTGCGGGCTGGCCGGGGCGGCCCCCGCCCGCTTCCGGCTCGCCCACGGGGCGCCGCTGGCCGTGGGCGGCCTGGTGGAGATCACCGAGCCCGAACGCCCGCCGCTGTCGAGGGTGGTGACGGTCCCCGACCGGGTCACCGCGTACCTGCTGGGCAGCGCCCGGCCCGACGCCCGGCTCGCCGGGGTGCTCGCTGAGGCCCGCGAGGACCCGGCCGCCGACCCGGCGGAGGTCCGCCGGACGGCCGCCGCGGCAGGCACCGGCGTCGGCCTCGTCCATCTGCGCAGCCGGGGCGGCGACGCGGCGGGGCTGGCGACCGCCGCCCTGGGCGCGGCCGGACCACGCCCGCTCGTCCTGGACGCGGCGGCGCTCGCCCGGCGCCCCGGTGACGTACCGGAACTCGCCCGGATCGCCGCCCGTGAAGCCCGCCTCACCGGCGCCGGAGTCGTGCTCGGCCCCCTGGAGGCGCTCCCCGCCGAGCCCGCCGAACGGGCCCGCGCCCTGGGCGCGTTGTGCGCGGCGCTGCGCGGGATTCCGCTGGTCACGCACGGCGCCGTCGGCTGGGCCCCGGAATGGGCGGCCGACACCCCCGTCGCCCTGACCGTGCCGGTGCCGTCGCCCGAGCGGCAGGCCGCGCGCTGGCGGCACGCCCTCGAAGGGGCTGCCGGTGCCGTCGGTGACGATCGCGACGCCGGCCTCGTGACCGGTGACGTCGAGGCGTTGGCCGAGGCGGTCGCCGCGCACCGGCTGGATTCGGGGCAGTTGCGCCGCGCCGCCGACGTGGCGGTGCGCACGGCCGCCCTCGCGGGGCGCCCGGTCCTTCCCGACGACGTGCGGACCGCCGTACGGGCCCAGAACGGCGCGGGGCTCGACCGGCTCGCCCGGCGGGTGGAGCCGGGTGTCGGCTGGGACGACCTGGTGCTGCCGCCGGCCACCCACCGGCGGCTGCGCGAACTCGCGCTGCGCGCCCGCCACCGCGAGCAGGTGCTCGGGCAGTGGGGGATGCGGCCCGGCGGCGGCCGGGGACGCGGCGTGATCGCGCTGTTCGCCGGCGAGTCGGGCACCGGCAAGACGATGTCCGCCGAGGTGGTCGCCGCCGACCTGGGCATGGACCTGTACGTGGTGGACCTGTCCACGGTGGTCGACAAGTACATAGGGGAGACCGAGAAGAACCTGGAGCGGATCTTCACCGAGGCGTCGGCGGTCAACGCCGTGCTGCTCTTCGACGAGGCCGACGCGATCTTCGGTAAGCGCTCGGAGGTGAAGGACGCGCACGACCGGCACGCCAACATCGAGTCGGCGTACCTGCTGCAGCGCATGGAGTCGTTCGACGGGATCGCGGTGCTGACCACCAACCTGCGGGCCAACCTGGACGAGGCGTTCACCCGGAGGCTGGACGTGGTGGCCGACTTCCCCGTGCCCGACGCCGGCCTGCGGCTCGCCCTGTGGGAGCGCTGCCTGGGCGAGCGGCTGCCCCGCGCCGGCGATCTGGACCTCGCCTTCTGCGCCGACCGCTTCGAACTCGCCGGAGGCTCCATCCGGGCCTGCGCGGTGACCGCGGCCTACCTCGCGGCCGAGTCCGGCAGCCCGCTCACCATGCGGCAGCTGGTGACGGCGATCGCGCAGGAGTACCGCAAGCTCGGACGGCTGGTCCTGGGAAGCGAGTTCGGCCCGTATCTGGCGGTGGCCACCGGCGTCTGAGGGGGCAGGGCCGCCCCGAACGGGCAGTGAACTCCGCCTCTGCGGACAGCGTCCGTGCCCTCGCGCGGCACTGTTCCCGCCGGATGCCCCCGTTAGAGTCGAACCGTGAGCTGACCGGGCGGCGGGCGGCCCCCTCCGCCTTCGAGCAGGCTGACCACGAGCGGAAGGAGCCGGCAACGGTGCACGCCCACAAGAAGCCCGAGGAGTCCGATCGGCGGAGGCCCACCGGCAGCGCCCCCACGTGCGCACCAGGGCTCCGTTCCGGTGCCGAGGCACTGAACCCCGCGGCCCTGGTCGGTCTGCAGCGCACGGTGGGCAACGCGGCCGTGGCCCGCATGGTCGAGGACGAGCGGCGCGCTCACACAGCCCGCTCCGTGACCGCCCCGGACCGGCAGGGCGGCCAGCCCGCGGTGCAGCGCTCATCGGTGCACGGCGTCCTGCGCTCCGCCGGCCGCCCGCTGGACGAGCCGGTGCGGACCGAGATGGAGGCCCGCCTCGGCGCGGACTTCTCGGACGTACGGCTGCACACCGGCGCGGCGGCCCGCGCATCCGCCGCCGAGATCGGTGCCCGCGCCTACACCTCCGGCAGTCATGTGGTCGTCGGCGAGGGCGGGGCGGACCGTCACACCCTCGCCCACGAGCTCACCCATGTCATCCAGCAGCGCAAGGGTCCGGTCGCCGGGACCGACCACGGCGACGGGCTGAGGATCTCCGACCCGTCGGACCGGTTCGAACGGGAGGCGGAGGCGAACGCGACCCGCGCCCTCGCGACACCGCCCGCCCCGTTGCGCGAGCCCGCCGGAGAGGAGAGCGTCGCGGCTCCCGCGTCCGCCGACGCCGTACAGCGGATGCCCGCCAAGCGGGACAGGAGCACCGCCGAGCTGAAGGGCGACAGCCCGCCGCCGCAGCGCCGGAACACACGGGCCAGCCAGAAGCCGGCGCCCGACCTCGACCGTCCGACCCTGACGTTCACCTCCCGCTACACGGGCCCGGCGACCCAACGGCTCGACGCGGACCAGGACATCGGGTTCCAGCAGGCCGCCGTGCTGCACAATCCGGCGAACGCGCCCCAGCGTGTGTCCACCAACTACCACTTCTGGCAGCAGGTCACCGACCAGAACGTGCAGATGTACACCACCGACGACGGCTACCGCGAGGAGCCGTCCGTACGGGACTGGGTGCAGGACGGCCCGTACAGGCCGCGCTACACCAACGCGGTCATCGCGGACGAGCAGAACAGCATCACCTTCAACGACGACCCCGGCTTCAGCACGACGGCGCAGATGAGCGCCGGATACTGGCTGAAGTCCTACAGCGTGAGCTTCCGCTGGAAGGTGGCGAGGAACACGGGCACCTGGAACGCCGGCCTGCCCGCCTGGACCAGCCCGGTGGTCACGCACACAGTGACCTCGGTTTTCGACCCCGAGAACCCGGACGCTCCGGCGGAGATCGACGCCCAGGCCGCGGGCGACCGGTCGTGGACGGTGGACCTGAGGAACCTGGACGGTTAGCCGGGCGCGGGGGAGGGCCGCCGGGTCCCGGCGACCGCGTCCGTGCCGTCCCGCGGCGCACATCGCCACGCGGTGGACCGCCCCCAGCCCTCATCCGAGGCCGGCACAGGCCGGCGCCCGTGTTCCTCGGCGGCGCACCCCTGCCGCGGTCCGGAGCGGGACGGTGCGGGGTGACCGCTCGTCGAGGCCCACGTGGGCACCGGGAGGGCAAAGACGGGTGACGCCCGGACAGCCCGTGGGGGTACGGAAGGCAGTGCTCTTGCCCCCGTCCAGGTCCGCGGGTCCCTGTCGCCCTGGCGGACGCCCCGCGCAGACTTGCTCCGGACACAGTTGACCCACCCGTAAGGACCCGAAGGAGCGAGCATGCCGACGTACCTCACCCCGGGCGTGTACGTGGAGGAGGTGCAGTCCGGTGCCCGGCCGATCGAAGGGGTCGGCACCGCCGTCGCCGCGTTCGTCGGGTTCGCCGGGAACGGCCCGTTCCACACGCCGACGCTGGTCACCGGCTGGGACCAGTACACCCAGCTGTTCGGCGGGTTCACCGAGGGCGCCTATCTGCCCCACGCCGTCTACGGCTACTTCGCCAACGGCGGCGGCGCCGCGTACATCGTGCGGATCGGCGGCCGGGCCGAGGACGCCTCCGCCCCGGCGGCGGACGGCGCACGGCGCGTGAGCCAGGCGGCGCAGCCGGTGGCCGTCGCCGGATTCCTCGTCGCGGCCAGGCCCGGTGTCACCGGGGTGTCGGTCGAGATCGCGGACGCCGACGGCGAGAACCCGCCGGAGGACCGCTTCAAGCTCCTGGTGCGCCAGGGCGACCAGGTCGCGGAGACGTATGAGGCCTCCATCCGCAAGAACGTCAAGGGTTACCTGGTCAGCCAGGCCCGTGCCTCCAAGCTGATCGAGGTCACCGAGCAGCAGGGCGCCACTCAGACCAGGCCCGCCGCCCAGACCGTCGCGGTGCCCGACGCCCCGACCGCGGCCGACGCGACCGCCTCCGGCCAGGTGGCCCGTCTCGACCCGGGGGAGTACGTCGGGGACGCCGGCGCCCGCACCGGGTTCGCCGGCCTGGAGACCATCGACGAGATCACCATGGTCGCGGTGCCGGACCTGATGAGCGCCTACCAGCGCGGCGACATCGACGCCGAGGGCGTGCGCACCGTGCAGCTCGCGGTGATCTCGCACTGCGAGCAGATGGGCGACCGCGTCGCCGTCCTGGACACCCCGCCCGGCCTCACCGCCCAGCAGGTGCGCACCTGGCGCAACGACGAGGCCGGCTACGACTCGCGGTACGCCGCCCTGTACTACCCGTGGGCGCGGGTCTTCGATCCGGTCGCCGGACGCAACACCACCGTCCCGCCGAGTGGTCACATCGCCGGCGTCTGGGCGCGCAGCGACGCCGAGCGCGGTGTGCACAAGGCGCCCGCCAACGAGGTGATCCGCGGCGCGGTCGACCTCGAGACGCGGCTCAGCAAGGGCGAGCAGGACCTGCTCAACCCGATCGGCGTCAACTGCGTACGGGCCTTCCCCGGCCGCGGGATCCGCGTCTGGGGCGCTCGCACCCTCTCCTCCGACCCGGCCTGGCGCTACCTGAACGTGCGCCGCCTCTTCAACTACCTGGAGGAGTCCATTCTGCTGGGCACCCAGTGGGTGGTCTTCGAGCCGAACGACGACCGGCTGTGGTCCAGTATCCGGCGCAACGTCACCGCGTTCCTCACCGAGGAGTGGCGCCGGGGCGCGCTGTTCGGCCGTACGGCCGAGGAGGCGTTCTACGTCAAGTGCGACCGCGACAACAACCCGCAGGAGTCCATCGACCAGGGCCGCGTCATCTGCGAGATCGGCGTATCGCCGGTCAAGCCCGCGGAGTTCGTGGTGTTCCGGCTGGCCCAGTTCTCCGACAGCACCAGCCTCATCGACGAGTGACCCGCGGGGTCCGCAAGGAAAGGTTGACAGACAGTCATGGCAACGGGCGACGCGCTTTCCACCCACGTCTTCGGCGTGCAACTGGGCGGCTACCTGGTCGAGTCGATCCAGGAGATCAGCGGGCTGACCGTCGAGGAGGAGGTGGTCGAGGTCAAGCAGGTCTCCGCGGACGGCAAGCAGATCATCCGCAAGCAGCCGGGCGCCCGGCAGGCCGGCGAGATCACGATCACCCGGGGGCTCGACAAGAGCAGCGAGTTCACCAAATGGATCAAGGAGACCCTGAACAAGGGTGCCGTCAACTCGGCCCGGCAGAACCTCACCATCGAGATCAAGGACACCGAGGGCAACACGGTCCGCCGTATCCAGCTGATGCAGGGCTGGGCCTCCAAGTGGGAGGGCCCGTCCCTGAGGGCGGGTGAGTCGTCCCCGGCGACGGAGTCGGTCACGATCGTGTTCGAGGAGATCGTGGTCGAATGAGACGCCGTACGGTGACGGCGGGCAACCTGGAGGAGATCCTCCAGGCGACGACGCCCGCACCGGTGGCGGAGCCGGCGGCGGCCGCCCCGGCCGCCGTGCCACGCCGGGAGGAGCAGGGGCTGCGCACCGAGTTCGAGTTCGAGCTGCCGCGCGGGTACGTGGACGACGAGGGCACGGTGCACCGGTACGGCGCGATGCGCCTGGCCACCGCCCGTGACGAGCTGCGTCCGCAGATCGACCTGCGGGTCAAGGAGAATCCGGCGTACCTGAGCGTGGTGCTGCTGAGCCAGGTGATCACCCGGATCGGCACGATCACCGATGTGCACGCCGGGGTCGTGGAGCGGATGTACGCCACCGACGTCGCCTTCCTGCAGGACTTCTACCGCCGCGTCAACAGCGAGGGTCACACCCGCGCCGCTGTGACCTGCCCGCACTGCGAGGGCGGCTTCGAGGTCGACCTCTCGGGTGGGCGCCTGGGGGAATCGTGACGTACGCCCTTCCCCGGCTCCGGGAGGAGATCGCGTACATCGCCTATCACTTCCACTGGCGGCGCGACGAGATCCTCGACCTCACCCACGACGAACGCCGGCAGTGGGTGGCCGAGATCGCTCGTATCAACACCCGTATGAACGAAGGCGGTTGAGTACATGGCATGGCGGGACAGACTGCGCCGCCGGGCCACCGCGGACCGCTTCGGTGTCCCGGGGGAGAGTCCGTCAAGAACGCCGGGCCGCTCCGGGACGGCCGGCGCGTCCGGCTACCCGGCTTCCGCCACGTCCGGCGCGCCGGTTCCCTCCGTGCCCCGCGACTGGGACGGCGGCTGGCGCCGCACCGCCGCGCCGGAACTCACCCTTTCCCGTGCCCCGCTCGGTGTCAGCGACGGCCTCGCCTTCCGTGCGGGGCTGGCCTCCTGGCAGAACCCGTCCTTCGACAGCGGCCTCGGGCACGCGCTGCTGCCCATGGCCCCGACCGGCCTCGTGCGCGGTGTCACCCGCCCGGCGGCTCCGCGGCCGACGCAGGCCATCGGCGGTCCGCTGCTGCTGAGGGCGCTGCGGCCGGAGGGGGCGGACGGGCCGGACGACGTGGCCTCCTCCACCGGGACCCCGAAGACGCCGGCGACTGCCGCTCGGACATCGCCGGCCTCGGGTGGGACCGGCCGGGGGGAGCGGAAGCCCGGCGCGGGCTCGTCCGCCGTACGGCCTTCCCGCGGCGGTTCCGCTGACAACGAGGCGGCGGCGCACGGGGGTTCGGGCGGTACTCCTCGGTCCCGCGCTCTCCCGTCCGCGGACTCCCCGGCCGTGCTCTCCCCGCCGCCGCCCGCCGCCCAAGGGGCCGTGCGGCCGGGCACGGATCCGGTCGTGGCTCCCACCGGGAACGGCCGCAGGCCGGCCGTTCCCGAAACTCCGCTGGTACGACGCGTGGCGGTGGTCCCGCCCGCGGCCGCCGACGGGATGGCGCCCCGGCCGGCTCCAGGTGCGTCCGCCTCGCGGACACGACCGGGCGCGACCGGACCGAACCCCGGCCGGGCGTCCGGGAACTCGCCCGGCTCCGGCGGCGGCCGTACCTCTTCGGGCCCGGCCGTCCAGCGCGCCGCCGCGGAGGCGGCCGGGCCGAAGTCCGCCGGTGGGGGCGGGCAGCCGAAGGCACCTGGGGGTGCCGGACCCGACGGGTCCCGGCCGACGGTACGGGTCAGCCCGGTGGGGCCGCGCATGACCAGCGCCCGGCGTCCGGCCGGACCGGTCCGCCGTGTCGCCGCGGTGCGCCGCTCGACCGCACCGGCGCCCCGTGACCGTACGGCCGCCGACGCATCCGGCCCCGCCCCCACCACGACGGCGCCGGCCGGTACGGGTGTGGGCCCGACCGCCCCTGCGCAGCGCACCGCCCCGAGCCGGGCGCCACTGGGTGCCCCACTGAGCGAACTGCCGCCGAGTGCCGCGCCGTTGACGCAAAGCGCCCCCGCGCCGGGTGCCGCACCCGGTCCCTCGTTGCCCATCCTGCGGCGCCAGGCCGAGACCCCGGGACCGTACGACGGCGGAACGGGCGGCGTCGGCGGTACGAGCGGGGCGAAGGAATCGGCCCACGGCGTCCGGGCCGAGGCCCCGCGTCCGGCCTCCGGTCCCGGCAGCCCCGAGGCTCCGCGTCCGGCCTCCGGTCCCGGCAGCCCCGAGGCTCCGCGTCCGGCCTCCGGTCCCGG